>JBBRZT010000009.1:0-29110 GCA_038236395.1 Candidatus Acidiferrales bacterium
AACTCGGCCCCGAAGCCGAGGCCGAGCGGCAACGAATCCGTGAGCAATTCGAAGCCGGCGCGGGCTCGAGCGAAACGCTGCGCGCGTTGTGCGAGCTGGCGGACCGGAATATCCAGCGCGTTTTCAGCGAGGTGCTGCGCGTCCATAACGGCGACGCGCAGGGGCTTTGTCTGCTGGCGCTGGGCGGTTATGGGCGCCGGCATCTGTTTCCCTACTCCGACCTGGATATCCTTTTTCTTTTCGGCAACGAGAAGGCCGAAGCGGAATTCCGGCCGCTAATCGGAGAATTTTCGCGGGTGCTGTGGGACCTGGGTTTCCGGGTCAGCTCGGCGGGAAGAACCCTCGACGAATGCAAACGCATAGAAGAAGACAACGCGGAGTTTCATCTGGCGCTGCTGGACCGGCGTTTCCTGTCCGGGGACAGCAGCCTTTTCGAGCGGCTGGACACAAAAATATTGCCGGGCTCGGAGCGGCAGGCGCGGCCATTCTTGCTGGCGCAACTGCAACGGCTGACCAAAGATAGATTGTCGCGATACGGAAACACCATTTACCACCTGGAGCCGAACGTAAAGGAATCGCCGGGTGGACTGCGAGATTATCAGGCGACGATGTGGCTGCAAACGATTCGGGGCGAGAGTAAGGATGCGCGGACGACGATCACCACGGAAGACGAGCTGGTAGCGAAAGCGGTAGATTTCCTGAGCGAGATTCGATGTTTTTTGCATTACAGCAACGGCCGCAACGACAACACCCTTACCTACGAACTGCAAGCCGCGGCGGCGGCGCGAGCGCTGGGAATCGCAGACGGCCCGGTGAAACACAAAGCCGCGGAGCTGGCCCTGGCTTCGGAACGCGCCAGCGGGCATGAAGCCGCGGGATGGATGCGGATGTATTTTCGGCAGGCGCGAATTCTGAATCGCAGGCTGCTGCGGCACATGGAACAGAAAGCGCCGCTGACCGCTCTATCGTTGAAGGAGCGTATCTTCAGCGCGACGCGCGCGCCGAAAGTTGAGCCCGGGGGAGCAAAGCCATTCGCGGAGCGCGACGGATTGATTGAAGTGATCGCGCCTGGAGCGCTTTCGGACCGCGCGGTTACGTTCTCTTTGTTTACCGCAGCGGCGACTACGGGCGTGCCGTTGAGCCGCGAAGCGGAGCGAACAATTTCTTACATCCTGACGCACCCGGAAGTGCGGGCGCAAAACGCGGAGCTATCGTGGGCCACGCTGCGCGACATTCTCGGCGCGGATTATCCGGGCGTGGCGTTGCGGCCGATGCAGAGGCTGGGATTGTTGACGGAAGCGCTGCCGGAATTCGCGGCCATCGATTCGCTGGTGGTGCGCGATTACTATCACCGCTATACGGTGGACGAGCACTCGCTGCGAACCATCGAGCACCTGCAGGAGCTGGGCGACGCGACGGACGGACTGGGCGCGAACTTTTCGCCGCTATGGAAGACGCTGGAGCGACGCGACCTGCTGATCCTGACCATGCTGCTGCATGACGTCGGCAAAGGGATGCCGGTGGACAACCATGTCACCGGAAGCCTGCAGGCTTTGGAAACCGCGGCCAAGAGACTGGGCCTGGCGCCGGAAGAAGAAGACGAAGTGCGCTTTCTGATCGCGCATCACCTGGATATGTCCGCGACGATGCAGCGCCGGGACATTTTCGATCAGGGCACGGTCAGTTTGTTCGCGAGAACGGCGGGAACGCTGGAACGATTGCAGAGATTGACGCTGCTGACCTATGCGGACATACACGCCGTAAATCCTGAGGCGTTGACGCCATGGAAAGCGGAAATGTTGTGGCAATTGTTTGTGGCCACCGCGAATCACTTCAGCCGAACGTTGGACCGCGACCGGCTGCAGGCGTCGACGGAAGTGTCTTTGCTTTCGCAAGTGCGGGCGCAGACACGCGGGGCGAAGGAAGGCGAGATCGAGAACTTCCTGGAAGGTTTCCCGCGGCGGTATCTGGCGGTATATCCAGCGTCGGAAATTGCCGAGCATTTTGCGCTGTATCAGAAACTGAGCAAGGAGCCGATGCAAAGCGCGGTGAAAGCGACGCAGCACGGATTTTCACTGGCGTTGTTGACGGCGGACCGGCCGGCGCTGTTCGCGACCATTGCCGGAGTGCTGGCGGGCTGGGGAATGAACATTATCAAGGCCGATGCTTTTGCGAACGCCGCGGGAGTCGTGCTGGATACATTTCAATTCACGGACCTGCACCATACGCTGGAATTGAATCCGAGCGAAATCGAGCGATTCCGGAAGAACCTGGCCGACGTAGTCAACGGGAAGGCGGCTCTGGAGCCGCTGCTGCAAAGCCGGGACAGCGCGAATCGCGCACGGCCTCCCAAGATCGTGGTGGACACGCGAATCACATTCGACGATTCGTCTTCTTTGCACAGCACGCTGCTGGAGATTGTGACGCAGGACCGGCCGGGGTTGCTGTATGCGATCGGATCGGCTCTGGTGAAGGAAGAGTGCAACATCGAGGTGGCGCTGATCGATACCGAAGGGCTGAAGGCCATCGATGTGTTTTACGTTACCTCGCGCGGGAAGAAATTGACGGAGCAGAAAAAGGACGCGCTGCGGCAGGCATTGCGAATTTGAGTTGTGAATGATTCGAGGAACTTGATGGCTACTCTTTATGTCGTTGGTAGCGTACTCCGATTTTTCGATCCGCAATCAAAATGGTCACCGCTCTGACACCAGCGTGAGCACAAACCGCGTTAGAAGTTTCCGAATCAGCGGGATTGCACTAGAATCGAATAGAAGTTCCCACTGTGGGCGTGTAGCTCAGCTGGGAGAGCACCTGCTTTGCAAGCAGGGGGTCGCCGGTTCGATCCCGGTCACGTCCACCAAATTTCTCTTTTGTCTCTATTGGGTTAGGTGTACTTGTGCGATTGCGTCAGAATCTCGCCGATTCTGATTGTGCCCAATTTTGTGCCCACCCAGCCGCGCCATCGCGGTGAGTACAGCATCCTCAGAGGGATGGACATACCGAGAAGACATTGAAACATTGCTGTGCCCGGCGATTCTCGCCAGCGTCCACGCGTCGCAGCCTGACTCACCCAATCGAGTAAGGAAAGTGTGACGGAGACTGTAAAGCACGAATGGCCGGATCGGTTTTCCGTTCTTCTTGACCGCCTCTTCCGCCAAGATCCTGAAAGCTCTGGCGTGTTGTTTCTTGAGGCTCGAAGATTCGACATGGCCGCTTCTAGTTGGAGCACGCCATACCCAGCCTTCTGCCGGTTTGTCAGCTGCTTCCCATCGCGTTTCTAGAATATCGCGCACTCGCGGTGTCATCGGAAGCACACGCCTAGCTGCCGCGGTCTTGCCATGCGTGACTAACAAGACGCCATTCCGACCGTTGACCCACGTAATCGCTTCCCATCGCAACCTGAAACACTCCTCAGGACGCAGACCCGTATCGCATAGTACGGACGCGATCGAGGCGACGGGCTCCGGCGCCGCGCTCAAATATTTGGCTTCCTCTTGGAGGATGACCACTCGTTCACGGTGTCGCTCGCCAGATAATAGTTTGATCTTCGGTGAAGTCTCGGCGGCTCCCCATTCGACGGCCAGCCTGAGGACGCGACGTGCGACGCGGAGTGAACTATTGACCGTGCTTACTTGCCGCCCGTTTGTTTGACGGTGCGCTGCGAAGTCCGCGATTGTCTCGCTCGTGATCTCGCTTAGCTTGGAATCAGCGAGCGGTTTGTAGGCTTTGATTGATCGTAGACCCACGCGATACCAGTCAAACCATGTTTTCGGTGACGCCTTTTCAAATGTCGCTTTCGCCCACGGCTCAAAACGGTTGTCGATAAACTCCGCAAGAGTGGGCGACGGTTTCTTGTCACGAAGTCCGACTTCTCCCCTTGCCAAAGACGTGCGGTGCGCCGCCTCCATCTGACGCGCCACTTTATCGTTACCCTGTTTGGTAGATTCGCGTACGAGCTTTCCCTGCCACATGAACTTGTACCAATAGATCCCCCCGCGCTTGTACAGACTCATTTATCACCTCGCTTCGATTGCTGTTTCTTGCCGCTGCCCTTGGGCCTGCCGCCGAGCTTGCCCCACTCCCGCATTCGCCGCTCGAACTCCGCCTTGCCCCACTTCTTGCGCCGCGCATTTGCGCTGTGCTTCCCTAACAGACTAGCCGCTTCATTCACCGTCTTCCAGGACTGCTTCTTCATGCCACATATACTAAGCTAACGTTAGGTTAATTGCAAGCAAAATCTAATACTCATGACGGTGTCATCGCGTGCGATAAACTATCACTGAGCGATACTGAATTATGCGAAAGCCTACAAGCGAATCCGGACCAAACCCTTCTCAATCGGGATGTCAGGAGGCCTCGATCGCTCGTTGGATCCAGGAGTACAATCACGACCGGCCTCACCGCGGAGTCCAAAATCGTACTCCGCACGAGGCCTTCTTGAGTTTTGCAGCTGTACTAAAAAATGAGGCCCTGACTGTCTAAATTAGTGGGGAGCACTACAGGGGCTTGCTCGATCCGTTTACCCGGCCATCACTGTCAATGTCACTCACGGCCCTCGCCGGATTTAGCCCCAATCCCTAGCCCGCAAAAATATTTGTATTCAGGAAATCATTCCTGAATTTGCCGTGGGGGTCATACTTTTTGCTCAGCTCAATGAAGTCGGGCAATCTTGTGTAGCTGGCTTTCAGGCGTTCCGGAGAGATCGTGAAAAGTTTCCCCCAATGAGGCCGTACCTGGAATGGGGATAGTTCCCTCTCGACTACAGGCAACAGTTTGCTTACCGCCGGCCAATCGGGTTTCCATGTGAAGTGGATGGTAACGGACGCTTGCTTATAGCAAGGGCTCATCCACAAGTCATCGGCGGCGATCGTTCTGATCTCCGAAATTAATAAATAAGGACTCACCTGATCACGCAGCCGTTCTATCGCAAGAATGGCTTCGACAGCATGTCGTCGCGGCACGAAGTATTCCGCCTGAAGCTCGTTTCCGGCGCTGGGAGTAAATCCCATGCGGAAGTGTGGCAACCGTTCATACCAGGGACCCGCTACACCAAGTTGTTCCGTGCAATTTTCGGCGGAAAGCGCGGCAATGGGGTGAAGATTCCTGGTCGCTAGCTTTGCTCCAAAAAATTCCGGCGTGGCGTCAAAGGCACTCCCAGATTCCACACGGCTCTTGATCCATACTTCATTGATGCGCTTCTTTTGCCAGTCGGTGAACAGGCTGACGCTGTAGCCGCTAGCTTGAAGAGCGTCAAAGTGCTCTTGCATTTCGCTCAGGGGGAGATTTTCGTAAACGTACTGCTTCATCATGAACGTGGGCCGAAGATCGAGCGTGATTTTAGTGATCACGCCGAGCGCTCCCAACCCCACCACCGCCCCTGAGAAACCCTCGCCATCGTGCGTACGCGAAAGCTTCACGATATCGCCCGATGCGGTGATCATTTCGAGCGCCGACACTGCCGTGGAAAGATTCCCGTTCTTCTCACCCGATCCGTGCGTGGCGGTGCTACAGGCGCCGGCGACCGAGATATGCGGCAGGGATGCCAGATTGTGCAGGGCAAATCCGTGTTCCTGAAGGTAGGGGGACAACTGCCCATAGCTCATGTTGGCAGGAATCGTTACCGTACGCGCCTGAGAATCCAGCGCGAGCACCTTGTCCATGGAGCGCAGTGAGAGGAATTCACTGGTGCTGTCAGCAATGTGGTTAAAGCAGTGACGAGTGCCGAGAACTTTCAGGCGCGCATGCTTCCTGACAAAATCCTGAGCCTGCTCCACCGATGTGGCCGAGTAGAGGCGGTCGCTGCCGTACTGGACGTTTCCCGCCCAATTTTTTAGTTTGTCTTCCGCCGCGCAGGGCAAAAGCGGGGAGAATACCGGCGTCGAGAGCGCCGCAGAAAGCAGTTTGAGGAAAACTCTTTTATTCATGGCGAGAAACGCAGTTTAGCAGACGCACAGAGGACGCTGGCGCAAATTTCATACGATTACCTCAAGGCACCGGTGCGGTCGCGACACCGATGTGTTTGTCCGCGCTGCCGTAATAAAACAGCCAGCGCTGGCCGTCTCGAATTGCTCCTTCCACGAATACTACGTTCGGGACCTGGCCTACTTTTTCCCATTCCTTTTCGGGGCCAAATACGGGCTCCTCAGAGCGGGCAAGAACTTTGGTTGGATCCTTCTTATCGAACAACACCCAACCAGTTCTATAAACAAGTTTGTCGTCGGCGCCGTTGTAAATTAAAAATATGCCTTCAGGTGTAATCACCGGCGCCGGGCCCGGCTCGACCACCTGCGCATCGAACGTGCCCGGTCGGCTGCCTACCACCGGATGGTCGAGAAGGTCCGTCCAGTGCAGCAAGTCTGTCGAGGATGCGATCCCCATCTGACTGTCTTTCCCTTTGGCATCACCCAGGTAGTACATCCAATATTTGCCGTTGATTTTTTCTGGAACGATCGCGCCCGATTTGGTCCATTTCACATTCCACTTGCCTTTGTACCCGGGAATGATGATGCCGTGGCGTTTCCAATGAATCAGATCCGCGGAGGTCGCTAGGCACAGTTGGGCATCCTTTTTGTCGGCAGCCACTCCATCGATGTTGTTGTAGCCGGTGTAAGTCAGGTAATAGGTGCTTCCGATTTTTTGCAGCCTCGGATCTTCCACACCGCCGCCTTTTTCGTAGGGCGCTTCTGCCGACATCACCGGCTCGGGCCGGCGCTTAAAATGAATACCGTCATCGCTGGTTGCGTATCCGAGCGACGATGTGCCCTTGCGGTCTTGCGCGCGGTACAGCATCACGTACTTACCATCTTTTTTTACTACAGACGGATTAAACGTTCCCGCGGACTCGAATCCGTCGCCTTGAGGTGACAAAATGGGATCTTCAGACACCCGCGTCCACTTCCCGAAAGGCGGCGTAAATTGGGCGGCGGCCCAGGTCGCCAGGCCAATGAACGTCAGTCCGGCAACAGCGAATATTCGAATCGTGCGCGGTGCAAAATATTTTATTTTGACCATAATGAAAATCCTTCTCTCCTGAAAATCAATCTCACGGTGAATCAAATTTCGAAAAAGCGTTGCCCCCGCTGCCAAACAGCGAAGGCAGGTCAGAATTCAGCCTGCAGCTGAATGAACGACCGGCTTGGAACCTGAATCGTCTGGCCGGTGCTATTGTCGTTCGCGCGCAGCCGCACGGTTCGCTGTTGGGCCCCGGGAATAGTGACCGTCGCGGACCGGCTGGTGTCCGTGGGATTGAAAAGGATGAAATTCAGTTTTTGCGGCGGGAACGACTTCGCATCGGCAATGTCGAGAAGATCCAGATTCACCAGCATAAGCTCCCGATCGCTGACCTTCCCCAAGGCTTCGAACATCAAATACATCCACAGCGATTCGCCGGCACCGTAAATCTCCTTGCCCACATTTCCGGTCTGGCCGCCGAGCTCGAGAGTGCCAAGATTTTCAAATGGAATAAATTCCATCGGCGCTGTTTTCCGGCTCCCGGAACAATTTTGAAAAAAGTAAAAATTGTTGCGGCGCTGTTGATCCATGAAGCGCAGTAGTCCGTCGAACACAATCCCGCGCTTCATGATGGCCGTCCACGGCAGAATCGCTTCCACATTCTCCTTAAACGCCGGATATAGGATGGAAGCGGCGGCCTGGACCATCCCCCGCACGTCATGCGACTTCTGGCTGGGATCCGAATACCAATAAAACATGCGTAGTTGCTCGTACAGCAGATAGGAGGCTTCTTCGCGCATGCCGAGCTCCGCCGCAGCCAACGCACCGTAGGCAAGTTCTTGCGGCTCATGAAATAGCCGCTCCGACGGCACCGTATTTAAGACCGCCACCGCGCGCCGCGCTTCTTCCCGGTAATGCTCTTGTCCCGTCAAGCGGTGCGCAAGAATTGCCGCCCAGGCATACAGGCCGCCGACTGCGTAATTCGTTCCAGCTCCTTCCGCGCGTAACGTTGCGACCTGGTAATAAATCGGAAAGAGATAGTTATATTGATGAGCCATCTTCTGCGCGGTCTGAAACGCGTCGAGAAATTTGTCGGTTACTACTTTCGATCCGGCAAGTGACCCGATTGCCGGATATTTGATCAATGCGTTTTCGAACGGATACCAGGAATCAGCCCGTTCGTTCTGTGGGCGCAGAAAGTCATTGCTGATGCTGTGAGTGTCCTCGTGATAAAAGCCGGGTAAGTCGGCGAGAAGTTCCTTACATTCCACTTCGAATCCCGGAGAGGGATGCAGCCGCAGGTACAACAGCGACGGCCAGAGCACGTCCGCGACGGTCATCAGCTCGAAGTTGTCGCCAGGCTGTTTCCAGATCTCGGAGCTATCCTTGACGTAAGCTCGCAGCCCGGCGTTTCCGTTTATTTCAACCCGCGTCAAACTCTTTTGCTGCAAATCTTCCACTGTGCCCGCGGCGTACTCCTTCCAGGCAGTCGCACAGGCCGGCCAGGAAAGTTTCTCTTCAAAAAGTGGGAGGATTGCCGGAATCCAACGCCCCACGGCTTCTTGCTCGGTCAACAGGCGATCCAGCGGCCTTTGCAGCAAGTAGTAAGTGAAGTTCACATCGCCAGCAGGCAGCACATCGCCGGTCGCCTGATCGGCGATCAAACCCACGCCGAGCCGCTGGGTACCGTCGCGCCCAATCTGCGAAATTGTCGAGCAGCGATACACAAGGAATCGAGGCAGGTTTTCAATCGACATCCAGCCCATTTCGCTCATGTCGAAATACATCATGGTCTCGATTCCGGCGTTTTGGTCGAGCAGGTATAAGGAAGGCAAATCATTACCGGCAGTACCGAGTGAATTCCTGGTCGGCTGGCTGAATGCGACGCGACGCCAGCTTCCCGACTGTCCTTCCATGAGCGTGGAAGTCGAATTCAGCCAGGTAATTATTTGCGGCTCAACTTTGCCGCCTTGTTGCAAACGTATCGGAGCCGGAAGTCTCAGACTTACCCGAAAACGAAACCAAACTTCGGTGAGCTCAAGTGACAGCGCGCGGATGTCGGCTTGCCAACCGTACTCCAGGGACTTACCGTCCAGGCCTTGCGCCATGGCTCTCCCCTCACAAATGACCGCGCGCCCGTCGCGCCGTATCTGGGAGGTAGTCAGCGTAAATGAAGCGCCGGTCACCAATGGAATGTTGGCAAGCGTAGAAGGCTTCCATTGATTGCCGACGCGCAAGAAATTCTGGAAAGTTAAAGGGGCGCCGACGGGGGAAAGGCGAAGTTGCTGGTCGCCATTTTCAAGAATGGTAGGAACAGAGTCGTCCGCAACAGAAGTTAAAATCATTCCGCTGCGTAACGTGGCAACCGCCGGTGAAGAACTCGCGGCCGTTGCCAGAATCGTCTTTACGAATCCGCGCCGATTTACGAGAGTCATTTGGCCGAACCTTAAGAATCAAGCTCCGAACCCAACCCAGAAGTTTTCTCTTGTTGGGTCCGGTGGCGCTAGTATTCGATTTTCAAGCCAAATTGAATAGTTCTCGGCCCGCTGGAATCGGTGACAGCGCCGAAACCGCAGGCAAGCGGACCGGCACATCCGGGACTGCCGGCTGGAGTGAAGGGCGTTGCCAGGTTGGGTGAGAATCCGCCCGGCGCAGAGTAGATGTGCCGATTGAAAATGTTGAAGAACGAAGCCCGAAAGTCCACGGACCCTTTTTCTCCAAACAGCCGTGTTTTCTTGCCCAGCGTAACGTCCTCGTTTCGACCGCCAAAGGTCCGGGCACCCGCCAGGGACCTGGGCTCATTGCCAAAAGTTAAGGGATCCGGAACCGTGAAGGCGGCCGGGTTCCAAAACGGTGTAGTAGATGGATCGAAATTAGATTTGTTGGTTTCACTCACTCCCGGAACGACGTTTACCCGCGCTAGGCCGGTGAGATGGCATCCGGCGAATAGCACATCGCCTGCGGTACCGCCGCAAGGGCCGTATACAGTAGTAGGCGTTCCAGACTTGTAACTGAGTATCGTCGATACATACCAGCCCCCAAGGACACGGTCTGCCACTCCACCCTCATTCATGAAGCGCTTGCCGCGGCCGACCGGTAGTTCATAGAAAAAGCTGGCAACCAGCGATTGCGGCGTGTCGAGTTGGCTTACTGCCTTCTCCGCCCCACGATTGTAAGAATTTTGACCGATGAAGCTGTTCGTGCCGATAAACCCGGAAACACCCGGCCCGGCGGAGTCGGCATCGGTAATATTCTTGGAGACGGTATAGGAAACCAGGAAGCTCAATCCTTGAGCAAATCGCTTGTTCAACTGTAATTGCATGGCGTGGTATGTCGAATTGCCGGTCCGATCCGGTGTGAAGGAATTATCTTCCTGCTCGAAGTCGCCATACTGCGGAAACGGACGGAGAATCTGGTTGATGTTTCCGCTGAACGTCGAAAAAGGAAGGGTAACCCCGGAGGCGATGGCATTGGGGCAAGAATTGTCCGTGAGGCATGACGCGTTCATCGATAATTCATTGCCGAGTGTAAGGAACGACGGGCTCACTTGATTGGGAATAATGTTCAGCGCTGGCAGGTGCGTGCCCTTGGATCCGACATAGGCCACGCTCAGCACCATGTTCGACATCAGTTGGCGTTGTATGTCCAGGTTCCAGGTCTGGATGTCGGCGGGACGCCCGCTATTTCGCGGCACATAGATAACTCGGTTGCTGCCATTCTGCCCTTCGGGAGTAAACGGACCGGAGTCGGGAAATATTCGTGTAACACCATCGTCGATCTGCGTAGGCCCGCCATTGGTCACGTTCACTGTTTGCCGGTTAAAGAAGCCCAAACCGTCCTGGTCGGCGAATGAGCCTTCCTTTAATGGTTCGTAGAATATCCCGTAACCACCACGAAGCACGGTCTTGTCATTAATGCTGTAAGCAAAGCCGATTCGTGGACCGAAGGCCTTTTTGTAAATGTCTTGCGGACGCTTGCGTCCGTTGCGATCGGTTCCGTTTCCGAAATAAGTGTAGGCTCCGAGGATGTTATCCGCGCCCGGATTCGGAAGCGTCGGGTCGACCATCGAGAAGCGGTCGAGTGCCTCGGTGGCGGGGAGGTCCAGATCATAGCGAACGCCGTAGTTAAGAGTTAAACGCGACGTGAGCTTGTAGGTGTCCTGAGCGTAGAAAGAGAAGTCCTTATACCTTACACCGTGGAACGCTCCATAATTTAGCGTCGTCGTGTCCACCAGGCCGAACAGCGAACTCGCCACCGGATCGCCTCCAACACCATTCAAGCTGGTCTGCGCGGCGTTGAAATCGAATTCTCCGGACGACTGGGTCAACCGCCGGACGTTGAACTGCAGCATGCGAACTCCACCGCCGAACTTCAGATTGTGTCTTCCCCGGATCCAGCTGACGGAATCGTTCAACTGGTAGACGTTATCCGCAAACTGTGAATCGCCGCAATTGTTCAACTGCTCCTGGTATGGGCTCCCGGTAAATTTTATGCACGGGAACGTGGTGTTCTGCACGCCCTGAAGTCCGATCTTCTCCGGGAACCCTTGGCCAAGGGTGTTGGAAATCTCGCCGCGGAAACGGCGGCTGAATCCAAACAGGAATTGGTTAACCACCGTCGGGCTAAAAATGTAGTTGTCGCTGAAACGCGCATAGCGGGTGCTCTGCGGCAAATGTGAGCCGAACAACGGGCCCAGATCGGACGTCCCACCCGTATTCGTATTGTCATAATCAAAACCACCGGAGATGCGATGCTTTTCCGATAAGGCGTGGTCGATTTTTACGTCGAACAGATTGGCGGTGGTCTTTGAGATCGAACGGTCAGTTACATTGTCGGTCAGGTTGCCGTTCGTCGGCGGAAGCAGGGCAAATACATTGGTGATCACCGTGCTCGGCGTGTAATTCGGATCATTGGTCAAAATGTTTCCCGGAATTGGATCGTGGGTAACCGGATCGTAGAGTTGGACAGGGGTAGTTTGATTTAACAAGGCGGAAAAATCGCCGCTGCGGAACGCTTCGTTCGGGAGACTTCGCGTTCCAGTTCCGCCAGTCTTGAACCTGAATCCCTCGTAGGCAAAGAAGAAAAACGTCTTATCTTTACCGTGATACAGGTGCGGGATATAGATCGGCCCCCCCGCAGTGGCGCCGAAGTCATTCTGAGTATTGACCGACTTGGTTTGCCCCAGCGTATTGTTCTTCCAACTGTTGGCGTCCAGGGCGCGATTACGCAAATAGTCATAGGCAGATCCATGGAAATTATTCGTGCCGGATTTCACCGTGAGGCTGATGATCCCGTCGCCCGATTCGCCAAATTCGGGAGAAAAATTGCTTTGCAGTACTCTGAATTCCTGTATCGCGTCCGTGGAAACTCCCTTGTTCCATTGAGTATTGGGAGAAACCAAAGAGATGGAGACGCCGTCAACCAGGATGTCTGTTCCGCCTTCCTGGCCGCCGTTCACTTTAAAATCATCGCTCGAGTTGCTTCCCGGGTTGTTGTCCACTCCGCCTACGAATCCGGGGATTAACGTAATGAATTGGACGGGATTGCGAATCGTCCCAGACACTTCCAACGGAAGGTTCGAAACCAGGGAAGTTTCAACCGTGGCGCCGATATCGGATGTGGCCGTTTCCAGTTGGCTGGCATCGGCGCTCACGATAATGTTCTCGGTGACTGCTCCGATCTGCAGCTGAATATCGAGCCCTACGGTGACGCCGGTCGTCACCGTTACGCCTTCGCGCACGTATTTCTTTAGGCCAGGCGCTTCCACCGTCACCGAGTAGCGCCCCGGTGGCAAGTTTGGCAAGGAATACAGGCCCGCTTCGTTGCTTACCGTCGCGGCGCTGATTCCGGTGTCCATATTCAGGCTGGTTACGTTGGCGCCAGACAGCGAGGCGCCGCTCGGGTCCATGACCGTTCCCTGAATATTTCCACTGTTGCTCTGCGCAAAAGTGCAAGTCGCTAGCAGTACTGTCGCTAAGAACCCAATAATTAGCTTCACGGTCATCCCCCAGTGCACCGAGGTGCTGTTACGCCCTCAGCGTCGTCTTTCCAAGCTTGGGCCCTTTCTGAAATCGGGCGCTATCTCAGAAAAACATCAGCACAATTGTGGTCGATCAGTCAGGTAAGGAGTGAATTTCCGTCCGTGTATGCCGAATGCCCTTCGGAGGAACTGCATTCCGGCCATTCAAACAACGCAACCAAGCACGACGAAGCACGACGAAAAACGCACACTCCCCAACCCACAATGCCGAAGTGCGGCCACAATACGGCGTCGCCGTGAACGAATGCAAGGAGCTAGCTTGTGAATTCTGCGTGAATCACATTCATCTCTAGCATGTATCAATGATTCTGTTAGAATTTCTTCGAACGACGCTAAGATGCTTGACCTCGGTAACTTGGGAAGAGCAAAATAAGTCTCCGCACATTTACCGAATTCCGGATAGTGTGTCGCCCGTACCACGAATGTTAGCTGAACAGCCAAAACTGAACGACGACCTCCTGGCCGATGAGCGGTGGCAACTGGTTCACCGGATTACCTCCAGCCCGCCGTTCCAGAAAAGTACCCGACTGCGAGATTTGCTCGAATACATCACCGAGCGCACCATCCACGGCCACTCCCACGAATTGACTGAGCAGCACATCGGTAACGTTTTGTTTCACAAGCCTTCCGGATATAGCTCTCTCGAAGACAGTTCTGTCCGCGTTCACGCCCGGCAACTGCGGCTCAAGCTTCATGAATACTTCGATGAAGAGGGTCGCGCCGAGCCGCTGATTTTGAGCATCCCCAAGGGTAGTTATGCTCCGGTCTTTAAGCCTAGGCCGGACGGCATGCCCCTTCTTGAGAGCAAATCGAAAGCACCGTCAGTGATGGCTTGGCATCGCCGAGTTATCTGGTCTTGGGTGCTTTGCGGTGTGCTGGCTGTAGTCTGTGCAGGTTTGACCTATCAAGTCGTTCGCCGAAATGCCCCAAGTGTTGCGACTGGATCCGTGAATCCGCCGTGGCCGTTTTCTCAGCTTTTTGACAATCGGCATGAAACCATAATCGTCGTTGCCGACAGCAACTATGGGATGTCGCGAATCCTTGCCAGCCAGCCCGGATCCCTGGATCAGTATTTGCGCCGGGAGTTTCTGCAAAACCCACTCGCGCACAAGGCCGGCGGAGCGGACGTAAGATTGAGCGAGTACATTTCGAATTCCGAGCTCACCTCGTTTGCCGACGTTGCAGACGTTGTCACTCTCCTTGGCATGGCTGGCCCGTTGCAAAAGCGCGCCTCGGTCAGGTATCCGAGAGATTTAGGCATGCGCGATCTGGATCACGATAATTACATCTTCATCGGCAGTCCAGGTTCAAATCCCTGGGTTTCGCTATTCCAGAGCAAGCTCAACTTCCGCGAGAGCGAGTCCGTCGTCGGCAACAGTGTCAAATCCTTCGTCAATCTGAATCCCCTTCCCGGTGAACAGGGTCGTTACGAAGGGTTGCGTTGGACAGGGACCTTAGGCGAGGACTACGCGACCATCGCGCTTCTTCCTAATGTTACGCACGATGGAAGTGTTCTTGCCCTGCAGGGGCTGCAGCAGGAAGGTACGGAGGCTGCCGGACGTTTTCTCGCTGATGCGGAAAACCGCCGCCAGTTGAAAGCGGCTCTGGGCCTGTCCACTTCCTCCGAGAGCTTCCCTGACAATATCTGGTTTGAAGCGCTCATCAAATCCCGCACCGTTGCCGGGGCCACCAATTCAACTACTCTTGTTGCGGTTCGCCGTATTCATTAGTTCAGCGATCACCGCTACACCGTTCTCGCGGGTGCTTTTTTTCCAGACTGCTTGTCACATTGCTATACTCGTGAAGTTCGCGCATTCCAGGGCCCACACGCCGGCAAATCTCCGTAGCTGGGTAGAGGGTGAGATGCAGCCGTTTCTACTTAACACTCTACTGCCTTCGCGCTTTTGTACGCGTCTGGTGCTTGCCATCGGTTTCAGTCTCGCTCTCAGCCTGTTCCTGTTGGCAGGGTCGATGCAAGCACAAAACGACCTTGCAACTTTGCTCGAGAAAGCGAACGCGGACGAGAAGGTAGGAGACTACGCGGCGGCGGCAGTTGTTTACCAGCAGGCCCTTGCGAGTAACCCCGGTAGTCTGGAAGTCCTCAAGCGCTTTGGAATCCTGCAGCAGACCGAGCTGAAGTTCGCCGATTCGATTGATAAATTTGCAGCAGTACTGGCCAAAGATCCGAAATATCCCGAAGTCAATTTTTTCTTGGGCGTTTCATATTTCGGTGAAAATAGTTTTTCGCAGGCAATTAGCAGTTTCCAGCAGGAACTCGCGACCGCTAAACCCCATCCGCGGTGCCGTTATTATATGGCGCTGGCTTTGCAGTCGTCCGGTCGAATCGACGATGCTATCTCACAATTTCAGCGCGTCGTTGCGGAAAACCCCAAAAGTGCTGACGCTCTCTACCAACTTGCCAGGTTTTACAAAAATGCTTCGATACAAGCCATCGACAGATTGAAGGCCCTCGACCCGGACTCATTCCAGGTCCACGCACTGATGGGCGAGGTCTACGCGGATGAGGAGCGCAACGCGGAAGCGGTGAAGGAGTATCGCGCCGCGCTTGTCAAGCGTCCGGATGCCTTGGGGATTCACTATGCGATAGGCATTGCCTACTGGGTTCAGCACCAGATGGAGGAAGCAAAAACGGAGTTTTTAGAGGCGTTAAAGGAAAATCCCGCCGACGCTCTAACCAACCTGTATCTGGGCGATATCGCCGTACACGAGGAACGATTCCCGCAGGCTCTTGAATATTTGCGCATCGCGGAAAAAGGACAGCCTGGAATGGCCCAGGTGCATTTGTCACTCGGAAAATGCTATCGTGGATTGCGCCAACCCGAAAAAGCAAAAGTTCAATTTTTGAGCGCCATTGAGGCCGACCCCGCCGCCGCGCAGCCACATTACCTTCTTGCTCAGGTTTATCGCGATTTGCAGGACGCCAAAGCCAGCCAAAAAGAGCTGGCCGAATTTGAAATTCTTTCCAAGTCTGAGAAAGATAAAGCGGTTCTGCATGGCCCGCAGAACTGACGGATCTCGTTAATTCTGATGAAAATGTTCAGCCATAAGCCAGCTTTCCATGTTCGTTGTCCGGGCTTCTTCATACTGCTCATTTCGGTAGCCCTGAGCCCTCTCATTATCATTTCGCAGACCGGCGCTTCGCAGAGCCCTGATCGCTCGGATATAGCAGCGCATTTTGAAGCGGCTCAGCAGGCCCAGCGAAGCCAGGATTACGTCGCCGCGGAACGCGAGTACATGGCGGTGCTGGCCGTGAAGCCCGATTTCGCCGAAGTACATATGAATCTCGGGTTGCTCTATCAACTCCAGGACCGTATCCCGGACGCGACGACCGAATTTCTCCGAGCGCTCAAGATTAAACCCGCTCTGACCGGCGCCAATTTCTTCCTCGGAGTCGATTACTGCAAGAGCGGTGAGGGCGCCAAGGCCGTTCCTTACCTTAAGGCGGCAGCGCACGCCGAACCGAATCGTCCTGACATCTGGTCATGGCTGGCGACGGCTCACGAAATGACAGGCGATATTGATGCCGAAGTCGCGACTCTGCGCGAAGCACTCGCGTCGCAGCCCCGAAATCTCGACCTTCTTTACCTGTTAGGCCACTCTTACGAGCGCCTTGGAAAGGAGGAGGTCAAGAGGCTGCAAAAAGCGGCTCCCGGATCCGCGCGCGCCGAAGAACTGCTGGCGGAGAGCTATGCATCTAGTAGCGAATGGCCCCTTGCGGTGATTCATTTTCAGAATGCTCTAGCTGCCACCCCGGATGCTCCGGCTATACACATCGAGCTGGGGGAAGTGCTTTTGCGAGAAGGAAAAGTGAGGCGCGCCAGGGAGGAATTTGACGAGGAATTACGGCGCTTCCCCGACAGCTCCAGATCCCTGGTGCGCCGTGGAGAAGTGAAGTTAGTGACCGGCGATCTCGAGGGCGCGCTGACTGACTGGAATCGAGTGCTGGAAGCCAACGCCCAGCAAGCAGCAAGAATCCTCGGCATCCAGGAAATGGGTCTAGGCGATGCGGCGTTTGAGCAACTTCCTTCGGACTTGCGCGAAAGCATGCAGATGTTCGCTCCGGTTTTGCACACCCGAAATACGCCGGCCGCACACTTTGCGCTCGCGTTCCTGGCCGTCCAAGCCGGCAACACTTCCGCTGCTGCCGCTGAGTGGGCGCAAATAACTGCGACAAGCGTCGATGCCCGAGACTCCCGTTCTTGCTCGGAAGCCCAGCTGAGTCGCTCCTTAAAGGAAGAGCGCTATGCGGACATAACGCGTTGCGGAAAGCATGTGCTTCGGCCAGCGTCTCCCGCAGATTTTCGCATACTTGTCGCCAGGGCCTTGTTTGAGACCGGAGACTACCAGGCCGCGCTTGAAATACTCTCCAAACTGCCTCGCGCCGATCGCCATTCTCCCGAAGCCGCTTATTGGCTGGCCCGTTGCTATGAAAAACTGGCGACCGCTGCGTATCTCAGTCTCTACCAGGCAGACCCCGATTCTTATCGCATGCATCAATTGTCTGGCGATCTGGCCGCCGCAAAAAACGACGACGGCAAAGCCATCGAAGAGTATCGCGCCGCCGTCGCCCTAAAACCGGCGTTGCCGAATCTGCATTACAGTCTTGGCCACATCCTTTGGAAAGACTTGAAGGTCAATGAGGCACGCCAGGAATTTGAAGCGGAATTAAAGTTGAATTCGCGGCACCCCGGAGCACTCAACGAGCTCGGCGACACCTACTTGCTCGAGCATCAGCCGGAAAAGGCCCTGCCACTCCTGGAGCGTGCGCTCGCCATGGATTCGGCTAATCCGGATATACATCGCGATTTGGGCACGGCTTACTCCGAACTACAAAACTATCAGCGGGCCGCGGTCGAATTCAACATCGCCATCTCCGCCGATTATGACGGCTCTGTACATTACAAATTAGCTCGCGCCTATCAGGCCCTGGGGGAAAAAGAAAAGGCCAACCGCGAATTCGCGATATCGACCGCTCTCAACCAACGATCACATAGCCGGCTTGAGAAACAAACAGAGCGCATGGGCGAAATTGAGAAATGGGTCCGCGAACCATGAACCAGGCGCAACCAGAAAATTTGATAGTGCGGGGTTCCTCCATAATTTCGATACCGCCAAAGAGCTGTAAGAGTGCACCGCCAAATGGAAATGCCCTGCCGGATCGCTAATCACCTCCGCACCCGCGTGAACCAGGGGACGCAAGGTATGAATCCAATGCAACTTTTTGCCGGACCTGCGTTGTTCTATTTGGCGATCTCTGTGGCATTGCCGTGCATTTCAAGAGCACACCCTGACGATCGTTATCGAAGACATTCCACGGCTTTTGCAAAAGGACAAGAAGACGCATTTCAGACCGGCTTAACTGCTCTACAGGAGAACCGCCTCGAGGATGCCCTCGTTGCGCTCACCGCGGCGGAACACGAGCACAGCGAGGATCCGCGAATTCGCAATTTCCGGGGCATCGTTCTTGACCGTCTGGGCCGGACCACGGAAGCTGCCGCCGAATACCAGGAAGCCGTTCGAATCGATTCGCGCTTCGAAGACGCCTATCGAAATTTAGGATTTCTGCAGTGGAAAGAGAATAATCTCGAATCCGCTCGCGCCGCGCTACTGCGCGCCCTAGAACTCTCGCCGGATGACTCCTTTGCGCACTATTATCTCGGTCGTGTGCAACTGGACGGCCTGCAATACGCCGAGGCCCTGAAGCAATTGAAACTTTCGGACGTGCCGTGGCCGGTTGAGCCGGAATTCTTGATTCAAGTTGCCGCCGCCTACCAATCGCTTAACCAAACTAGCGACGCGCGCAGAACACTCGATCAACTCGAGCCACTATCACTCAGCGATTCCCAGTTGGCGCGCAGCGCTGAGCTTCGTTTGGCCGTCCATGATGATGACAAGGCGATCGCTATCCTCACGACATCGATCAAGCGGCTGCCAGCCTCTGCCTCCTGGGCACAATTTGATCTTGCCTTGATTTATCTCCTCTCGGGAAAATACCAAGAGGCTGTCAAACAAGCACAGTCATGCTTAGCTCTTCAACAAACAAAACCGGAGCAGCCCGCCGGGTTGGCTGCCGCATGGTCGGTGCTCGGCATCGCTCACGCCCGCCGCGGAGATCGCGAGCAGGCTGTCGACGCTTTGCGCCAAGCCACAACAATTGACCCCGTCAACGAGGAAGCGTGGCTGAATCTAACCCGCGAGTTGATGGAGTTGAACCGCTACGCCGATGCCATCTCGACCACGCAGAAGGGGATTACGGCTAATCCAAATTCTTATGCCTTACACTTGCGTCTCGGCGCTGCTTATCTTGCCGCCGGCCGTTATCGAGAGGCCGAAGATGTTTTCCGTGTTTTGGTCAACGCCGGCGATCCCCTGCCTACCAGCTACGTCGGGTTGGCTCAAGTGTTGATGCGCGAAGGCAGAGCCGAAGAAGCTGCCTCCGAACTTGTTGCCGCACAGCCAGTAATTGGCAGAAGTTTTCTTCTTAGCTACTTCACGGGACTGTCCCTCGAGCGATCCGGTAAGCGCCAGGAAGCCATTTCGGCCTACCAGGAAGCGGTACAGCTAAATCCCACGAACTCCGAGGCTCATCTCGCCCTTGGGAAATCGCAGCTGGCTTCCGGCCGTGTGAGTGACGCCATTGTTGAGCTTGAGGAAGCGCTGCATCTCAGCCCGGGAAATGTGCAGACTCGCCGTTTACTAAGCCGCGCGTATCAGCGGAACGGTAACAAGGAGCGCGCTAAACAATATGCGGAGTCGCCTGCGCCAGAGGAGCCGGTGCCGGAAGGCGACCTGTTAGGCGACTTCTTCTTACCCAAATGGAAGACACCCTGAAAAAGGAATCACCAATACCTGGTGCCATGTGGATTTCTCCGTCGTCTAGCGGTTTACGGGTTCATCCACCTGCTGGATCTGATCGGCGCGGACATCCTTCAGCGTCTGACGAATTCCGCTGGGCCAGCGAATTTCAACTTTCTCCACCGAAGTCGAGGGCCCCAATCCAAAATGTAATCGCTTGTCACTTGAAGAAAGATAACTGCTGGTGGTCGTTACCGTTTCAATTTGTGATCCCCGCGAAGTGACAACCTTAACCTCCGCACCGATCGCATCCCGGTTGCTCTTGTGGCCGAAAAGTTTCAACACTAACCAGTGATTCGCAGTGGCGGTTTCGTTGTGCAGGACATACAAAGGCCCGTCGTTGGTGCTCACCACGGCATCCAGGCGTCCATCATTATCGATATCACCTATGGCCATCCCGCGCCCTACCCACGCCTGCTTGAATACACTGCCTGCTTCTCCCGAAACGTCTACAAACCCATGGCGGTCATTCTGTGCCAGCAACATCGGTTCACGATAACGAAAATTTGGAAACGTCAGCTCGATCGTATCCAAATCGTGCCCCTGCGCTATGAAAAGATCTTTCCATCCGTCGTTGTCATAGTCCAGAAAACGTACACCCCAGCCGGAGTGCGCCATGCTCATGCGGCTGATGCCCGACCGGGGACTCTCATAGCTGAAACTACCGTCGCCTTGGTTACGATATAGCGCGTAGATCTGGCTGGCCAGATCTGTTACCACCAGATCGGCGAAACCATCGTTATCATAATCCGCGAAGTCCACGCCCATCCCCGCATATTCGTGCCCGTCGCCATCCACGGCCACTCCCGCGGCCAGCGCGACATCCTCAAAAATTCCACCGTCCTTGTTGTGATAAAGAAACTCCGCCATGGAATCGTTGGCAAAGAAAACATCAATCCGCCCATCACGGTCGTAATCCGCAATTGCGATCCCCAGACCTTTGCCGGGTTTTGCCAGGCCCATCTTTTGCGCCACTTCTGCGAAATGGCCATTGCCATCGTTGTGATAAACGAGCGGCGCAACAGCTTTGAAACTGTCTGGATGACAATATGCGCGATAGCCTTCCTTGCGCTCGCCGCACCAAACGTCGTCGAAATCCCACTGCAAATATCGCAGCACAATTAAATCCAGCAGACCATCATTGTCCAAGTCCACCCACGCCGCGCTGGTTGACCAGCCGCCTCCTCCCACGCCCGCCTTCTCCGTCACATCTGTAAATGTGCCGTCACCGTTGTTGTGATAAAGCTTGTTGCCTCCATAGGCGGTTACATATAAATCTTCGTAACCGTCGTTGTCATAGTCTCCGACGGCCACACCCATTCCGTAACCTGCACCTCGCAGCCCGGATTTCTCAGTCACATCCTCAAACGTGCCGTCCTGTTTCTGGTGATAAAGGCGATTCCAATATTTAGGTTCCGTTTTCTCTGGAATAGTACCGCGCGGCGTGGGATCGGTGAGCGGCGCTCCATTCACGGCGAAGATATCCAGTCGTCCGTCGTTGTCATAATCGAACAGCGCGACGCCCGATCCCATCGTTTCGATTAGATACTTCTTCGAAGTATGAGAGGCCACGTTTTGAAACTTTACTCCCGCCGCGGAAGTTACATCCGTGAACCTTGGTGCGGGTTTTGTTAGCAGTTCAGCTGTTTTTCCCGACGGTTCTAGCGCGCTAACCGGGAACGCAAGCAAGACAAGCATCGCGAAAATGACCGCACCCTGGGAGAGAGAATCGCATCGAGACAGCATCTTCGAAATAGACCTAGGCAAGATCATTCCGGGCAGTCGTGGGAATCATTTTGCATGCCCGGGATCCATGTTTTTGGTCCGCAGGCCCGCTTGTTCCAGCGCCTGAAAAATAAACGCGTTCCAGGCGAACACTCGATGATACCCGAAGAACGGATACGCCGAATCGGTCGCGAGATATTCCTGGCTCGTGGGAAAATCCGGCGACACATTGATTTCGGCCCACAGTCGGTTGGCGATTGCGCTTTTGTATCTTTTCCATCCGTGAAGCATCCCCGCCACATAGCTGCAAATTTCAATGCGCATCCAGCTTCCACCGTTGTAGTAGACGCCGTCCATCCCACCTCGCGCGTATCCGGCAGCGAATGCATCGCTCACCATTGGGTGCCATTTCTCCGTGAAGTAACTCCAGCCGCTCTTCCCCTCGGGAAGCCCGATCAGAATCGGCCTCACCGTTCCCCCCTCTTCCGGGTGAGGAGAGTCCACCCGCGGCATCATCACGGGAATGCGATCGAGATGGTTCACAACCATCTCGTCCGTCAAGATTTTATGATTGAACAGCCACAGCGACAGGTATTCAGGAAATATTTCCGCGAAACCAATTGCATCCCGGATGTTGCGTGCTGGCCGGACAAATTTGTGTACAGGATCGTAGTAACTCCGGTAACTCTCTTCTGCATTCTTGATACGCTCTTCGGATATTGCCGCGCTCACCTCGGGAATTCGCAGTTCTTTAATCACCCGCAAAGTCACGGCCAGCAAGCCTTGGTTCTCACATAAGTCTGACGTGCCCTGCGGATAGCTGATGACGTCCAGTTGGCCCATCACAAACTGTGCCCAGCACTCCCCATCACCATGTGGATCAAAGGTCCTCAGGCAATACTCTGCCGCTCTTCGGAGCTTCTCTTCCGGCAAAGTCGTGCCAAAGCGCCGCCGATTTAAGAGCGCCCACATCAGCCACAACGGCGTGGAGTCGTTGGATTTTCGTTCCAGGTTGGCCATGTTGGGTTCAACCAGGGTATTGATCGCGCCATCCGAGCCCTGGTTTTCCCCCCACAGGCTGAACACGCTGTCGTTCAATTCGCGGTTATGGATGCCATTCAGTGCGAAAAAACTGTCGCGCAGGTACATTTCGCCCGCTGCCGAATACCAGATGCTCGGAGCGAGTATCGGCCGAAAATCCTCCGTGTCCGCGTTCCAGCAAAGCATCATCAAATCGGCGTACACAATCTTTTCTGTATCGCCGCCCTGGAAACCAAGTCCATCAGCGAGATGAATCTGGCTGGCCATTCGGGAGCCCCGAAGACTATCCGGCACCCTATCGTCCACAAAAATAAAACTCGTCTTCTCGACTTTTCGATCCATCTCCAGCCGGTGATACGGTTCAAGGTGAGACTCCAGCCGGCGCATTTCAAGTCCACGCAACTCAATCTTCGTTGATTCCGCTGGAGTAACACCGCGCTCGGTGGCCTGTTCCGATGGCGGCAACGAAATAAAAATGGCTCCGCCGGCACCCTGCCATGACGGAATATAGACCTTGGTTCGAAACTCAGACCATCCCGATGGTGATTCCGGGAAGCTATCATTGTAGAGAGTAATTTCTCGCAGCTTGCGCTGCTGTTCATCTACATCCCAGATTTCCACGGCCATCGGCTGTGCCGATCGGTATTCGAACCGGACTGAATAGACACTTCCTCCTGTTGCTTTAATCGGAATGAGCACCCCGTCAGTGGAATTCGCGGTCGAAATGATCGCGACATCGCCGTCTACACTTACAGTGCCTTGACCACGTTTACGCCAGGACGTGATGGGTGGCAACGTTATCTTCTCGGCAGAATTCTCATCGCGCGCGACTACGAGCGCTTCTCCAAATGTCTGCTGAATAAACAATTGGCCCTTCGCACGTCCCGTACCCTGTGAAACCTCATATAGATTGGGGTCGGGAATTTTTCGCGCCGCCGGCTTTACAGGTTTCCCGTCCCTTCGCACGATTCGACTCCATTGATTGCGGTAACCAGAGTCCGTGAGCAATCCCACGCAGAGTCCATCTTTGGTGCGGAATCCGGCAGCTGGAAAATACTCGTGCAAGGCTCCGCCGCGGCAGTCCTGCTGATCGAAACTCCAGAACTTCGCGGGCGGTTCCGCAGGCTCCAGTCGATTGCTTACTTGGTAGAAGAGCAGGAACATATCCACCTGGTGCAGCCGGACGACTTTTCGCACCACATGGCGATCAATGACGTCGTATTGGACTTCCGCAAAAACCGTGGCATTTGAGTACTTTAGTTTGCAAGGCCCTTCGAGGGTCACGTGCGCGGCATCGCCCTTCCATGAACTGGCTTTCCAGTTCTCGATGCGATCTTCCTCGCTTCGCTCTCCGTTCTGAAAAACTGCCGAAAATTCGCCGCCGGAATTGTGACGCGCAACAGCTTCGCCGTGATGCATAACTGTTACGCCGTAACCCTCCTCATCATCGCCGGTGACATGCAACTGCACGCCATTTTCCGAAGGTGCGACAGAAACATCCGCGCGCAGCGGATCAGATGAATATTCGAAGCCGATAGCAAGGCTACCCATGACGGATCGCTCAATGAACCGGCGCCGAGATATCCCACCGTTGAGTACACTTTTCTCTTTCGAGGAGTTTGCCATATCACTCCAATTCTAAACATGTGCGAAGGACATGGCCAACACCGGGAAATGAAAATAAGGTATTAGAGGCCTCCGGGGGATGTGCACGTTGTGAATGTCGTGAACGTTTTTGCGATGCCGGGCGGCTGGTATTCGGCAGTGAATTTACAAACCGAGGGAACCCGAAAAGATGTATTTCATCTTGTTAACTACTATGGTATAAAACTCATTGTGTATCAACACACGGGCCATAGTAATGAACTAGATACTAAGGCGTGTCTATCTCGGTAGACACTAGCCAGGCAGAGACGCAACCCGTTTTACCACCGCTCTTCGGTGAGGAACCGACTACGGTTGGTGTCGACTTTCGTCGCACTCTTGATGGCTATCTAAAAGTATACCATTCTTCTGTGCCCAGTTTTGTGCCCACCACCGAACCCTACCGATTGCTACTAGTTGTCGGCGGATAAGACTTAAGTCGTAAGTGGTGATGCACTTATAGTATTCAGTAGCACTCAGTCGCTCTCCGTGTAAGTTGTTGATTCTTCGTGCGACCAATCTTTGCAAGCAGGGGGTCACCGGTTCGATCCCGGTCACGTCCACCAAATTCCTCGATTGTTTTATTAGAAATCTGGATGTTAATTGAAACCGTTGCGGGTTAAATGTAGAAGCTATGATTGGCTGCGGTGGCTGACGGTTTGCAAAACGAGTTCTACGCGGCCGGAAACCCCGACCTTTTCGAAGATGCGGTATAAATAATTGCTTATGGTGTGTTCGGTGACACGCAGCTCGCGCGCGATTTCGCGATTCTTCATTCCTTGTACGACCAGGTTCACCACTTCTTCTTCGCGAGGCGTCAGTAGAGCCATGCCGGCTGACTTGGCATAGTCGACCGGTTTATTGTTCGCCAGCGCTTCCAGAAGGTATTCGAGTTCGCCGTTGCTGACCCAGATTCTCCCGTGGTGCACGGAACGAATGCACTTCGACAGCGCTTTGAACGATTTATCTCTGGAGATGACGCCGCGCGCGCCGCCGCGAAACGCGTCGAGCACCGGCGCGCGCTCGGGAGTATGGAGCAGCATGATTGCCGCGGTTTGCGGATGCGATTCACGAAGCTCATGCAGGACTTTGAATCCGGTTAGCGGGCCATCCTGGAGCTCGGGACTGACGAGCGCAACGTCGGGATTGTGCGCATGCAATTGACGGATGGCGTCCGGGGCTGTGCTGGCCAATCCCACAACTTCAAACTGATTTCGGCAGCGCTTCAAGGCGCTGGCCATTAACTGGCTGCCCATGGGATCGGAATTAGCGATCAAGACGCTGATTTTTTCGGACGTGGTGTCAGTCAGTGCGATCATAGAAGCAGTCTCCGGCGCTTGAGAGCCCGGGGAATTTGAAAGTTTAGCCCAGAAATATGCAGGAACGCCACGGACTATGGTACAGGTTATTGATTTAGACACATCCGAACGGTGCAAGCACCGAAGGCTTCAAGAGAGTATCTGGGGATTTCAGAAATAAGCCGCGCAACACGCCCACGTTGCGAATGCAGATTGTTGTACAACAAATAATTTGACGAGCCGCTGCCAAGGGCAATTCCAAGGTTTTTCGCCTCATGCCATGCGATTGATTTTTGGCCGGTTTCCGGCAAGTGCTTTGTACCTTGCGCTACATCTTTCAAACCGATGATTCCGTTGGGCTTATGGTTCCGTCCTCTGAAAGCCCTGCCACATATAGCGCCGATCATTTGTTCAGCCACTCCCCGGCAAGATCCACGAGCGCTTCGCTGACGATGTAAGCCAAACTTCACGCCATGAGCAATTCTTCCCAGGAGTGAGTAGCTTCCTCTCATCCCGCCCATAG
This sequence comes from Candidatus Acidiferrales bacterium, assembly GCA_038236395.1. Taxonomy (GTDB): domain Bacteria; phylum Acidobacteriota; class Terriglobia; order Acidiferrales; family UBA7541; genus Acidiferrum. Next base: position 26,099 of record JBBRZT010000009.1, read on the forward strand.
ACTTTTTTCCGCAAACGGTGGCATTGCCGGCGGGTACTCCTGGTATCTGGAGTGTTCCCTCGCAAAAAATTCCACCGGGAATAAAGTGAAAAGTTCTCTAGCAAAGTTGGGAGTAGTTCCGCATCTTGTGCAGAGTTGCATACGACTGTACGTTCTAGGCGTACTAGATGAATATTTTATTAAAAAGCGTTCACGGAAGAAAACGGGTTGGACACAACGATGAGGGCGGCCGATTTAGAAAATGGAAATCACAAGGAGGAAGCAACCCGGAACTGAATTGGCACAGAAGATTCGAAGCAACTTGCAGAGAGAAGTACAGGGTCCGGTCTCGACGAGCTCTGACATAAACGCGAGGCTTCGCCCGACCAGCATTTCAGGAAGCAGAGAGTTCCGCCCAGTACATTTGCCAATCAGGAGAATGTTCGTGGCTACAATCAAGGCGTCCACAATATTCGCAGCAGTGCTGGCGCTGGCAGCACCGGCGTGTATTGCCGCGCAAGCAAACCAAAATGCAACCGCAGCTGTGACTGCGCCTGTGCAGTCCACGCGCTCCGATACCGCGGAAACGAATCCCGATCGGCCGGTTCTGCAGCACCGCAATCCCCGATACAAAATTCAACGAGGCGACGCGCTCTCGCTGGCATTCCCGTTGTCTTCCGAATTTGATCAAACGTTGACGGTTCAGCCGGACGGCTACGTAAACCTGCGCGGGATCGGCGGTCTATATATCCAGGGAATGACCGTGCCGGAAGCGGTGGAAGCGTTCAAGAAAGCCTATTCGACAATTCTTCACGATCCGATTATCGATCTGGATTTAACCGACTTTCAAAAACCGATGTTCATCGTTTCCGGCCAGGTGGGAAAACCGGGCCAGTATGAATTACGGAATGACATCACCGTGACCGAGGCCATCGCGATCGCCGGAGGGTTTACGCCGCAAGCAAAAACGCAGGTATTCCTGTACCGCCGGGTGTCGCCCGGCTGGGTGCAGGTCCGAAGACTGAATCTCAAAGAAATCTTGAACGGCAAGAACGTGAACGAAGACGCGCGCATGCAGGAAGGCGACATGGTGTTCGTGCCGGAAAAATTCATCACCAATTTCCGCAAGTACGTTCCCTATTCGGTGGGCATGTACCTGAACCCGGCGTCGATCTTATGACGGCCAGGTTGGGCGGCGGCGGCCAAGGAGGAGCGAGCAAATGATGGAACAGGGATTGGGCAATAGCCGCCAATATTTCGCACGCTACGCAACGTTGCGCGATTGGGTTGCCGTAGGATTCCGGCGCCGCACCATCGTGATTACCTGTTTCTGCGGAGTTTTTCTCGGTGCGGTCGGATTCGCGTGGTTCTGGGCGGCAAATTATTTCGAATCGTCGATGGATATTCTGGTGGAGCAGGACCGCTCCGACCCCGCGATATCATCCGCGCAGAACGCCGCAATCCTGACCAACACCGCAGTGACACCGGATCAAATCAATTCCGAGGTGGCGCTGCTGCAGGGCTGGGACATGCTTCACTCCGTCGTTGCTACTTGCGGTTTGGAAAGCCATTCGTTCACGGACGTGCTGCTGCCCGCCGATCCCGCGAAGAGAAAAGCCGCGCGGCAGGCGAAGGCCACGAAACACCTGGCGAAAGCGCTGAGCGTGGACGTGGTGAAAAACGCCGACGTGATTCGGGTGACCTACGGACGACGCGGAGCGCGCGAAACGCCTGCGTGCATTCTGGATAATCTCGGCAAGCTTTATCTCGAGAAGCATTTGTTGCTGCGCAGGCCGGTGGGCACATCGGATTTCTTCGCACAGCAGACCGACAATTACCAGCGCGCATTGGAGGCCGCGGAATTGCGGCTGTCCAATTTCGGGCGCGAGCATGGGGTCGTCGCTCCCGATGTGGAGCGCACCGACATGGCCCAGCAGGTAGTGAATTCGGTGGCCGCGCTACACCAGGCGCAACAGGCGATTGCCGCCGACGAGCATCGCATTGCGGACGACCAGAAACAGCTGGCGGGGATTCCCGAGAGATCGCCCACCCAGGAGATGTCCAATTCGGCGGATGCCTTGCTGCAGCAACTGCAGTCGACGCTTTTGGCGGCCGAGGTGAAAAAATCGCAACTGCTGGTGAAGTTTGAACCGACGTACCCGTTGGTGCAGCAGGCTCAACAGGAAATCGAGCAAACTCAGGCCGCTATTTCCAAAGCGCAGGAAGCGCAGTACGTAAACCGCACAACCGACCGGGATCCGACTCACGAATTGCTGAGAGAAGACATCGCCAAGACGCGCGCGGATCTGGCTTCACAGCAGGCGACGGCCGGTGCGCTGAAAAACAGTATTCGCAGCATGCAGGCGCAAATGGTGGACCTGGATGGCAAAGCGATCCAGCAGGCCAGCTTGATTCGCGAAGCGAAAGCCAACGAAGCGAATTATCTGCTGTACCTCGGCAAGCGCGAGCAGGAACGAACCGCGGACGCTCTGGACAAGAGAAGGATTGCCAACGTCGCGATCGCCGTGCCTCCATCGATTCCCGCGCTTCCTGTACATAGCCCGCTCACCGTCACGCTGACCGGATTTATTCTGGCGGTCTTCGCAAGTATCGCCGCGGCATTTTTGGCGGACTACATGGACTCGTCGTTCCTGACGCCGGAAGAAGTAAGCGACGCGCTGAATGTTCCGGTGCTCGCTTCCGTCCCGAGGAGGGCGGCTTAACGCAAATGTTCCTGGAGCACTTCCATTTGAAGGAGCAGCCGTTTGGCGTCACGCCAGACCCGCGCTTCCTGTGCCTGGGTCCATCCCACCGGGAGGCCATCGCTTCTTTGCTCTATGGGATTACTTCGGGCCGCGGGTTCATGGCGTTGATTGCCGAACCGGGAATGGGCAAGACCACGCTGCTATTTGAGCTTTTGAAAAGCTTGGGAAATTCCGCAACGACGGTGTTCCTTTTCCAGACGCAATGCAGCCCGGAAGATTTCCTGCGGAACATTCTGGCCGACCTGGGGATAAATCATCGCGGCGCCAA
>JBBRZT010000010.1:0-28047 GCA_038236395.1 Candidatus Acidiferrales bacterium
CAGCAGAACCGTCCGTGGCAGGTCGAGCTGGTGCAATTCCAGGAACTGACCGACCACCTGGATGTGTTGCGGCGCGTGACGGGCATTCGCATTCAAGAGCAGTACAACACGCTGCTGCGCAATGGCTGGACGCTGGGCGCGACGAGTCTGCTGCGAGTGCTGCAAATGATCATCCGCATGTTTCACAAGCCAATGGTGCGGCTGTTGGAAAAATACTGGCGCGAACATCCCGCTGACCTGCTGGTTTCGGTGATTCCCCATTTCAATCGCGAATTGCACGAAAGCTGGGCCATCGCGTGCCCCGGCAAACCGTTTGTGACATTGATTACCGATCTGGCGGATTTTCCGCCGCGCTTCTGGATCGAGCTGATTCACGATCAATATGTAATCGCCGGAACGGAAAAGGCGGCGGAGCAGGCCCGCGCGTTTGGCCACGACGACCAGCACATTTTCAAAACCTCGGGAATGATCCTGCGGCCGGATTTTTATGTGGGAGAAAATGTCGATGCGCTCGAATTGAGGAAGCAGATGGGGCTGCGGGAAGATTTGCCGACGGCCATCGTGCTTTTTGGAGGCTACGGTTCAGGAGTCATGTACCAGATCGCGCGGCGGCTGGACAGGGAAGCGGTGCCGGTGCAGCTGATTCTGATCTGCGGGCGTAATGAAAAACTGGCCGCCAAATTTCGCGCCGAATCCTGGAAATTACCGGTGCATGTGGTGGGTTTTACCAAAGATGTACATCGCCTCATGCGCGCGGCGGACTTCATGATTGGCAAGCCGGGGCCGGGAAGCATCGCGGAAGCGATGGTGCGGAAATTGCCGGTGCTGATTGAGTGCAATGCCTGGACGTTGCCGCAAGAACGCTACAACGCAGTCTGGGTGAAGGAAAAAGACGTTGGCATTGTGCTGGACAACTTTCGCCAGGTGGCTGCGGGCGTGAAACGCATGCTGGAAGTGGGAACGCTGGCGCGGCTGCGAAAAAATGTTCAGGCACAGGACAATCGTGCGTTGTTTGAAATTCCGGAAATACTGGCGCACGTGTTGGGAGAGCCATCGCAAACGTGGGATGCAGTGCCAGGTGCAGCTAGCGCAATGAAAAGCAACGACATCTCTACCATTTCAAGATAACTGAAGAATAAACTAACTGAGATATATGATAAAACGGAATTGTCGACGCGTTGACAATTAAAGTAATACTTTAAGTATTGAATGCCGCGATTCGAATGAAGCCACCGTTGCTGGTTGTTTGTTTGTTGCTGCGAATAAAAGAGTTCTGTGATTTCTTTCACGAACGTCGTTCGAATGACGGCCCTAAAACGGTGAATTCATTCGAACGCGGCAGAAAATTCAACCAACATTGGAATTATTTTGTGAGTTGGGCGTGCTCGGCGTGATCGGGATGACGGAGGCGCGGACCGGTGCCGGACTTATCGGCTGGCGGCTGGAAGCGCGGCTTCATGCAGTTGGTAGCCAGCCACTGGACGGTTCTTTTTTTTCCATCGCACATTTTGGTGCAACCGCGACGCGCGGAGGCTTCATGGCAGTGACAGTAGCAACCGGCGGTGGTGGCGGACTGTAGACGGGCGGGTACGTCCCCATAGAGCAGGGCGGCGGGTGGAAGCATGAGGGCGACGAGCGCGAGGGCGCGGAAGTAAAAACGCGAGGTGGTGGAGGGAAACAGCCAGCTCATGGTTCATGTTGAGGCGGGGGCAGGAAAAAACCCATAGCTCGAGTGGGGCGGGCGAAGGGATTACTAACGTTCTAGGACTGCTTGGAGGCGTTTGGCCGGTTCGGCCGGTAGACGTGATGGTTGGGGTGGCTAGCGCGAATAATGGAAGACAGATTGTTGACCTCGACCGCACAGGCAGACTCGTTCGCCCTTCCTCCGGTGGTGCGGACTCAGGATAAGCAAGAGCGAAAGAGGGGTCTGGGCCGTTGGCTTTGAAAGTTGTCAAGAACAAGCGAAGTGATGTGTGGAGGTTTAGACGGAAATGCGATGGCAAATCCTGATTGGGATGTTGCGAGTTCCGAATTGAAAGCAGTTCACCGATTTGGAACACAGTTTTTGCTGGGGCGAAAGAGGAAAGCAAAGATAGGAAGGAAGTTATTTGTGCCGTTAGACATCCTGGCGTTGGCCGTGCGTTTGCAAGAGTCGGATGGGTAGGCGCGTTTTTACATGACGAGATGTAGGAAGTGGTGAGTGAGGGGGAAGGGGCTTGCTCGCCATTTTTTGCAGATCGTTCCCACCTGCCTCTGAGAGGGAAGCTAGGATGGATGACCCCACGCGTCGGTGTGAAAACGACACTGACAATGGAACGCGCCTCTCGGGGCTTCCGGTCCCAAGCGGGAGCCCCACTTTTTTAGTGGCGCTCAGTGTTTGAAATTTTGAAACGATGTTTTGCGGCTCTTGCCGCAATGACCTGCCTGATCTTTATACCTTCTTTCAAAATACAAAGACTCGCTCTTCCGGCTATGCGGGGATGATGACGCTGCCGGACTGCGGGACGATGCGGGTGACGGCGATGTTCGCGCCGGCCAGCGCGTGGACGACTTGGCTCTGACGCAGGCGCGAGGCGTCGTATTCGAAAGTGATGGTGTTTGAGCCTTCATCATGGCGGAAGCGGCGCAGGCCGTAGGTGTTGGCGAATTCGCCGAGGTCGGCCATTTGCTTGGCGGTGAGTGGAGACTGCAGCTCGAAGGTGATTTCGACGAGAGTCATAGGTGGGAATTATACCAGTGAGGGCAAGATCCCCTGCAAGATCAGGCCGTCGCTCCAGACTGGGATCATCCCGAGTTGAAGGAGTCGCGCAACTTCCCGCGCGGAGTTTGCGGACACTGGAAACGACTCGCACGTATTGACTTCCAGCCTCCCAGGGGCGTACGTTGCAGCGGTAGCCTTCTCGCTGGGCCCTTCCATACACACAGGCGAGATACGGGTGCGACGCAAACTTTCTCATCCGGAGGTGGTCAGCGATGATCAAAATGAGTGGCACGGTTAATTCGGTTCTGAAACACAAAGGGAGCGAAATCTGGTTTGTTACGCCCGAGGAAACCGTTTACGAGGCCGTTGAAAAAATGGCCGACAAGGCAGTGGGGGCCTTGCTGGTGATTTCGGAAGGCAAGCTTGCGGGCATCATCTCGGAGCGCGATTACGCCCGCAAGGTCGTCCTCAAAGGAAAATCTTCAAAGACGACCCTGGTCAAGGAGATCATGACCAGCCCGGTGATTTTCGTGACTCTGGACCAAGCTGTGGATGAGTGTATGCAACTGATGACGAGAAACCGCATACGTCACCTTCCGATCGTGGAAAACGATAAGGTGTTCGGAGTTGTCTCGATCGGCGATCTGGTGAAGTGGGTTGTTTCCGAGCAGGAAAAAACTATCGAGCACCTGGAAAACTACATCTCGTCCAGCTACCCCAGCTAATAGATCGGAAGTTTAATTTCCGGAAAATTGCCCGCGTACGGGTTTCAGGGATCTAGTCGCGTAGTTCTGGCTCCTGACGGATGATGCGCGCCAAAAGTGGCTGAAACTGGAACCATCCCGCGAGATGATTTCCAACTTGCTGCCTCGTCACGATCGCATGGGCATGATCGATCTTTACCGGCACACCGGCGGCTTCGGCGAGCAACTGGGCCTGGCAACTCCTGTCCATGGTGATGAACCACCAGGCGGCCTCCTCCACGGTTTGGCCGACTGTGATCAAACCGTGATTCTGCAGGATCGCCGCCTTGTGCGGGCCAAGAGCTTTAGCTATCCGCTCACCCTCCGACGTCTCATACACAACACCGGTGAAGTCGGAAAATAGTCCGTGGTCTTCGTAAAAGGCGCAAGCGTCCTGCGTAATGGGATCGAGCAGCCTCCCGAGTGCCGCCCACGATTTCCCGTACATCGAATGCGCGTGGGCAGCGGCCACCACGTCGGGGCGCGCAGCGTGTATTTGCGAGTGAATTGCGAACGCTGCTCCATTTACCGGATAACTGCCCTCGACGACTTCGCCGCGATGGTTCACTAAAATCAGGTCCGACGAGCGGATTTGACCGAAGTGCATCCCGAACGGATTCACCCAGAAATGGTCGAGTCGCTCCGGATCGCGGGCGGTGATGTGGCCGGCGACTCCTTCATCAAATCCGAAACGCGAAAACAGGCGAAATGCAGCGGCAAGGACGCGCTTGCGATGCAGGCGTTCCTCGGCGTGGGTGGCGAATTTGGGTGGTTGCGGAACGTTGGGTAAGTTTGTGGGCGGTGCGTTTGTGGGGGGTACACTTGTGGGCGAGCCTGACATTTTTTCCCTCCGGTGCGTCGAAACCTGCATTTTACTTAATTTCCACCCAATCCGGCGTATTTGCTCGTCCGAGAATCACTTTCACTGTTTCTTTAACGCAATGCAACAGAGATTCATCTAACATAATGCGATGGCGGATGGCACTGGTCCTTCAAATCCTAAGAACTTGGCAAATTTAAAAACCCCGGGCTTGCCCGTTGTGGGCGGAGGTGTGCGCGAGAAGGATCCTGTTTGCGGGATGAGCGTGGATCCTGGCAAGTCGGCGGGGAAACAGGAGCACGGCGGCAAGACTTATTATTTTTGCTCGAAGCGTTGTGCGGAACGTTTTGCCGCGGAGCCGGAGAAGTTTTTGGCGGCGCCGGGGACTGCGGGCATGGGAAGCGCGGCGGGCAGTAAAAATGCCGACGAGGTTTCGTCAAAAGTTTCCGCGGCCAGCGAGGACGGTGCCGGGGCTGCGGGCGTGAAGTATACCTGCCCGATGCATCCGCAGATTGTGCAGATCGGGCCTGGGGCTTGTCCGATTTGCGGGATGGCGCTGGAGCCGATGGAAGTGCTCGCGGAGGCGGAAGCTGATCCGGAGTACGAGTCGATGTCGCGGAGATTGTGGGTGAGCGCGGCGCTTTCGCTGCCGCTGCTGGCGATCGAGATGGGTGGGCACTTGCTGCCGCTTCATCTGGCGGCGGGGACGCGGAACTTTATCGAGTTGGCGCTGGCGACCCCGGTGGTGATGTGGGGCGGCTGGCCATTTTTCGAGCGCTTCTGGATGTCGCTGGTGCATCGTAGCCCGAACATGTTCACGCTGATCGGGCTGGGGACAGGGGCGGCGTATCTGGATAGTTTAGTGGCGACAATTTTTCCGCAGATTTTTCCTCCGTCGTTTCTCGCGGCGGATGGAGCGCCGCCGGTTTATTTTGAAGCGGCGGCGGTGATTACCACGTTGGTGCTGCTGGGGCAGGTCTTGGAATTGCGCGCGCGTCAAAAGACGAGCGGGGCGATTCGGGCGCTGCTGCATCTGGCTCCGCAGCAGGCGCATTTACTGGCGGCGGATGGCAGCGAGCGTGATGTGGCGTTGCACCAGGTAATGCGCGGAGATCGGATGCGGGTGCGTCCGGGCGAGCGGGTGCCGACGGATGGAGTAGTGCTGGAAGGCGAAAGTGCAGTGGATGAGAGCATGTTGACCGGCGAGGCGATGCCTGCAGAAAAATCCGTGGGGGACAAAGTTACCGGCGGAACGCTGAACGCCAGCGGAAGTTTTGTGATGCGTGCGGAACGGGTGGGCAGCGAAACGATGCTGGCGCACATCGTGAAGCTGGTGAGCGAGGCGCAACGCAGCCGCGCTCCCATGCAGCGGCTGGCCGACAAAGTGGCGGGATATTTTGTGCCGGCGGTGATTGGCGCGGCGGCGGTGGCGTTTGTGGCCTGGGCGGTGTTCGGTCCTGAGCCGCGATTTGCGCACGCGCTGGTGAGCGCGATTGCGGTGGTGATTATTGCGTGCCCGTGTGCGCTGGGGCTGGCGACTCCCATGTCGATCATGGTGGCGGTGGGGCGCGGGGCGCATGCGGGGGTGTTGATACGCAGCGCCGAAGCGCTGGAAACGCTGGCGAAAGTCGACACGCTGGTGATCGACAAGACTGGAACTTTGACGGAGGGCAAGCCGCAGGTGAGCGCGGTGGTGGCGGCGCCGGACAGTACGTATACGAGTGACCAGTTGCTTTCGCTGGCTGCGAGTCTCGAGAGTGCGAGCGAGCATCCCCTGGCGCGGGCGATTGTGAAGGCTGCGAACGAAAAGAAAATGCCGCTCGCGCCGGCGGGAAAATTTCTGGCTACGCCGGGTGGCGGGATCGAAGGGGAACTGCTGGGGAAAAATGTGGTGGTGGGCACGGAGAAATTTTTGGTGGCGCGGGGAGTGGCGTTTTCTGCCGCGGCATTTGCAGCGGCGAAGGCGGATCAGTCGGCGACGCTGGTGTACATCGGGATCAATGGGCGAACGGAGGGCGTATTTTTGCTGAGGGATCGGATTAAGGAATCGGCTGCCGAGGCATTGAAGGAATTACGCGCTGAGGGATTGCGCATTGTGATGCTTACGGGTGACCGGCGGGAGACGGCGATGCGCGTAGCGTCGCAATTGGGAATTGAGGAAGTGGAAGCCGGGGTTCAGCCGGAGCAAAAAGGCGATGTCGTGAAACGTTTGCGCGCGGAAGGGCGCATCGTGGCGATGGCGGGAGATGGAATTAATGACGCTCCTGCTCTGGCCGCGGCGCATGTGGGAATTGCGATGGGCACGGGCACGGATGTGGCCATGGACAGCGCGGGAATCACCTTGGTGAAGGGCGATCTGCGCGGAATTGTGCGGGCGCGGCGATTGAGCCGCGCGACGATTGGGAACATCAAGCAGAACCTGGCGTTTGCATTTTTGTATAACGCGCTGGGCGTGCCGATTGCGGCAGGAATTTTTTATCCGGTGTTTGGGTGGCTGCTGAGTCCCATGCTGGCGAGCGCGGCGATGAGCTTCAGTTCGGTGTCGGTGATTGGGAATGCGCTGCGGTTGAGGAAGGCGCCGCTGTAGATCCAAGTACCATTTGTACGGTAACCCGGGTGGTCTCAATAGGTACGTGTTCGTTTTTGGACCTATACTTGTGACGTCGGAGAATCGCGGCGTTGAGAAAGGCGGCACAATGAAAAGGCCGCGTCTTCTGATTTCGATTGCGTGGCTGCTCAACGGTGCAGCGTGGTTCCTTCCTGTTGTTACGGGTATTTTTGGCGGGGAAATTGGCCCTCCTATTACGGGTGTGCAAGCCTTCGCTATTGCGGCCGGCGCGGCCTTGCCGAGTCAATTTCAAGATTCAGTGTACGACGCGGTACTTTCAATTCTAAGCGTATCAACGACGCTGTTCTTCATTGTCGGCTCCCCGTGGGTGGTATTGCGCGGAACTCATTCGCTTCGACGTGTATCGGCATGGGTCGCGGCCGCGGCCTTCCTCTTCAATGCGCACTGGTATATTCGCCTCAGGCCCGATGGCTGGATTTCAAACCTCGGGGTTGGTTACTTCCTTTGGTGGTTATCGTTTGCCGTACTGGCGATAGGATTGTTCGATCTTGCTGGACGGAACAGCGCTGCTCAACTTACGCAAAGGCAAGCAGCACTGCAACCGAGATAACTGTCGAGAACGGCCGATAGCCGGATTCTAGTCGCGCGCGCAGGAAACTAGTCAACGTGCCCGAATAACGCGTTGCCGGACAAGTGATTTTGCGCCGAAGGGCGGTCGCGAAGCGGTTACCTGGCTGTCCAGCCGCCATCGATCAGAATTGTTTCGCCGGTGATTAGCGATGCGGCGGGGGAGGCCAGGAAGACAACCGCGCCTGCCACTTCCATGGGCTCGCCGATACGGTGCAGCGCGGCGATGCGTTCTACTGTGTCGGCGTGAAATGCTGGATCGGCGAGGGAGCTTTCGGTGCCTGGGGTGCGGATGAACGTTGGAGCTACGGCGTTCACGGTGATGCCGTGCTTTCCCCATTCCACCGCCAAACACTTGGTGAGATGCGCGATTCCTGCTTTGGTCATGCAATAAATCGATTCGGTCGGCAAGGCCGCGAAGCCGGCCTGCGAGCTCATGTTGATGATCGTGCCGCTCTTCTGGCGGATCATGAGGCGGCCTGCGGCCTGGCTGGCAAAAAATGTGCCCTTCAGGTTCACGGCCAATGTGGCGTCAAAGTCTTCCTCGGTTACGTTTTCAGCCAGATTTTCGGGTGCGATTCCGGCATTGTTCACCAGTATGTCGATGCGGCCGAAGTGCTTTGCGGCTTCGTCGACGGCGCTGCAAATCTGCTCCATCTCGCGCATGTCCATCTGCAGCGGCAGCGCTTTTCTGCCCAGCTTTCTTATTTCAGCAGCTAATCCCGAGTCCGCCTGCGCATCGCGCAAACCTAGCGCCACGTCCGCACCGGCATTCGCCAGGGCCAGCGAAATTGCCCGTCCCAAGCCTCGCGCCGCTCCGGTTACCAACGCTACCCGCCCACTCAAGCCAAACTGCGGATACTCCATTACCTTGCCTCCATCGCTGCCTTGCTAATTCCACGCCCGTTGTTCGCTGAACGTCGAGTATAGATGATGATTGGAAACATCATGCAGAACCTGGCGTTTGCATTTATCCGGTGTTTGGGTAGGCTGCTGAGTCCGACTGTAACAAGGTTGGTAAGAATTACTTCTGAGCGGACGAAGGTTGCGGGGGCAGATTGCTATGCAGCAAGGACTGAGCGATGTATAGTGCGCATCTAATGTCAACAATCGGACACAAATCGGGGCTACGTAAGCCAGAACGCCTGCGAGTTCTGTTCTGCCTGATGAGTTGCGCACTATTTTTCGCCGTCGCTCCTCCTCCTGCAGTGGCCCAGTTCAAGGCCTGGGTCATGACCAAACTTCCCGACACGCCGGAGGGTCTCGGGGTTGATTCGACTGGCAACATCTACGCAACCCTGATGCACATCGGGGAAGTCGTCATGGTTAAAGATGACGGCAGCTACGATCACATCGCCTGGGTGCCGTCGAAAGAAGAAAGCGGAAAGGGAGACCTGATCGGCCTCGATCTCGACCGGTCTGGCAACATCTTCGTCGCATACACGGCGCACTCGAAATATGACTTGAAGACGGATCTGGTAGATCCGTTCCATCCGGCTTGCCGCGACGCGACGGTAACGCGGTCCGGGGTTTATAAGATCGACGCTAAAACTCGCAAGGTGACGGCCCTCGCGACAAAAGCGGAGGGTTGGGCATTCTGCTATCCGGACGATGTCGCCATCGACTCGAGCGGCAACGTCTACATGACGGACCTTACTTACTCCGGCATTTGGAAAATCTCTCCTGATGGAAAAAAGGTGGACTTGTGGTCTTCGCACCCTCTGCTCAACTGGTCCGCTAAGCCTTATTCGGGATTCCCCCTGGGCGTCAATGATCTCGTACTCGATAAACAACAGAAGAACATCTATGCCATTACCGACGGCGACCCCATGGTACTCAGGATCCCGATTAAAGACGATGGGACGGCAGGTGAACCTGTGTCGCTGCCTTACGGGTTTTCGGCATTGGACGGCATCGAGTTGGATAGCAAAGGCAACATCTACGTATCCGAGATTTTGCTAAACCAGATCTGGGTCCTGTCACCGGACGGTTCCCAGCGTATCCTGATTGCCAACAAGCTGAACGCGCCCCTCGATAACAACACCAGCCTGGTTTTAAAAGGGGATATTCTTTGCACAGCGAATCTCGGCTTCGTCCACGCAAAACCTGAAGAGGCTGACCGTACGGTGGTCTGCCTGAAGGGCTTCCCGCTGCCGAAATAGGATCGACCCCTCAAGTTGAAAGTCGAGTTCAGTTCCGGTTAGGCGTTGCGGGCGGATTTGGAGCTTAGTAACGCCTGGAATTCGGGGTCGTCGTGGAGGCAGACCAGGTCGGGGTCGCGGGCGGCCCAGTCGAGATTGGGGAAGCCGGTGTCGCGGGCTTTGCGTAAGAGATCGAGGGCTTCTTTTTTCTGGTTGAAAATTCCGTAGATGCAGGCTGAGTTGTAGATGATGTTGCTGTCGTTGGGGCGCATGGCGAGGACCATGTCGACTTCGCGCAGCGCGGCTTCGCGCTGGCCGAGGACGGCGTAATTATTGGCGAGCATGCCGCGGGCGCGGGTGTCGTCGGGAACTACTTCCACCTGTTGTTCGACGACGCGGGTCCATTTCTTGCGCAATTCGCGGACGGCTTCCTTGCGGCCGATTCTTTCCAGCGAATAAATAAACGGGATGTATACGTTGTAGTCGTCGCCGGAGGATTCGATGGCACGCTCGGCGAGGTCGGCGGCTTCCTGAAAACGGTCGGTGGCAAAAAGCGCCTGGCCGAGCGACCAATACGCGCCCTCGCAGTCGGATTTGCGGGCGATGGCTTTCTGCGCATAGTCGATGGCCGGGGCGTACTTGCGCTGGGCCCAGGCGATGCGGGCGTGCGCCGCGAAAGATTCGGGCAGCTCGGGGTCGAGATCGGTGATGCGGCGGCAGGCGGCTTCGCCGCGTTCGATCCATCGATTGTCGTGGCCGTACCAATCGTGGAAGAGGCCGCAGACGTTGGCGAGGCCGGCGTAGGCCAGCGCGAATTTGGGATCGATGCGGATGGCGCGCTCGTACATTTCCATGGCGAGCTCGAGGTCGGCGCGATTTACGCGGCGGGCGTAACTGCGGCCGCGCAGGTAGTAATCGTAGGCTTCCACGTTTTGCGTGGGCTTGGCGGCGATGGCTTTCTGTTCCTGGGGAGAAAGCGTGATGCGGAAAGCCTGGGCGATGGCGCGAGCGATTTCGTCCTGCACTTCGAAAACGTCTTCCATTTCGCGGTCGTAACGCTCGGCCCACAGGGTGTGGCCGGTGCGCGTCTCGATGAGCTGCGCGCTGATGCGCACGCGGTTTCCGGCGCGGCGCAAGCTGCCACCCAGAACGTAAGCGGCGCTTAAATCGTGGCCGACCTGCGGGGCGGTGACGGACTTATCGCGATATTGCGCCACGGCGGGGCGCGGAAATACGCGCAGGTCTTTCACTTTGGAGAGCTCGGTGATGATGTCTTCGGTCATGCCGTCGCGGAAGTATTCGTCCTCCTTGGCGCTGCTGAGGTTTTCGAAATAGAGGACGGCGACGGATTTTTCGGCTTTGGCGGAAATGACCCCGCTGTTTTCTTTTGCGGCTGCGGCGGCCTGCGCGGATTTGTGGCCGCTGGAGCCGGAGGCGGAATCCAGGTCGCGCTTGAGGCGCTTGAGGTCGGTGCGCAGCTCGGCGGCGGCCTGGTAGCGCATCTCTCGATCTTTTTCGAGGGCTTTGGAGATGATGCGCTCGAGCTCGTTCGGTAATTCAGGATTGATTTGCTGAATGGACTTGGCTTGCTTGTGCAGGATAGCGTCGAAAATCAGCGCAGAGGTGCTGCCGTCGAAGGCCATTCGGCCGGTGGTCATTTCGTAGAGAACGACTCCGAAAGAAAATAAATCGGTGCGCGCGTCGAGAGGTTCGCCTTTGGCTTGCTCGGGCGACATGTACGCGATGGTGCCCAGCGTGGAGCCTGGGCTGGTGAGCATATCGCCGGCGGTCGCGCCTGCTCCCACTCCGCTGGAAGCCATGACGGAATCATAGCGATCACGTTGGGAGAGCAGCTTGGCGAGGCCGAAATCGAGGATTTTGATCTGGCCGCGCTGAGTGATGAAGAGGTTGGCGGGCTTGATGTCGCGATGCACGATGCCGCGAGTGTGAGCAGCGTCGAGCGCGTCGGCGATTTGCATGCCGAACTCGACTACGTCATCGAGTCGAACCGCGCCGCTGGAGATGCGGTGCTTGACGGTTTCGCCTTCGAGCAACTCCATGGCGATGAAGGGTCGGCTGTCTTTCTCGTCCACTTCGTAAATGGTGCAGATGTTGGGGTGATTCAGCGCGGAGGCGGCGCGGGCTTCACGCTGGAAGCGTTCGACCGCGGCAGGATCGGCGTGCATGCCTTCAGGCAGAAATTTGAGGGCGACGCCGCGACCGAGCTTGGTGTCTTCGGCGCGATAGACCACGCCCATGCCGCCACCGCCAAGTTTTTCCTGGATGCGATAGTGGGAGATGGTTTGCCCGTTCATAGGATAAGGAAAGGAAAATCATCGTAGAGACTGGGGTGGCTGATGTCAACCCGTGGGCGGGGCAATGACGGGCCAGTTTTCAATACTCAGGCGGGGCGGTTTGACGACGGTCAACGACCTTGAATCCTTCCGGCAAGTCGAACAATTTGGGGTCCGGCTCGGACAGAATCAGATTGGTAGAGGTAAACGTTTGGGTGCCAATTCGCGGATCGGAACGCTTAGAGAGCAGGTTGAATCCCAATTTGGGCGCGAACCAGAATTCCCGTTCGATCGAAAGTTTTCGGTCATTGCCAAACAAACCCGGATTGTAGATGACGGTGTCGCGCGTGCCGATGGTCTCGACGCCGGAGACGAGTTGTTTGCCGAGATCTTCGTGGATGGTCTCGCCTGCACCGTCGGGAAGCGGGCCAGTGGGTGGTCCCTGGAACTTGAAAACCGCATCCGGCTGCGTCACATAGGGGACCAGCAAACACTCCTTATTTTTCCGGAGCATAAAACAATTATAAAGCGTGTGGTCGTAAGGGTCAGAGATTTGAATGGTGGTCATCTCCGATTGCACTTTGCCGTCCTTAGGCACCAGATACCAGCGCTCCTCGTAGATGCGCCCTTGGGCGTCTCGCGCAATTCGCCGTTTGTTGACAGTGGTGATCGATCCGCCGTCCGGGAGGCCTCGGACCCATTCGGTTTCCAGCAAGAGAGTGAATGGCGCATTCAGTTTGGGAGGGACGACAATACTTTCGAGGATGCCGCCGTGGGCGCCGCCGTCTTCGGCATAGTACTGCTGAACTGGTTTTTGCGGCCCTACAGGTTGAGGGTTGGGAACAATGGCCGGCTCTTGGGCTGCCGTGCTCTGAGCGATGAAAAGACTAGGGAGTATGGGCAGCGAGGAAACGATGCGCATGGTCATCTCTTGCGGAGTTTTTAATATTGCACGAAGTAATCTGAATAGTAAAGAGACTGGCGGCACTCACTCAATGGTGAATTTGTTTTCGCGTCAGATGGTACGCGTCACATCAGGGCGATGGTTATTGGGGCGATGTTTTCTGAGGAGATCGGCGAGAATCCACGCTGCTCCGGCAATCTCGAAGGTTTCGGCGATTTCGCTCCAATTCGTGTGATTGTGGGGATTTGAGATAAGCAGCGGTATCCACACGATCAGGCCGAAGCCCACGACCATCGAGGTGAGCAGGCGGCTGGCGAGAAGCGCCATGCGATTCGCGAGAAGAGCTACTGCCGCGAGCGCGAACAGAACAGTTGTCGCTATCGCCCAAAACATTTGAGTTGGCGGAATCCACTTGGGAACGAGCTGGGCGGTGGCGTTGAGATAAAACGCCTGTTCGAGGGCAAAGGAAACGGAACAGACACCCAGAAGAATGCAGCCGATCCGATCCAGCGTTTCCGGCGGCCATTTTGATGACAAGCGGGCGTAGATGATCGCCGCTCCGCTCAAGAGACAGAACTGCTCGAAGAAGTTGCCCCAGCTATTGTAGATCTTCGGTGCGGCGACGATTCCTGGGATGCACTGCAGGACGAAGACAAGATTAGCCGCACAGAGGATGGCTGCGCCCATTTTCGCCGTTCGACTGAACTGAATTGCGGCGCCACCGAGGATCAGAGCGGCGGCTGCGGCGTAAACGATGAACCGCAGGAAATGCCCGTCGTTACGGTCGTGCCAGGCCAACGTAACGACGCCAAAGGCTAAGGCCGCCGCTCCAAAAACGTGACGACCGAGGTCGGTGGCCTGGGTGCGATGGGACATGGTTTGTTCGTTCACTGGGTAAGCAAAGGAAAATCATCGGGGACTGAGGTGGGTGATGTCAATCCGTGTGCGGAGGCAGTGCGAATAAGAGTCCGAGTACGCGGCCAATCGGGACTTGCATGTGCGATTTGAATCTTCAGAATATATGGCGAAGTTTGGAAATGAATTTCCGAAACCCGCTGGGATGGTTTGTAGGCACGACCTCACCCACAAAACCGATTTGCACCTCAAGTTGTAGTTTCAATGGGGCAGGTCCATGCACACCGACGTGGCTTTGCTTGAGGGCTTGAAACCCCGGACTGACAATTGTGATTTCATAGCTTCCGTCAGGAAGGCCAGGTATCCGAAATTGCCCGTTCGCGTCAGTTTCTCCATCAACCTTGGCGTTAGTCTTTTCGTTCAAAATCGTTACCCGAGCTTTCGGAATCGCCTCTCCACTGGGATCAACAACTGTCAACGCCAATCCGCCCTGTGCTTGTTGGATTTGGAATAACTCTTGCCCGGGCGTCTTAGGAGGCGATCCGGCGATCGCCGGACCCACGCTTATCGCGGTTGCCAATGCAATGCTTGCGACACGTGATATTCGTCTCACCAAAACGGCGAAGCTCGCGGATGAATCCGTGGTGATCACGATCCCGTTCGGCCGCTGACGTACACGAGCACACAATCGCTGCTCGCGCAGCGAGAGAAGCTGCTCGATGTCCTTATCCTTCATTTTCGAAAAATCGTACACGTCGCGCTTGCACTCGGGACAATATCGGACATGCTCATTGCCGATCATTCGGTCCCAATCTGCCGAGCAGGGCGAACCTGTGCGGAATGTGTGCTTCATTGTTCCCGGATTATAAGCTTCTTTTTGAAACGTGTACGACCATTCAGCTCAGTTACCGCACCCCTGACCAATCGGCGCGGGAATCGTCTAAGACGGCAGCGGTTGGAACATTTTGGGGTGGGGTGCGTATCCACTATAGGCCGCTGTGGTCAGCGGCGGCGCCGTGGGAGTCAGCAAGCGCGAGTGCGAGGGTCTATGTCTATAAACGGGAACGGGTTGACGAACGGGAAGAACGGGAAAAAGAGGCGGCGCCGGATTATCTGGGTGGTGGCGATTGTGGTGGTGCTGGGCGCGGGGGGATATGGCGTGATGGCGGCGCTGCGGCCGAATCGCGCGATTGATCCGTCGAAGCTGGCGACGGTGGAGCGCGGCGACCTGGCGCGGGTGGTGGTGGCTACGGGAAAAATTCAGCCGCTGTCGAAGGCGGAGATCAAGTCGAAGGCCAGTGGAATTGTGAAAAAGATTTATGTGGATTATGGCGACCGGGTGAAGACCGGGCAAGTCCTGGCGGAACTGGACAAGGTGCAACTGGAAGCGGCGCAGCGGGCGGCGAAAGCGAATCTGCAGGCGGCGGAGGCGGCGCGGAATTCAGCGACGGCGGCGCTGGAGCGCGACAAGGTGGATGCCGAGGGGCCGGATGTACCGTTCTTGAAGCTGAACCAGGAGCGCGCGGAGCACGAGTTTAGAGAAGGCGTGGTGTCCAAGTCGGTGGTAGAGGACGCGCAGAAAAATTATCAGCTGGCGGTGAACAAGCAGGCCAGCGCGCAAGCTTCCCTGGCGGTGGCGCGCGCGGAAATTGCCAAGGCGGAGGGCAACGTGGCGCAATCGCGCGCGGCGCTGGACAACGCGGAAGAGGACCTGCGCAACTCAACGATTGTGAGCCCCATCGACGGGCTGGTGCTGTCGCGGGACGTGAATGTGGGCGATGCGGTGAGCTCGATTCTGATCCTGGGTTCGCAGGCCACGCCGATCATGACGCTGGGCGATGTGAGCGAAGTGTACGTGCAGGGCAGAGTGGATGAAGCGGACATCGGAAAGGTGTACCTGAACCAGCCGGCGCGCATTGTGGTGGAGTCGTTCAAGGATAAGAAATTTACCGGCAAGGTGACCAAGATTTCTCCTTTGGGGAAAGAGAAGGATAACGTGACGACGTTTGAGGTGCGCGTGTCGATTCAGAACTCGACGCTGGAGCTGAAGGCGAATATGAGCGCCAACGCGGAAATCATGCTGGAAGAAAAGAAGAATGTGCTGATGATTCCGGAAGCGGCGCTGATTTATGACAAGGAGCGCAAGGCACAGGCGGAGATTCCCGACGCGAAGGGCGAAAACGGGAAGAAAAAAGTTGCCGTGAAGCTGGGAATTTCGAACGGAGTAAAAACCGAGATTCTTGAGGGACTGAACGAGAAGCAGCAGGTGATTTTGCAGTAACGCGTTGGCAAAAAGAGGCGGGCCCTTTGTCATTCCGGGATTTGCTGAAAGACACGCTCAGCACTTTGTGGGCGCACAAACGAAGAACGCTGCTGACGATGTTCGGCATCGCATGGGGAATTATTTCGATTACGGTGATGGTGGCGGCGGGTGAAGGTCTCGGGAAGGGCATCCAGGCAAATCAGGAGACGTTTGGAAAAGACGTGATGATCGTTTTTTCCGGGCGCACCAGCATGCAGGCGGGAGGTACGCGCTCCGGCCGCGCTGTGCATTGGGGCGAAGAAGATTACACGCAGGTGGCGGCGGAATCGCCGGCATGCAAATACGTGATGCCGGAGCTGGGAAACAGCGTGCAGGTGCGCAGTCTGTACAACAGCGGAAACATAAACACGGTGGGGTCGATGCCGGAGTTTACGGAGATTCGCAGCATCGCGACATCGGAAGGGCGCTTTTACAATCGCGAAGACAATGAGGAAGCGCGCAACGTGGCGTTTCTGGGCAGCGACACGAAGAAGCAGCTTTTTTCCGATCACGAAGCGGTGGGGGAGAAGGTGTGGATGAACGGCACCCCGTATACGGTGATCGGCGTAATGAAATCGAAGGAACAAAACTCCAGCTACGACGGAATGGACACCCGCAAGATTTTTATTCCTTACAACACCATGCGGCGGGATTTTCCCAACAAGCCTCCGGCCGTGGAGCACACCGTGGACCGCTTGCTGGTGGCGCCGAAGTCGCTCGCGACGCACCCGGATTGCGTGCTGCAGGTGCGGCGTTCGCTGGGGCGACTGCACAATTTCGATCCGCGCGATAAAGAGGCAGCGGGCATTTGGGACACGGTGAAAAATGCGGAAGCTAACCGCATGATTATCGTGGGCATGGAATTGTTCATGGGCGCGGTGGGGATTGCGACGCTGTTTCTGGGCGGGCTGGGCGTGATGAATGTGATGCTGGTGTCGGTGCGCGAGCGCACGCGGGAGATTGGAGTGCGCATGGCGCTGGGAGCGACACGCAAATCGATCTTGCGGCAATTTTTTATGGAGACGGTGATTGTGGTGGCGCTGAGCGGCGGGACGGGGTTGCTGGTGTCCTACGGATTTTGCGCGCTGGTAAACCTGATACCCATGCCGCCGTTTTTTGCCGGTCTGCTCGCGAGCTGGAAGCTGGGGGCTCTGTCGGTGACGCTGCTGGGACTGATTTCGGTGTTGTCGGCGCTGTATCCGGCGAATCGGGCGGCGTCGGTCGATCCCATCGAGGCACTGCGGTTTGAGGCGGGCGGCTAATGATGTTCGTGGAAATATTTCGCGAAGCGTGGGCCGCGCTGGGCCGCAACCCGGTGCGCAGCCTGCTGACCATGACAGGAATTTCGTGGGGCATCGTGGCGGTGACGCTGCTGCTGAGTTATGGGTCGGGATTTCGCACCGTGCTGATGTACACGTTTGAAGTGTTTGGCAAAGGCGCGGTGGTTTGCTGGCCGGGCACTACCAGCGAGCAGGCTGGCGGCGAGCGCGCGGGGAAAGCGGTGCGCTTCGAGCAGGAAGATGCGGACTGGGTGAAGGCGCAGTCGCCGCTGGTGAAGCGCGTGACCCTGGAGACGGTGAAGTTCAAGGGCATTTCGCACGAAGAACGGTTGTCGGACACGGCGATTCGCGGCGTGTATCCCGAATATGGCGAGATGCGCAACGAAGTGCCGCTCGAGGGGCGGTGGATTTCCGACGAAGACATCGCGGAGCGGCGGCGCGTGGCGTTTTTAGGGGCGATACTGCGCAAGAAACTTTTCAGCGGCACGCCTGCAATCGGCGAAGCGGTAAGCATCAACGGCGTAAAATTTACCGTGGTCGGCTCGATGGACACGAAATTTTCGGACAGCAATTATTTTACGAGCGATGACGAGTCGGTGTTCATTCCCTACACCGCGGCATCGGATTTGTGGGACGCGCGGTATGCCAGCGTGATGCTGTTCGAACCGGTGGCGCCGAATTTTGAGGCTGACGCGATGCAACAGGTGCGCGCGGCGGTGGCCAGCAGGCAGCATTTTGCGGCCGGCGACAAGCGCGCGATACAAATGTTTGGGCGGCAGGAGTTCAAGCCGATCTATGACGGAATTACCATTGGCATTCAGGCGTTGCTGTTTTTTGTGGGCACATTGACGCTGGGCATCGGCGGCATCGGCGTGATGAACATCATGCTGGTGTCGATGGAAGAGCGCGTGAAGGAAATCGGGTTGCGGCGGGCGCTGGGGGCGAGAAAATCGCACATTCGCGGTCAATTTTTGCTCGAAGCGCTGGTGATGACGCTGGCTGCCGGCGTGATCGGGATGCTATTGTCGGCGGCGATTACCGCGGCGATCGGGACGCTGCCGTTTCTGGGTCCCGCGTACGAAGACGATTCGGGGAAAGTGGATATTCACCTGAAGCTGTCGCTGGTGACCATGATGCTTTCCACCGGGATATTGATTGTGGTGGGAGTGGTGAGCGGGTGGCTGCCGGCCATGCAGGCGGCGAAGCTGGATCCGGTGGAAGCGCTGCGTTACGAGTAGTTTGATCCCTAAAAATAAAATTTTGATGATTCAGAACAACGGGGCATTGCGATTCGTTGCTCGTTCGCTATGAACACCCTTCTCCCGCTAGTGCGGGCTCAGGGTAAAGCAGATCCCTCACCTGCCTGCGGCAAGCAGGCCCGCTGAAAAGCGCGGGTTCGGGATGACAACCTCCGCCGCCAGCGCCACAAAGCGGAATTGACTATTTGGTTGCCAAGCTAGTTCTGGCCGAGGATGGCGTCGAAGTACGCCAGCATTTCGGTGCTGTCCCATTGCTGGGCGCCGACGAATTTGCGGGCGATTTTGCCGTGGCGGTCGATGACGTAGGTTTCGGGATATATGGTGGTGCCGTAATCGGCCGCGGATTTTTTGGTGGCGTCGCGATAGGTGGAGAAGATTACCGATTGATCCTTCAGGAATTTCTCGTAAGCGGCACCGTCTTCATCCACGCTGATGCCTAAAACCATTCCACCGCGCGAATCGATATATTTTTGCAGACGATTGAGCGAGGGAGTTTCCTCGACACAGGGCGGGCACCAGGTGGCCCAGAAATTCAGCACTACAATTTTCCCTTTTAAATCGGAGAGATGTTCGGATTTGCCGGCGAGGGTGAGGGGGAAATCCTGCGCGGGTTTTCCGGCGATGGAGGCTTCGCCCTGGCGGTAGCTGGGCATGGCGAAAAGCACCAGGATGGCGGCCGCGAGGGCTACGGCGGTCCAGGCTAGGAGTCTTCGCACAAGGGGCATGACCGCTATACTAGCGTATCTTGCGGGGCGTTCGAAACTTCGTTGACGGCGGAAATCTGAGAGTGAACCAACTGTGAAGGGCGCTGGGATGATTACGGCCGTGGTGCCGGCGCGGGACGAGGAGGCCGTGATCGCGGCTTGCGTGGAGTCGCTGGCCGGGCAGAGCTCGATTGAGCGGATTGTGGTGGTGAACGATCAGTCGCGGGATAAGACGGCGGAGGTTGTTGACGAGCTGGCTGCGCGGATTGCGAAAGTGAAACTGTTGGAAGCTGGCGAGCCGCCGGCGGGTTGGGTGGGCAAGAACAACGCGGTGACGCTGGGTTCACAGCAAGCGACGAGCGAGTGGCTGTTGTTTACGGATGCGGACGTGGAGTTGGAAGAGGGAGCGGCGGAACGCGCGTTGGAGATTGCGCGAGAGAATGGTGCGGCGCTGGTTTCGTTTTCGCCGGAACAAATTACGGAAAAATGGTATGAGAAGGCGCTGGTGCCGTTTGTGTATTGCAGACTGGCGCGGCGATTTTCGTTCGCGGCCGTGAACGATCCGAAGTCGCCGGCGGCCGCGGCCAATGGGCAGTTCCTGTTGATACGCCGCGACGTGTACGAAGCGGTGGGCGGGCACGCGCGGTTCGCGGACGACGTGCTGGAAGATGTGGCGCTGGCGAAAGCGGTGAAAGCCGCGGGCCACCGGTTGTGGTTTGGTTCCGGCAAGGGTTTGGTGCGCGCGCGGATGTATCGTTCGTTTGGCGCGATGTGGGAAGGATGGAAGAAAAATCTTTACCGGCTGATGGGCGGGACTCCGTGGGCGGCGTTTCGCGAGGGTGAGCGGGTGTTTCCGTGGATGCCGGTTCTGGTGATTTTGCTGGGCATCAAATTTCCGCTGGCGATGTTTCTGGGTGTTTTGTTGCTGATATTCCGGCAGATGAACTACGGGGCGGAATTGACGCGTAACCAATACCCCTTCTCGTTCATCATCTACTATATACCCGCGGTGTTTCTGTATACGGGCGTGCTGGCGGCGTCCTATCGGAGTTATGCGCTCGGCAGGGTACAGTGGAAGGGGCGCGAGTATCGCGCGGCAGTATCGACGGCAGCCAGGGACCGGGACACCCGCACAAAATAATTATGGTGCTGATCACACGCAAAATTGAATTTTCAGCCTCGCACGTTTATCACAACCCGAAGCTTTCGCCGGAGGAAAACCGCCGCGTATTTGGGAAGTGCAACAACCCGCACGGGCATGGGCATAACTACACGCTGGAAGTTACCGTGGCGGGCGAGCCGGACCCGGTGACGGGCATGGTGTTGGATCTGAAAGAGCTGAAAGAGATTCTGGAGCGCGAAGTGATGCAGCGCATGGATCACCGGCATTTGAATCACGAAGTGCCGGAGCTGGCGGGAATGATTCCCACGTGCGAAAACATCGCGCGGGTGATCTGGGGATTGCTGGAGCCCAAAATTACGCAGGGAAAATTGCAGCGGGTGCGGCTGTATGAGTCGCCGGATTTGTATGCGGATTGTTTTCGGAATGGCCGCGTGTGAGTTGTGATGCGGAATTGTTTGCGTCCCGTGCAGGAAGCGACAAAGGCGAGAAGCAGATTCCTCACCCCCCTGGAGAAAACGGGGGGTTCGGAATGACGGTGTCGTGAGATGGGGAAGAGTGAATCATTGGTAGTCCTAACATGACTAATAGCCCCAATTCGGAGGGATTAAAGGTGGAACTGGGGCGGCGGTACCATTTTTCAGCGTCTCACCGGCTGCACAGCGAGCATCTAAGCGAAGAGGAGAATGCGCGGGTGTTTGGGAAGTGCAACAACCCGTTCGGGCACGGCCACAATTACACGCTGGAAGTGAATGTTTCCGGCAAAGTGGATCCGGAGACGGGGATGATCGCGAATCTGGCGGACCTGGATGGATATGTGGAGAGCGCGGTGCTGCAGGCGCTGGATCACAAGTCGCTGAACGAAGAGCTGGCCGCGTTTCGCGAGAAAGTGCCGACCACAGAGAATTTGTGCATTGAGATTTATGAGCGGCTGAAGAACTTTTCGCATGCCAAGCTGGAGCGGGTGCGCATCGAAGAGACCAGGAACAACAGTTTTGAGTATGCGGGAGAAGCGATCGCGGAGTTCCCGGCGCGAGTGGCGTGAAAAAGGAGCAAAGGTGAGCAAACCCGGCGAAGAGCTGCTGCTGCATGAACTGAAAGATGACGAGAAGGGCGAAAACATCGCGGCGCTGGTGCGCAAGATGATTTCTATCATCGGGGAAGATCCGAACCGCGAGGGCTTGCGCAAGACTCCGGAGCGCTTTGAGAAGGCGCTGAAGTTTCTGACCAGCGGATATCACCAGAATGTAGACCACGTGTTGAATGGCGCGACGTTCAGCGTGGCCTACGACGAAATGGTGATCGTGAAAGACATCGAGTTTTTCAGCTTGTGCGAGCACCATCTGTTGCCATTTTTCGGGAAGTGTCACGTGGCGTACCTGCCGAACAAGAAAGTGATCGGGCTGAGTAAAGTAGCGCGGCTGGTGAATATGTTCGCGCGTAGATTGCAGATCCAGGAGCGGTTGACCAGCCAGATTGCGCACGCGATTGAAGAGAAGCTCAGCCCTGAAGGCGTAGGCGTGATTATCGAGGCGCGCCATTTGTGTATGCAGATGCGCGGCGTCGAGAAGCAGCACGGGCAGGCGGTGACTAGCGCGATGCTGGGGTGCTTCCGGCACAACAAGGAAACGCGCGATGAGTTTTTGTCGCTGGTGAGGGATCGGTAAAGTTTTTCGATTTGGTATGGTGGCGCAAAATGCGCTAGCCAGAAGCGCAGGTTAAAAAAAAGATAGAGGGCAAGGTACATGAGCGGACAAGGCAAGGGAACGATAGCGTTGGTGACGGGAGCAAATCGCGGAATCGGTTTTGAGACCGCGCGGCAATTGGGTCAAAAGCGCATGCACGTATTGATGGGCGCCCGGAATGAGGCCAAGGGCAAGGAAGCAGAGAGCAAACTGAAAGGCGAAGGGTTGGACGTGGAGTTCATCTTGCTCGACGTGGATGACCCGAAGACGCACGCCAAGGCGGCGAAGACGATTGAGGAGAAATTCGGGAAGCTCGATGTGCTTGTGAATAACGCGGGAATTTTGATTGATGAGAAGAATAACGGGTCGTTTGTCAGCACAAGCAAGGTGTCACTGGACGTGCTGCGAAAAACATTTGAGACGAATTTCTTCAATATCGTGGCGCTGACGCAGACGCTGCTTCCGCTGGTGAAAAAGTCAGCTGCCGGACGAATTGTATTTCTCTCCAGCGGGCTGAGGTCTTTGACAATGCACAGCGATCCGAAATCTCCGATTTACAATTACAAGCCGATGGCTTACGACGTTTCGAAGACGGCGCTAAATGCCTTTGCGGTGCATCTCGCGCATGAATTGAAGGACACACCGATCAAGGTGAATGTGGCGCATCCGGGCTCGGTGGTGACGGATATGAATGCGCACGGCGACCTGAAAGTTAGCGAGGGCGCTAAGACGTCGGTGGCGCTGGCCACGTTGCCGGCGGACGGCTACAGCGGCAAGTTCATACATCTGGGCAAGGAACTGCCCTGGTAGGCAGGATTCAACTCACTTTGAATTTGGCTACTTGATGCGTTTTCCCTTGCGGGCACGAGTGCGCGCACGGCGGACGCGATCGCGATTGCCGCAGGTGCGGTCGTTGCACCAGCGGCGCGTGTTGGCTTTGGTCTGGTCGTAAAACACCCACTTACATCCTTCGTTAGGGCAGTTCTTCAGCCGGTCTGGCCGGCCTAGCGCGAGCATTTCCGCGAACGATGCGGCGATGCGGGAAAGCAGCCAGGGCCAGCCTGGGCGCAGCGGGACCAGTTCGGAGCGCACTCCATTTTGGCGCTGGAACAGTTTTTCGCGCGCGGGTACCTTCAAATATAAATTGAGCGCGGCGAGGTCGCGGGAGTCGAGCGAAGCGCCGGAGATCAGTTTGCTTGCCAGGCGGCGGAGCAGCGCGCGGAGATCTACGAGTTTGCGCAGAGGAACGGGGCGGGGAAGCTGGGAGGCGAGATTCCAGTGTTTGAGGATGCTGCAGATCCAGGAGGCATCGCGCAGATGGTCGGTGAGCTTGCCGTAGCCATCCCACTCGAGGGTATTGGCCAGATCGAGCCAGAGAAATTCCCGGCCAAAGCCCGAGGCGACATAATTGTCTTTGTGGATGTTCATGGTAACGCTTTAAATGTATTTGACTCGTTACAACTATTTCGTTAGTCTGACCTTGTAATGAGTGTAACACCTGAAGGGCATTACAGGAAAGATGCAGGTGACGTACCAGTGAGCGCCCCAACGATGTCCGCGACAATGCCCAAACCCAACGCGCTGGCCGGGAAAGCCGCCGCTTCCGACCGACTGCTGATCATTTTCTGTTTCTTCGCCATTTACGTGATCTGGGGCTCGACGTACCTGGCCATCCGCTACGCGGTCGAAACAATTCCCCCGCTGTATGCCGCGGGTCTCCGGCATTTGACCTCGGGGACGATTCTGTTGCTGTGGTGCGCGGCGAAGAAAGTGCGGCCGACGGCGGCGCAGATTCGAACCGGCGTGGAGATTGGGGTTTTGTTTTTTCTTTTGGGGCACGGGCCGCTGCACTGGGCGGAAACGCGCGTGCCATCGGGGCTGGCTTCTCTGCTGGTGGCTACCGAACCGATCTGGGTTTTTTTTATGGCGGCCTGGGCGGCGCGCCGGTGGCAATTCAACTGGAAACTTGGCAGCGGGATTTTTGTGGGGTTGGCGGGAGTGGCGCTGCTGGTGGGGCGGACTTCGCTGACGTCCAGCGCCGGAATGCTGATTGCTTCGCTGGCGGTTTTGTTTGGTGCGCTGGCGTGGTCGGCGGGAATTGTTTATTCGCGCGGGTCGAACCTGTCGGGCCATCCGCTGCTGCTGACGGCGCTGTCGTCATTTTCAGGCGGGATCCTGCTGTTGACGTCGGCGACAATTCTGGGGGAGTGGCGGGGATTTTCGTTCAGCACGGTGACGGCGCGTTCGTGGGAAGCGCTCGCGTACTTGATTGTGTTCGGTTCGCTGGTGGCCTTCAGCGCGTACAACTGGCTGCTCGAGCGCTATTCGCCGACCCTGGTGGCCACGCACACGTATGTGAACCCGATTGTGGCGGTGTTCGCGGGATGGCTGCTAGCCGGCGAAAAAGTGACGCTGAACGTTTGCATCGCGGCGGTGATGGTGATTGGCGCGGTGGTTTTGGTGGACCGAGGCACCGCGCCGAGCACGCAGAAGCGATAAATAATTTACTTGGTGATGTCGACGGTTGCGCGAGTGGTCTCCCATTCGACGCGAAGAGTGCAGCCGGCGGCGGACTTGTCGAACGAGATGGAGAAATTTTCCGCGGCGGCTGGAAGCGCAGAAGCTTTCATGTCTATGCGCGCGAAGTCGGAATCTTTTCCGGGATAGGGAACGCCCCACTCGCCGGTTTTCTTGCTGATCACCAGGGTCCACTTATCAGCGTTAGGAACGGCGAAGAGAGTGTAGCTGCCCGCGGGAACTTTCGTGCCGCCGACCATTACATCGGCACTGGTGAAGAAGGTGGTGGCTTCATTGGCGCCGAGGCGCCATTCCTGTCCGTAGGGAACCAGGCCGCCGAAAATTTTGCGGCCTTTGGCGCGTGGGCTGGAATAGTCGACGTTGATGGTGGCGTCGCCGGCTGTGCAAGAAGCTTTGGCCGGGGGACTGGGGCGGGAAGCTTTGTCTTGTTGCGCGACGGCAAGCGTACCGAACAGCAAGAGACACAGAGTGGCTGCGATGCTGCGGATTTTCATTTTTTCCCTCTCCTAGTTGAGGCCGATCGGGCGGGAAGAACCGGCGCAAGTAATTGAACATAATTTGAGGTGCGGGCGCAAGGGATGTTCGCACAAGGAAAAAAGCCTCGAGTAGTTCTAGCGCCCGGGACGCCATGCGAATCTAAACTAAAAGCCAATTGACAAGGCAGATATTTCGCGACAGACTCGCCAACGATTTCTCAAGACTCACAGCTCAGGGGTTTGGAGAAAAATGAAACGCTCATTTTTTGTTCAGGTGTCGGTTTTGCTGTTTTGTATTGTGTCGCAATGCTCTCCTGCGATGGCTCAGGACCCTGGCACGACAACTTCGCAAACTGCCAAGAAGCCTGCTGCGGATGGCGCCAATAGCGCTCCTGTACAAGAGCCGCCATCTGTATCTAAAGCGATGCATTTATATCGCGACGGAAAGTACGACGAAGCGCGTACCGAATATAACCGGGTGATCCAGGAGGGTTTCAGCGCGCCCGCGGCCTACGCCGGATTAGCGCGTCTGGAGCTAAAGCAAGACCGCGTGACCGAGGCTGCGGAGGCGGCCAACAAGGGGATGCACTTGGGGCCGAATCTCGCCGCGTCGCATGTCGCGTTGGGCGAAGTGTATTTCCGGCAAGGGAAAATCGAAGAAGCCGGCGAAGAATTCCGCAGGCTGGTGCAAGCGAATACTTCCGACGCACTGGCCTACTATGGAATGTCTAGAGTGATGCACGTCTCTTCCTTCCACAGAAAAGAAAAATTATTGATCGATCGAGCCCATGAGCTGAACGGCAGCGATCCCGAAATTCGCGGGGCCTGGCTACGTTCGCTGAGTCTGGCGGACAGAATCAAGGAGATGCAGGTGGCGCTCGAGAAAGACACCTTGAATCCCGAAGACCGGGCCAGTACCGAAAAACGACTGCCGAAACTTGAGGAACTCGCGAAGCAACCTCCGCGACCGTGCCAGCTGAACGCCGGCGTGAAATCAACGCAGACGGATTTGCAACCGGTGATGGCCGACGCGAAAAGAGCGCGAGGCTATGGATTGCCGGTGAGACTGAACGGCCTTCAATCCACGCTGTTGTTGGACACGGGCGCGGGAGGAATACTGATCAGCAAAAGGATCGCTGACAAGGCCGGAGTTCATAAGCTATTCGATACTGCGGTTGGTGGAATTGGGGACCTTGGCGACCGGCCCGGCTATGTGGGGTATGCCGACAGCGTGAAGATTGGTGACCTGGAATTTCATGATTGTTATGTGGAAGTAATGGAAAAGCATTTTTCGGACGCGGTAGACGGGCTGCTGGGGGCGGACGTGTTTTCCGATTTCCTGATAGACCTGGATTTTCCGAATCATAAGTTACGGCTCAGCGAATTGCCGGAAGATCCACAGCAGGCGGCGAAGCCAGCGGGGCTCGATTCGCAGATGGGGACAACGCGCCAATCGCATGATCGCTATGTGGCGCCGGAAATGAAGGCCTTCACGCCCGTTTATCGCGAGGGACACGACCTTTTAGTACCCACCAGGGTAAATGACAAGGCAAAGGTCATGTTTTTGATCGATACGGGATCGGTTGAAAATATGATCTCCCTGGATACCGCCACGCAAAACGCCAAGGCGCGGATAAACGACGCGTACAAAGTGAGAGGGATCTCCGGGGAAGTCAAAAAGGTATTTCGTGCCGAAGATGTGACGCTGCAGTTCGCGGGCTTCAAACAGAAGATGGATACCATGCTGTGCCTGGATATGACGAAAATCAGCAACGATACGGGCACAGAGGTATCCGGAATTCTGGGCTTGGCGGTTCTGCATATGATGGAAATCAAGATCGACTACCGGGACGGGCTGGTTGACTTGAAATTCGATCCGAAGCGCTTTTACCAGGGCGTAGATTAACGGCTAGAGATGCAGCGATTCGGGCTCTCAGTAAACATTAGCATTTCTTTACAGTCTAATTAGTATTGTGTTAGCCTGAATGAGTTGAAGAAGAAGAGGAAAATTTTCAGGGGACTGACGGAGAGAGGCACTTGAGCGAGCTTAAGGCAGTGTTGATCGAGCAATATCGCACTCACATCAAGGACACCGGATCACCCGAAGTGCAAATTGCGCTCCTGAGCGAGCGGATCAATTATCTGACGACGCATCTCAAGTCGCACGTAAAAGACCACGCATCACGTCGCGGATTGATCATGATGGTGAACAAACGGCGGCGGCTGCTGGACTATCTCAACCGCCGAGACCCGGATCGGTACCGCGAGATTGTTGAACGTCTTAGCCTGCGTAAGTAACCGCCCGCGGATTTCGGGGCATTTGGGGCGGCATTCGCAACGTAATCGCGAAACGACATATTCCACAGGGAGTCTGTCTGCCGGTAGTGTGAGAGCCGGTATGAACCCAGGCAATTCGCGCGCGTTGACGAATAGCGTTGGCGCGGATGGCACGGCGGTAATTTAGCCGGAGATTTCGCGGCGTGATCCGTAAGAGTTTTTGCATGCCTGCAAAGTGTCCTGCCTCTTGTCTTCTTTTGTATTGATGCCGACCGCTCGATGGCCGGCCCAATCCAGCACAAAAAGTTTTACGCGCAGCCGTGCAACGGCTGACGCTTATTGAAAGGCTTTGCGCGAACGCGAAGCTAAAGGAAAGAATAAATGTCTGAACAGTCAAACACACCCGCACCGCACCAGGTAACCGTGGAAGTCGGCGGGCGTCCGCTGATCCTGGAAACCGGAAAAGTAGCCAAGCAGGCCAATGGAGCGATCCTGGCGCGCTACGGCGACACCATCGTATTGACGACCGCGTGCATGGCGACCACGAAGAACGATCGCGACTTTCTGCCGTTGACGGTGGACTACCGGGAAAATACCTACTCGGCGGGAAAGATTCCGGGAGGATTTTTCAAGCGCGAAGGGCGCCCATCGGAAAAAGAAGTTCTGACTTCGAGATTGATCGACCGGCCGATGCGGCCGCTGTTTCCCGATTCATGGCGCAACGAAACACAGATTGTGAGCATGGTGCTGTC
>JBBRZT010000011.1:0-27922 GCA_038236395.1 Candidatus Acidiferrales bacterium
AATCCAAGGTCGGGTCGGTGAAATACAAAGCCCCGTCAGGACCGAGGACGACGTCATTGGGGCTGTTGAATTTTTTCCCTTCGAAGCGGTCCGCGAGAATTTCGTACTTGCCGTCCGGGCTGATGCGGATGATGGCTCGCAACACGCTGGCGCAGTCGATCAAGCGGTGCTCGCGGTCGTTGGTGCTGCCGTCCGGATCGCCCAGCGCGATGAGTTCTGATTTCTTTCCATCGGGGAAAAGCTTATAGATTTTGTTCTGCTCTTCGTCGCTGACGTACAGAAAGCCGGCAGGATCCCAGACTGGTCCTTCGGTGAACCCGAAGCCTTTGCCAACGGTCTCCAACTTGGCGCTTTTCGAAATCAGCTCCCAGAAATGGGGAGTATCAGCATGGAGGGAAAATTGCCGGGTTTTTTTTGTTTCTTGAGTCATAAAGACGCCAACGGTAAACAGGAATCCGGCGGCGAGTGTCAGAGCGATTTTCAAGAGGTCTCCAGGGTGGACAAGGAATGTAAATACCAACTACTGATACCGGGTAACCCGCGGATAACATCAATCCATTTGGTGTTTCCGTTTCGATAGATCCTTTGGCGGCTCGTTTTCCGCTATGTGCATCAGGTAGCTCACCAAGTCGTCGAGTTGCCCGGGCGTCAGAGTTTTGCCGTAGTCCGCGTGCACCAGAGGTTGCTCCGAAGGCCTGATCGCGGAGATTTCCGACTTTTGCACCAGATGAAATGTGCCGTCCAAAGATTGCAATTGCAGCGAGAAATTATCTTCGTTGCGGACTACGACTTCTTGTGAACTTCCGTTGGCGAAAGTGACCAGCACCTTGCCGCGATTTTGCCTGCCCTCTGGCGCCAGAGTCACGATGGCGCGCCGGACGTCCGCCGGCGAGATCCCGGCGGCAAAAGTGGAAAGGTCCGACGCAATGAAGCCGCCGGCGCCCCTGGCCATGTGGCATTGCGCACACTGCGCGGCGCCGCCGAAAAGAATTTCGCCCTTGTGAGGATTTCCCGGCATGGGTAACTGAGCGCTGGTGCCCTGTAGAACGCGCAGGTAGCTGATCAGCCCCGCGATTTTGGCGTCGCCAAGAAACGCAAAATTGGGCATGCCCGTTTCGGAGATGCCATTGCGCACCGTGCGGCTCAATTCTTCATCGGAATGTTTCTGAACCTGGCGGGAGGCGATGTCCGGACCGCGCTCTCCTCCGTGCCCATCGAGGCCGTGGCACGCGGCGCAGGTGGCCGAGAAGGTTTGGCGGCCTTCGGCAAGTCGGGCCGCGTTCGACGTGTCTGGCACGGCTGGAGATGGCGAGGTCTGGGCCAGAACCGGGGCCGCGTAAACGATCAGCGCCATCGAGAGAAGGGCAGCCGCCAGGGATGGGCCGCCAAAACCGGGGATAACCGGCCGGATTATCCGGCGAACTTGCCAATTCATAGCGCGATCATCGCACAAAAACCGGGATTCGGAAGGGCCCAAAATTTCATCTCAACAATCTTTTTCTAGGCGTTCGATGGTGATACAGTGCACCTTCAAAGCGGGGATTGCCCATGAAAAATCGATTTAATAGCCACTCGTCCAGACACTCCTTCACACTGCGGCGCGTCGTGTTCACGGCGCTGCTGGCCGCGGGAGTGGCGTCCGCGGCGCTGGCGGTAATTGCCAAATCGCAGACGGGAAATTCCGGCGCAAAGAGCGACGCCGAACTGCTGGACGGTTTCCGTCACGTGGAGGCCGCTTCGGTTTCCGACGCCATCGAGCAGATTACCGGCAAGAAAATGTACATGTCGCACCGCATGCGGCCGATCTTTCCGGCAAAGTTTGCGGGCTTCGCCCTGACTGTGGCGCTGAAAAAAGAAGCCAACGAGGATCCCAGCGCGCTGCAGGGCATGCTGGCGGCCATCGATTCGGGCAGCGCCGATGCGGTTTATGTCATGTCGGTAGAGGACGGGATCGATATCGCGGGGATGGGCGGGCTGATGGGCACGGCCATGCGCGCGCGGAATTTTTCGGGTGCGGTGATTGACGGAGGAGTCCGCGACGTCGCTTACTTGAACAAAATTGGTTTTCCGGTGTACGCGCTGGGCATTGTGCCCTCGACATCGGTTCACCATTATCGCTTTGCCGGGGCCAATGTTCCGGTGCGCTGCGACGGAGTCGAAGTGCAGGCCGGAGACATCATCGTGGCGGATGCCGATGGCGTGGTGGTGGTGCCGCGAGCGGCCGCTGCCGAGGTTTTGGCCACAGCCGAGAAGATGGATTTCAACGAGCATTCCATGTACGCCTACATCGAAAAATTAAAATCGATTACCGAAGCGGTGAAGAAATTCGGGCGGCTATGATTTTTAGCCAAAATGGGCCGGATTTTCGGCGGGTGGTCTGCATCGCGACATTGTTTGTGGCTGGATTGCTGATTTCTCGTGCGAGCCGCGGTCAGGAAACTAATGGAAAGAACTCATCGGTGAGTGTGGACATCAATGTGAAGGCCGCGGAGCTGGCCACGTCGCCGGTGGGAAGGAACTGGCCATCGTATAACGGCGATTATTCGGGGCAGCGCTTCAGTAGTCTTGATCAGATTAATGGCACAAATGTTGCATCGCTGCGCGCCCAGTGGACCTTTCACGCTCACAACTCCGATTCGCTGGAAGTGACGCCGGTAGTTGTGGACGGAATGATGTTCGTGACCTCGGCGAACGACGCGTGGGCGTTGGATGCCCAGACCGGACGAGTGGTGTGGCATCACGCACGGCCGATCACCGAAGGGCTGATTGACGATGCCTCGCAACATCACAATCGCGGCGTGGGTGTGTGGGGTTCTTCGATATTCATGGAAACCGACAACGCGCATCTATTGTGCCTGGATGCGCGCTCCGGCCATTTGCGCTGGGACGTGGCTTACACCGACGGAAATCGAAATTATGGCGCGACCAGCGCTCCGCTGGTGGTAAACGGGAAAGTGCTTGTGGGAACTTCGGGCGGCGACGACGGTGTGCGCGGTTTTATTTCCGCGTACGACGCCGAGACCGGCAAACTCGTCTGGAAATTTTGGACCATTCCGGCGCCGGGCGAGTTCGGTTCAGAGAGTTGGCCGGGCGACAGTTACCTGCACGGCGGCGGCACCACCTGGATGCCCGGCACTTTCGATCGCGAGTCCAATACCGTGTTTTGGGGCACCAGCAATCCTGCCCCGGATTTTGACGGCGAGGTGCGGCCCGGCGACGACCTTTATACCGACTGCGTGCTGGCGCTCGACGCCGACACCGGAAAATTGAAATGGTATTTCCAATTTACGCCCCACGATTTGTTTGATTACGACGCTGCGGAAACTCCGGTGCTCATCGACGCGATGTGGCAAGGCCAGCCGCGCAAATTGCTGGTCGAAGCGAATCGCAACGGGTTTTTATACGTTCTTGATCGAACCGACGGGAAGTTTCTTTCCTCCGTGCGCTTTGTTGAAAAGATGAACTGGGCAAAAGGAATCGATGATCACGGGCGGCCGATTCGCAGCGGCGTGCAACCCACGGCCAACGGCACACGGGTCTGCCCGGGTTTCAGCGGCGCAACCAACTGGTACTCGCCATCATTCAATCCCTCAACCAAATTGTTTTATTTTCTGGCGTCGGAAAATTGTGAAATCTTTCTGGTCAGCGCGGAGAAATTTACGCCCGGGCAAACTTATTATTCAACCGGCGCGCGGCGTAGTCCCGGTGATCGCGCAAAGAAGATTCTGCTGGCTTTCGAATTGGGTGCGGATAAACCCAAATGGGCGTATCCGCAAGTGGGCAGCGGCCAATCGAGCGGCGGCACGATGACCACCGCGGGCGGACTGGTGTTTTTCGGCGATGACAGCCAATCCTTCGAAGCGGTGGACGCGAGGACGGGAACGGCGTTGTGGCACTTCAACACCGGGCAGGATATTCACGCCTCGCCCATGAGTTACGCGGTGAATGGCAATCAGTATGTGTCCATCGCCGCCGGCAGCAACGTATTTAGTTTTGGTTTGCCTTAGAGAACGACGAATTTAAATCTATTTTTCTGGAGGAATCTCGCATGTCTTCTACACTAAGCAATCGCAGGACCTTTGGCGCGCGGCTGGCATCGTTGTTCGCGGGAGTTGGTATCGCTGGCGCGCTTTCCGGCACGAACGCGGAAGCGCAAGGCGCGGGCGGCGTCCAGAAGATGGACTACGACGGCAAACCGGCGGGCTCGGGATTTATTACTCCGCTGATCGTGCATGGCGGCGTGATTTATATCGCCGGGCAAGGCGCGCACTCCCACGATTCGAAGAGCGAATTTCCCATGGACATCGACACCCATACCAAAAAAGTGATGGAGAACGTGAAGACCCTGGTGGAAGCCGGCGGCGGCGCCATGGACAGCATTTTGCAACTGACGGTTTATCTCACCAAGATCGACGACTACGACGGGATGAACAAAGTGTTCAAAACCTACTTTCCGAACGGCGGGCCGGCGCGCACCACCGTTGCGGTTGCGGCCTTGCCGGGAAATTCCCTGGTGGAAATCAATTGCACCGCGGCCGTTGTGGGCCCCGCGAAAAAAGGAGCGTAACGCATGTTTCTTAAAAGGGACGCGAATCGCCGGTCGTTTCTAGGCACTTTGGGCGCGGTGGCCGGCGCGCTCTTCGCTCCAGCTCGCCTGTTTGGCTACAGCAACAGCGAAGCGGCGGAGGCATTGCCCACGCCAGCCGGTGTTACCGGCTTCGGCTCGACCGGAAATGTCTACGACGAGCTGGGCGTCACCACGGTAATCAACGGCGAAGGCACCATGACGGTGCTGGGCGGCTCGTTGATGCGGCCGGAGGTGGAAGCGGTCATGACCATGGCCGGGCGCCACTTCGTTCCGATTCTGGAGTTGGAAGTCGCGGCGGGCAAACGCATCGCGCAATTACTGAAGCTTCCGGATGGCTATGGCGCGATCGTAACGTCGGGCGCGGCGGCGGCGATGCAATCGGGACTCGCGGGAATCCTCACCGGCAACAACGAGAAGTTTATTCAGCAACTACCCGATCTCACCGGGATGAAATCCGAAGTAATCATCCAGAAATCGCATCGCAATCCGTTCGATCATCAACTTCGCTCTACTGGCATCAAGCTGGTGGTGATTGAAAGCCGCGAGGAACTGTCGGGGGCCATTAATCCCAACACCGCGATGCTGCATTTTTCCAATTTCGCCAATGCCGCGGGCCAGATCAAGGTCGAAGAGTGGGTGAAAATCGCGCACGAGCACAATCTTCCCGCGTTTATCGATGCCGCCGCGGACACCCCGCCGGTTTCGCACCTGTGGGATTACGCGAATATGGGTTACGACCTGATCGCCTTCAGCGGCGGCAAAGCCATTCGCGGGCCGCAGTGCGCGGGCCTGCTGGTCGGCAAAAAAGATCTGGTCGATTACGCGCTGCTCAATAATAGTCCGCACGAAGACACCCTGGGCCGCAGCCAGAAAGTCGGCAAGGAAGAAATTGTCGGGATGGTGAAGGCTCTGGAACTTTATCTCGCGGAAGATCACGAGGCGCTGAACACCGAGTGGCAGCGGCGTCTCGATTATATTTCGACTGCGGTCAAAGCGATTCCCGGCGTCTCCACCGAGTTCAGCGTGCCCGACGTCGCCAATCACGTTCCTCACCTGCGCATCACCTGGGACGCTCAGCGCATCTCCGCTACCCCCGCGGAAGTCAGCGCCGCGCTGAAGCAATCGAAACCCTCTATCGTCATTGGCGCCGCGGAGCAGGGCGGCGGCTTGTCGATGAATTCTTTCATGCTGAAGCTTGGCGAAGAGAAAATTATCGCCACGAGCCTTACGCAAATTTTGAAAGCGCACGCCGCTTGATGCGCCACAACACATTCGGGAAGACCGCTGTGTCGTTTTCTGCGGGAGCGAACCTCGTGGCTGCTTCTTATTCTTCCGGGATTCATGGCTGAGCCAACCGTTTCGCGCGTGCGCTGGTTTCTGGTCGGATGGATTTTTGTATTGAGCGCGGTTTCCTACCTGGATCGCGTCAACATTTCCATCGCGGGAAGCACCATCGCCGCGGAATTTGGCTTGAGCACCGTGCAGCTGGGCACGGTGTTCAGTGCGTTTCTGTTTGGCTACGCCTTGTTTCAAACCGCGGGCGGCTGGCTGGCCGACCGCTACGGTCCGCGTCGCGTCCTTGCCGCGGGAGCGTTGTGGTGGGGCGTGTTTACGTCATTCACCGCGTTGGTGTCTCCCAAGGCCGGTTCCGCACTGCTTCTTTTAATCACAGCACGTTTCCTGTTAGGCGCCGGTGAAGCGGTCATGTTCCCCGGCTCGAATCAATTTGTTTCGCGCTGGATTCCTGCGCAGGAACAGGGCATTGCCAATGGGATCGTGTTCGCCGGGGTTGGCGTGGGCGCCGGTGTGACGCCGGCGCTGATCGCTTACGTGATGGAACATTACGGCTGGCGTTGGTCTTTCTGGGCCAGCGCGGTTTTAGGTTTGCTGGCGGGCGCTATCTGGTATGTCGTGGCTCGCGATACGCCGGAGCAGCACAAAATGGTGTCCGCGGGCGAACTGGCCTACATTCGCGGAGTCACGGACGATGAGCGCACAGCAGCGGGGCCGGCGAACGCACAACGAATCGTCGCCAAAGCGATAAAAGTCAGCTGGTCCACGATCCTTCGCAGCAAGGAAGTGTGGGCCATCACGCTGGCGTATTTTTCGTACGGCTACATCGCGTGGATATTTTTCGCGTGGTTTTTTACTTATCTGGCCAAAGTACGCGGCTTGAATCTAAAAACCAGCGCTTTTTACACTACTCTTCCGTTTATCGCCATGGCCATTTGCAGCCCGCTCGGCGGCATCATCAGCGATAAGCTGGTAGCGCGCTACGGTCAACGTATCGGGCGCTGCGTGATGCCCGTCATCGGCTTGGTGCTGAGCGCGATTTTTCTGGTTTTGGGCGCGCGCTCCGCGCAACCGCGTATCGCCGGAATTGTTCTGGCGGGAGGAGCAGGCGCGCTCTATCTTTCGCAGAGCTCCTTCTGGGCGGTTACCGCCTCGATTTCGCGAGGCTCCTCGGGCTCGGTTTCCGGCTTCATGAATATGGGAAATCAATTTGGTGGCATGCTGACGGCGCAGATTACGCCCATCATCGCCTTGCGTTGGAACTGGAGCACGCCCTTCTTCGTTGCGGCCGCCTTCGCTATGGTGGGAGCGGCGGCGTGGCTGTTCATCGATCCCACGCGGACATTAAAGCCTGAGAAACTTTCGGAGCGACCGGAGCAGTGAGGCTGGCCCTATGAAACTCCGCAACAGAGAAGAGTGTCGATGGGACTTAGTGAGCCTGGGCGAAGTGATGCTGCGCCTCGATCCCGGCGACCTGCGCATCAGCACCGCGCGCGAATTTCGCGCCTGGGAAGGCGGCGGCGAATACAATGTGGCGCGCGGGCTGCGCCGAACCTTTGGGTTGAAGACGGCGGTGGTCACGGCGCTCGCGGACAACCCGATCGGCAGGCTGGTTGAGTCGCTGATGTTGCAAGGTGGAGTCGATCTCGAACATGTGCGCTGGGTGAAATACGACGGCATTGGCCGCACCGTTCGAAACGGATTGAACTTTACCGAGCGTGGCTTTGGCGTGCGCGCAGCTTTGGGGTGCTCCGATCGCGGAAACACGGCCGTCTCGCACCTCAAGCCAGGGGAAATAGACTGGGGCGAAATTTTTGGCAAGCAGGGGACACGCTGGTTCCACACCGGTGGGATTTTTTGCGGACTTTCCGAAACTACGCCATTGGTTGCCGAAGAAGCGATGAAGGCCGCTAAAAAATCCGGCGTGACTGTTTCTTACGACCTGAATTATCGGCCTTCGCTATGGCAAGCCGTCGGTGGCAAATCCAAAGCGCAGCAGGTAAATCGCGCGCTGATGCCCTACGTCGACGTGTTGTTCGGCAACGAAGAAGACTTTACGGCTGCCTTGGGATACGAAGTCGCTGGCGCCGACGAAAATCTCGCGCACCTGGAGCATGCCGATTTTCAAGTGATGATGAAAAAGGTGAAGACGGAATTCCCAAGTGTCGCGGTGGTGGCGGTCACGTTGCGCATCGCCAAATCCGCGAGCCGCAATGACTGGGGAGCCATGGCCCTTGCCGACGGCGCCATCTATGAAGCGGCCGCGCGCAAGGACTTGGAGATTTACGATCGAGTGGGCGGCGGCGACTCTTTTGCGTCGGGCTTGATCTACGGGCTGCTCGAAGGGCGAGAAATTGGCTGGGCCGTCGAGTGCGGCGTGGCGCACGGCGCGCTGGCGATGACCACCCCGGGCGACACCTCGATGGCCAGTGCGCAGGAAGTTTTTGCGATGATGAAAGGTCAGAGTGCCCGAATTTCGCGGTAGAGGAGCTATAAAGACTACGCGACGATTTCACTGCATGGAAAAAAGATGAACGCTCAAGAAGCCCTGAACGCCATTCACAAGGCAGGAATCATCCCGGTAATCCGCGCCGCCAGCGCCGCGGAAGCGATACTTGCCGCGGAAGCCATGGAAGAGGGCGGCATCCCGGTAGTGGAAATTACCATGACGGTGCCGGGCGCGATCGAAGCGATCCGCAAGGCCAGCGCCGAATTTGGCAATCGAGTACTCGTAGGCGCGGGCACGGTGCTCACCGAGCGCCAAGCGAAAGAGTGTTTCGACGCGGGCGCCGAATTTCTGGTCAGCCCGGGCTTGAGCCTTCCAGTGCTGCAGGCGGCCGCCGCCGCTGGCAAGTTAGCGATCCCCGGTGTGCTGACTCCCACAGAATTAATGGCGGCGATGGAAACGGGCGTCTCCGCGATGAAGGTCTTCCCCTGCGGAAACGTTGGCGGCCCAAAATACATCAAAGCGCTGCGCGGGCCATTTCCGAACGCATCGCTGATTCCCACTGGCGGCGTGAACTACGAAAATGCCGCCGAATACTTCTCCGCGGGAGCCTTCGCCATCGGTGCCGGCGGCGAACTTGTGCACCCCGCCGCTCTGCGCGACGGCCGCAAGGCCGAAATCGCCGCCGCCGCACGTGCACTGGCGACGATCGTCGACGCAGCGCGCAAGAGCTAAGGAATTCGGCATGCACCCTGATTCGCACGGTTGCTCGCTCCCCCGAAGCGATAGCGAATCACTGCCTGACTCAGATCGCAAACTCACATAAATTACGGCTAAACCCCTGGGACCGGCATCCATAATCCACCAGCCAGGCATCCATGCAGAAAAGATTTAGGAATCAAAACTCCGGGGCTTTCGTACAAGGGTAAGAGTGGCTTGTCTACCGGCGAGGTGCGGCTATGAGAACCCGTGAGTTGGCTCAGAATTTCTGGTCGGATGTGCGGCTGGGAACTCGAAGCTTGTTGAAAAATCCAGGGTTCCTGGTAGTTGTCATTCTGTCCCTGGCGGTCGGCATCGCGGCGAACAGCACCATCTTCAGCGTATTGAACGCCTTGTTGTATCGCCCCATGCCTTTCCCGGACCCGAACAGGCTCGTGGTCATCTGGCAAGTCGAAAAGACTCACCCTGAATCTCGACAAGGCCCGCCCATTGCCGAAAACCTGGATTGGAAGAAACAGAATCGCGTTTTCACCGACATCGCGCTGATCAGCAACAACGATGTCGCCGTTGTCAGCGGCATCGGCGAGCCGCGACCGCTGCAGGTGTTGTACGCCACGCCAAACCTTTTCGATCTGCTGGGAGCCAAGCCGGTCCTCGGGCGGGTGTACACCACGGACGAAGCGCAGGACCTGGTGCAGTCGATCGTCATCAGCACGCCGTTCTGGAAGCAGCAGTACCACAGCGACGCGCAGGTGCTCGGCAAAACCATCACCATCGAGGGCGTCGTGTCCACAATTGTCGGGGTCATGCCCGCAGGCTTCGCACCTTTTTACGGGCAGCATCTGGACGTCTGGATTCCCATCAATCCAGGGAACCCGCGGTATTCAGCGCGCATCGATCACTGGCTCACGCCAATTGCGAGGCTCAGGCCAGGAGTAACCATCCAGGAAGCGCAAACAGAAATGGACGTAATCGCCCAGCGACTGGAGCAGCAATATCCCGCAACGAACAAGGACCTCGGCGACAAGGTGGCGTCATTGCATGAAGACCTGTTTGGATTTGCCCGCGGCGTTCTTTATTCGCTGTTCGGCACCGTGGCGTTCGTGCTGCTGATTGCTTGCGTGAACGTCGCGAACCTGATGCAGTTTCGTACCTAGACGCGCCGCAAAGAATTTGCGCTGCGCGTTTCGCTGGGCGCGCGGCGTGGAAGATTGATTCAACAATTGCTGACCGAAAGTGCGCTGCTGGCGTTTAGCGGAGGGCTGCTGGGTATTGCGCTTACCTACGCCGGCATAAAACTTTTTCTGTCGCTGGCGGGCGATTTCCCCAATTCTTCCACAGTGGTGTTGGATGGACCGGTGCTGGTTTTCACTGCAATTGTGTCGCTGCTGACGGCTTTTCTGTTTGGGCTGATGCCGGCCATCCAGGCGTCGAGACCCAACCTGAATGTGATGCTGCGGGAAGGCGAGCGCAAGATGACCACCGCGTCGAGCCGCTTTGCGAGGCACGGTTTGGCGGTGGCGGAGATGGCGCTGGCCATGGTGCTGCTGGTCGGCGCCGGCCTGATGATTAACTCCATCATGCAGCTGCAACGCGTGAAGCCCGGCTTCGACGCGACCAACGTGTTGACCGCGGATTTTCAAATGGCCGAAGGCGGAAAAAACGTGCAGCGGATTCCTGGCGGAGACATGGAAAGGGTGACGCCGGCCGTTTCCTCGTTCTACCAGCGCCTGCTGGAAAAAACGAGTGCGCTGCCGGGCGTGGAGTCCACCGCGTTGATCGGCGCCTTGCCGATGCGCTGCTGCGCGCAACAGTGGTCTTTTTCGATTCTCGGGCATCCCGCACCTGCGCCGGAAAACCGGCCACAAGCTGGATACACGGAAGCCAGCGCCGGAATTTTCACCACGCTGAAAATTCCGCTGTTAAAGGGACGCTACCTGGACGAGCACGACACACCAGGCGCGCCGTGGGTGATCGTGGTCAACGAAACATTCGCGAAGAAATTTTTCCCCAATGCAGACCCCATCGGGCAACAGATTTTGCTCCGCTATGACCCTTATCCGGTGGACGAATCGCGCCCGCGACAGATTGTCGGCATAGTGGGCGACGTAAAACATTTTGGACTGGGCAACCAGACTCCGCCGTTCATTTACGCTTCCTATCTGCAGCAACCGGAAGTCTTGCCCGGCGGAGCTACCCGGGCGCACCTGCATCAAGCGCTGGTGATACGCGCAGCGTCGGGTTTGTTGCGAGGCGGCACCAGCCTTGGCGAAACAATGAAGAAGTCCGTGGCAGAAGTTGACCCCGATCAACCGGTGACCAACATTATTACCTTGAACGAGGTGGTGTCCTCGTCCGTGGGCGATTCGCGATTCATCATGCGCATCTTTTCGATTTTTGCCGGCATGGCGGTGATGCTGGCAATCGTGGAAATTTACGGGGTGATGTCCTACTCGGTGAACGAACGGCTGCATGAAATCGGCATCCGCATGGCCCTGGGCGCGCAGAAAGGCGACGTGCTCGGCTTGGTGGCGAGGCTCGGCCTGAAATTGACTGGTATTGGCGTAGGTATAGGAATCGTCCTGGCCTTTGCGTTGACCAAGTTGATTTCCAGCTTGCTGTATGGCGTGACACCGTCAGACCCGCTGACTTATGCGGCCGTATCCATCGGACTAGGGCTAGTCGCCATGCTGGCGTGTCTAATCCCGGCAAAGCGAGCCACCAAGGTCGACCCGATGGTAGCGCTGCGTTACGAAT
This sequence comes from Candidatus Acidiferrales bacterium, assembly GCA_038236395.1. Taxonomy (GTDB): domain Bacteria; phylum Acidobacteriota; class Terriglobia; order Acidiferrales; family UBA7541; genus Acidiferrum. The sequence goes on from JBBRZT010000011.1 coordinate 11,805, forward strand.
AGCTTTCTCAAACATTGAGTTTGGGTTGCTCAAAGATGCTCGCCGGCGGCCGTTCAGTGCGTAGTCGTGGGTGCGTCCACCAGCGCCTTCCACTTGCCATCCGCTTGTTTGCCCCACACCACCACGTATTTTGCTTTTACAGTTTGCGGCTTTCCTTTCTTGTCGTTGGTAGTCATCTCGTAATCGCCGACCTCATAGGCCAGATCGCCTGAGCGCGAAACGGTCACTTTGGCCGGCGCAAACGAAAGCGCGAATCCCGGTGTGGCCAGCATTCCCGCCCAGGTCTTCTGGATTTCCGATTTGCCACTTGCCAGGGGAGCGCCAGGCGCCATCAGCACGCCCTCGTCTGCATAGTAGGCGCTGCTTTGTTGCGCATCCTTGCTGGCTACGGTCTTCACCCACTCGTTGTCAATGTTGCGTATCAACGCTTCGTCCGCGGCGCGAGTGTCGGGAATTGTCGCTGGTTGAGCTGGCTGCTGGTTTCCCATGTTGCAGGCGGAGAGAGCGGCCGCCGCTGTCATCAACAGCAGCGCAAAAGCAGAATTATTCGGAAGTGGACGCGTCATTGCAAAACCCTCCTTTGAATTAATGCCCGTCAAGCTGAATTGCCGGCGCGCCGACGATAATTCCCGCCCCGACTTGTGTCAAGGCCGCTTTGGTTAACTCGCTTCCTTTACTATTCCGAAGCGGCAAGCCGCCAATTACTGTTAGCTTTCTCTAGACAGAAAAAGGCCGCTTCGGTGCGAGCGTTTCAGGCTGGTACAACTTCAAAATCGCCTCGTTTTGTCCCGTCTGACTAACACTCTTGTTTCCGCCAGTTCCTGCTGATTTCACCCGCAATCTCAGAAAAACCTAATGAGGCCAGCAACCTGCTTCATCACTGTTGTGTTCTGGCATCACCTAAATTCAAAGGAGTAGTGAAAATGCGTAATAAACAAAAGGGTTTTTCTCTTATCGAGTTGCTGATCGTTGTGGCGATCATCTTGATCATTGCTGCGATCGCGATTCCTAACTTGCTGCGCTCACGTATGGCGGCAAACGAAGCTTCGGCGGTCGGTTCAGTTCGTACTCTGAACACAGCCCAGGTGACGTATTCGACGACTTACGGCACAGGTTTCACCACGCTGGCCCAGTTGGGCGGCGCGGCACCTTGCGCGGCAGCTCCGGCTACGGCTTGCTTGATTGACCCGGTCTTGACCGTGGGCACCAAGTCTGGCTACACCTTGACCACCGTTCCTAACACCGGTGCGGGTACGGTAGTTTCCCCGTACGTTGCATACGAAGTGAACGCGACGCGCGTATCGGCTTCAACCGGTACTCGTGCGTTTTGCTCCGACCAGTCTGGTGTGATCCGTTACAACGTGACCGGCGCCGCAATCGGCACTGGTGTTAACGCGTGCACGGCAATCACGACCATTCTTCAGTAATCGGGTTGGATTGTGGTTCTCGCGGGGAAGAAGGCAACTTCTTCCCCGTTTTCTTTTTCGCTCTAAGTGTCCGCTCTACCAGAGTTTGCCGGCTCGGTGCGCCGACGCAACTCCCTACGTCCAATTCGCGCCAGTTTTCGTACTATAGATATGTAGGGCGGCGGGCCTTAGGCTGTCGTTTGGCCGTCCTATTGTTGAGGAGCAGTGATGCTGATTCGTCCAACCAAGTCTTCTTCCGATCTGACCCATGCCGACGTCACACCGAAATCCGTCTATGCGAACCGCCGCGTCTTTTTGCGCACCATGGGAATTACCGGCGCCGCCGCCGTAGCGGGAGCGGCGTGGTGGAAGTTTGGCGGTCCCGCGGAAGTGCATGCCACCAGTAAGCTGCCCGTCGCGTCGAAAAGTCCCTTCAGCACCACTGAGAAGGAAACGCCTCTGAACGATGTGACGCATTACAATAATTTCTATGAATTTGGGACCGGCAAGACCGATCCCGCAAAAAACGCCCAGAATTTTCGCATTTCGCCATGGAACGTGTCGGTCGAAGGTGAAGTTAAAAAGCCGCGCAAGTACAGCATGGACGATATTCTGAAGCTCGCTCCTCTGGAAGAGCGCATCTATCGCCACCGCTGCGTGGAGGCTTGGTCGATCGTGGTTCCATGGATCGGGTTCCCATTTTCGGCGCTCGCCAAGCTTGTGGAACCAACTCCCAAAGCCCAATTCGTCGCCTTCGAAACCTACTTCAATGCCGCGCAAATGCCGGAGGCAAAATATTCCGGTTTGGATTATCCCTACGTCGAAGGCTTGCGCCTCGATGAAGCCATGAATCCTCTAACGCTGATCGCGGTGGGCATGTATGGCGAAACGCTGCCGAATCAGGATGGCGCGCCGGTGCGCATGGTGATCCCCTGGAAATATGGTTACAAAAGCATCAAATCGATCGTGAAAATCCGCTTCGTTGAAAAACAACCGCCGTGCACCTGGAATCGCCTGGCGCCCGACGAATACGGGTTTTATTCCAACGTGAATCCCAGTGTGGACCATCCGCGCTGGAGCCAGGCCAAAGAGAGGCGCCTGGGCGAATTTACCAAACGCAACACGTTGATGTTCAACGGTTATGGCGATCAGGTCGCCAGCCTCTACAATGGAATGGACCTGAAAAAATTCCACTGAAACCGTCCTTGGCCTGAATGCATTCGATACTGAACAGCAAGTGGAGCAAACTGGCAGTCTTCCTGATTTGCCTGCTGCCCCTGGCGATGCTGGGCTGGCGCGCGCTGCATCACGATCTGACCGCCAATCCCATCGAGTTCATCACGCACGCCACCGGAGACTGGACGCTGCGATTCCTGATCTTCACCCTGTGCATTACGCCCTTTCGAAAAATCCTGCATCTTCCCGAACTCATCCGTTTTCGCCGCATGCTCGGCTTGTTCGCTTTCTTTTACGCTTGCCTGCATTTCACCACTTACATCTGGCTAGATAAATTTTTCGACCTTTCGGAAATGTGGAAAGACATCGCCAAGCGCAAGTTCATCACCGTGGGTTTTGCCGCATTTTTACTGCTTATCCCGCTGGCGATCACCTCGACAAAGGGTTGGGTGCGGCGGCTGGGCGGAAAGCGCTGGCAACTGCTTCACCGCCTGATCTATTTCAGCGCGGTGTTCGGCGTGATTCACTACTACTGGCTGGTGAAGTCCGCCGTGATCAAGCCGCTGTTCTACGGCGCGATCGTGGGGTTGCTATTGCTATGGCGTTTGTTGAATTCAATTTCGAAGAGGAATCAGGCTGCTGCGAGTCCAGCCCAGCGCCCGGCGTCACTACCCGTTTGAAATGCCGCTTGGCGGCGGCTCGTTAAACTCTAATCCCCAGAATCGCGGCGCCGGCGTCAGGAACTCCACACCCACTCGCTGCCCACGATCGCCCAGTTCGCCCAAAAAAACTACCCGGCACTCCTGCTCTTCCAGAGTCTCCGGGTTGGTGAGTACCAGCATTTCGCCGTTGTCGATCTCATTCTTCAGGACCAGCAAACCGCCGTGTCCGTTGACCACCACCGTTTCGCAGGTTTCCCGGAACTTCTTGCGATTATGGGCGCGGCCTTGCACCTGCACCCGCGTCTTGTGAAATACGCGGCTGCTGCGGCGTTGCGAACTGGTGGTGACTTCGCTCATAACCAAGTTTCGGACGCCCACGCCGAACCGTCAATGACGCCTTCCCTACAGTGTGCCGGAATGGAAAACGCGCCCGGGTGCCCGCCTTGAACCAAAGTGGCTATGCGCCTTAGAATAGTTCAGGCAGCCATTGGAATCTTGTACTCACTTCCGCTAGCCTTCCTTGGCCCATATTCGATTTTATAGATTCAGATGATCGAAAGGACTTTTGCGCCCTGAGAACCTCAATGAACCTTGCTGAATTTATCGAGAGTCGCCGCGACGAACACCTCGCGGAGCTGTGTTCTTTTCTGCGCATTCCCAGCGTGAGTGCCAAGAGCGAGCACAAGCAGGATGTCGAGCGCGCCGCGCAATGGGTGGCCGAACATCTCCGTACCGCCGGATTTAAAACGGTTGAAATCATTCCCACTCCCCTGCATCCGCTGGTGTATGCGGAGTCCCTGGAAGCCCCGGGCAAGCCCACCGTGCTCTTTTACGGGCACTACGATGTGCAGCCCGCCGAGCCGCTGGAGCTGTGGACCTCGCCAGCGTTTGAACCCACGGCCCGTAATGGGAATCTGTACGCTCGCGGCACCGCGGACGACAAGGGCCAGGTGCACATTCATCTGAAAGCGCTCGAGTCTTTGCAAAAAGTTGACGGAAAATTTCCCGTGAACATCAAAGTTCTCATCGAAGGCGAAGAAGAAGTCGGCAGCGTCAGCTTGTGGGACTACGTGCAGGCCAATAAACAAAAACTGAAAGCCGACGCCTTGGTGGTTTCCGACACTTCCATGCTGGGGTCAGGCGTTCCTTCGATCACTTACGGTCTGCGCGGCCTCAACTATTACGAAATCGAATTGACCGGGCCGGCGCGCGATCTGCATTCCGGCGTTTATGGCGGAGCTGTTCCCAATCCTTTGACGATTCTCACCGAGCTCTTTGCCAAGCTGCATGACAAGGATTTTCGTGTCACCGTGCCGGGGTTCTACGATGACGTTGCCCCGGTGTCCAAAGCCGAGCGCAAAATTCTGAACGCTTTGCCATGGAAAAAGAAAGACTTTGAGAAAGCGGTGGGCGCCCCGGGCTATTTCGGCGAGAAGGGCTACACCACCGTCGAGCGCCTATGGACCCGTCCGACACTCGAACTCAACGGCATCTGGGGCGGCTACTCCGGTGAGGGAGCCAAAACGGTAATCCCCTCGAAAGCCTCCGCGAAATTTTCTACCCGGCTGGTTCCTGACCAAAATCCGGCGAAGATCGCCAAACTCGTTGAGAAACACGTGCGCAAACTTTTGCCCGACACGGTTACCTGTAAATTTGAAGTGCTCAGCACCGGCAAGCCGTGGATTGCTTCGTTTCAGGCGCCCATTTTCAAGAAAGCCCAGGCCGCGCTGGAAAAAGGTTTCGGCAAAAAAGCCGTGTTCATCCGCGAAGGCGGGTCCATCCCTTTTGTTACGCAGATGCACGACACCTTTAAGGTGCCTTGCGTGCTGATTGGTTTTGGATTGCCGGACGAGAACGCCCACGCTCCCGACGAACACATTTCTCTGGAAAATTATTTTGGCGGGATCCGGGCCATCGCTCATTTCTACGCCGACCTGGCAACGCTGTAGAGCTTCGGCTTGTCGCCGCTTCGTGGATCGTCCCAAAGCTGCGCGCTTCAATTTAAGCCGTCGATAACGCCTGGCGCCGCCCCTTGGCGTAATCACTGAGCGCGGTGTTGGCGCCGACCACCACGTCGAGCGCTTCGGCGACTGCCGCGAGATCCTTGCCGCGCAACACAAAATACATTTGGTCTTCGCCCAGCCCCGTATAGGTTCTGTTGCCGATGCAGCCCAGGCTCAGAATCGCGCCAAGTTGGAGCGATGCGGGTAACGCCATGCACGTTGGCCTTCCCAGCGCGGGAGCGCCGCTGGCCACGCCTGCGCGGTTCGCTGCTTCATTCAGTAACATCGCCGCTCGCGGCTTGCATGCGAACAGCACCACATCCGGAGTCACCGGAGCATTGCCCAGCGGCGAGTACACCACCACCGCGGGAGCTTTGGCCAGCCGCGGAATCTGCGGCACTTCCTCGGGCTTCACGTAGCCCAGCTCGAACATCATCTGCAGCGTCTGCCCGGTTTCCGATTCCCGCTCCGGCGAAAGCGTAATGTTGTGGGTGTACGCGCCCACCGCGCAGTTGAAATGATTTTCCGGCACAGTGTAAAACGTCCGGCCATCCGCGGCTAGACGCCAGAAGCTGCAACCCGAAGGCTCGCTGCCTTCAAAGCGCTCCACGCCGTTGGGAACGGCGTCCAGATACGCTACGGCCACGGGCCTTCGCTCCATCGCCACTGCACCGGCGAATTTCGATTCCAGCGATTGCCAACTGCTTGCTTCGCTCATCTTCCAACGCCTCCCGAACAGGTTTCGGAGCATAACACGGCGGCCAATTTCGTTTCGGGCCGGTCCCGTACACTTGAAAGCCTTATTTTATGCGGTTATTCACATGCCAAGTGAAAAAAACGGGCTTATTACCTGCATTTTTAGCGGTTACCCCTTGCGTTCTGTGAACAGCTTGGCTATAGTGCCCAGCGGCCCGGACTTTTTTCCTTTGTAACATGAGGATCGAAGGCTCGCGGCTATTCCCGATTTATTTCGGGGAGGAAAGAAAAATCAGGAGGATAAGCAGACTAGATGGCAGCCAAGCCTTTAAGCAAGACGAAGATCGTTTCACACATGGCCGAGAAGACCGGCACTTCAAAAAAGAACGCTGTGCTCTTTTTTGATGAACTTTTCAAACTCGCAGTGAAGGAAGCAAAGGGCGCCGCCGGCAAATTCGTAATCCCCAACATCGGCCGCGTGGTAAAGGCTCACCGCAAAGCCCGCTTGGGCCGCAATCCCCAGACCGGCGAACAGATCAAGATCAAGGCGAAGACAGTAGTTCGTTTGCGCCCCGCGAAAGCGTTCAAAGACGCCGTCCTGAAGTAAGGCCCCGTTTTTTGGGCCTGTTCGGGCCACGTCTGTAGTAGTGGGATTCGGCCGCGCCCTCGTTTCCTGCGGCTCGCATTTAATCCTACGGGAATCGTACTCGGCCAGATTTTCAGTTGAATAGAACCTCCGGCAAAGTGGCATGCGCCACAGCCGGAGGTTCTTTTTTTCCTTCTATTATTTTGTGAGTACCCCGCTTGACCGTTGGAGTGCGGCAGAATAACATTGCCCGGTCATGACAGGCTCCGATTCCCGCATTGGGCAGACCGTTTCGCATTATCAAATAACAAAAACCTTGGGCAGCGGCGGCATGGGCGTGGTGTATGAAGCGCAAGACACCCGGCTGGGCCGCCGCGTGGCCGTAAAATTCCTGCCGGAAACAATGGCGCAGGACAACCAACTGATCGAGCGCTTTCAGCGTGAGGCGCGCGCCGCTTCGGCGCTGAATCATCCCAACATCTGCACCATTCACGCCATCGAACAGGACGGCGGGCAACACTTCATCGTAATGGAACTGCTCGAAGGGCAGACCCTTGGGCAGTTGATGACCCGCAATCCCTTTGGCATGGAAAAATTGTTGCCCATGGCCATTCAGATCGCGGACGCACTGGAATCAGCGCACGCCAAAGGAATTGTGCATCGCGACATCAAGCCCGCCAATCTCTTCGTCAGCGACCGCGGCCAGGTAAAGGTGCTGGATTTTGGACTGGCGAAAATCGAGCACACGGAAATTTCTCCCGCCGGGACGACGCCATCGAAACTGGACACCATGGTCGGCGGCGGACTCACCTCGCCAGGCGCGGCGCTGGGCACCGTAATGTACATGTCACCGGAACAGGCCCGCGGACAATTGGTGGACGCCAGGACCGATCTTTTTTCGCTGGGCACCGTGCTGTACCAGATGGCCAGCGGCAAGATGCCATTTCAAGGCGACACGTCCGCCGTGATTTTTGACGCCATCCTGAATCGCGATCCCGTGCCAATGTCTGAAGAGAATCCCACGGCGCCGCCTGAATTTGGGCGAATACTGTCGAAGCTTCTGGAGAAAGACCGCACCCTGCGTTGCCAGTCGGCCACCGAGTTGAAGACCGACCTAAGCCGCTTGAAGCGCGACCTGGAATCGGGAAACAAACGCGCCGCGGATGTGAGCGAAAGCAAAAGCGGCGCTACCTCAAAAGCGAACTCCAGCACGAAATCCGTGGCGGTGCTTTATTTCGAAAACCTGAGTAAGGTTTCGGAAGACGAGTATCTGCGCGACGGGATTACCGAAGACATCATCACGGAGTTATCGAAAATTCGCGGGATAAATACATATTCGCGGCCGACCGTGCTGGCTTTTCGCGACAAGCAGGTAACTCCCGCGCAGGTCGGGCAACAGCTGAAAGCGGCATTCGTCTTGACTGGAACTCTGCGGCGCTCCGGAAACCGTTTGCGAATCACCACGCAACTGGTGGACACCACCACGGACTTTCCGATGTGGAGCGAGCGCTACGACCGGGAAATGAAAGACGTGTTCGAGGTGCAGGACGAAATTGCGCGCAAGATTGCCGAAGCATTGCGCGTAACTCTCTCGCCGCAAGAACTGGAAGCGCTGGCCATCAAGCCCACCGAAAATCTGCAGGCCTACGACCTGTATTTGCGTGGGAAGCGTTACGCGAGGCGGCAAACCCGGCAGGACCTGGAATTTGCGCTGCAGATGTTTGAAAACGCGGTGGGCATTGACCCGAGTTTTGCGCTGGCCTACGCGGCCTGCGCAAATGCCTGCGCGATGTTTTATTGCAATTACAGCCGGGACGCGATCTGGGTAGAGCGGGCGCGCGATGCATCCGGCAAAGCCGTGGCCTTGCGCTGGGACCTGCCGGAAGTGCAGGTGAGCCAGGCTTGGGTGCTGTACGCCACCGATTTGCACTCGGAAGCGGTACGCATGGTGCAGAAGGCCATCGAGAGAAAGAAGGATTGCGAAGGCGCTTATTACCTGTTGTGCCGCGCGCTGTTTTCCGCTGGGCGATACAGGGAAGTGGCCGACGTGGCTGAGGTCGCGCTGGAAGCCAGCGGCGAAGACTACAACGTGTATGTGCCGATCTTGAATGCCCTCGGCGCGCTGGGCAAACAGGAAGTTCGGAATAATATCCAGATGCGGGCAGTGGCAGCCTTTGAAAACCACCTGAAGCAAGTTCCCGAAGATGCGCGGGCCCGCATTTTGGTCGCTGGATATTATGCTGAAGTAGGTCGCGCTGACGATGCCATTCGTGAAACCACCATGGCCATGACTTTGCGAGCCAATGAGGCTTCCATTCTTTACAACGCGGCGTGTGTCCTTTGCATGCTGAAAAGAAAACCCGAAGCCCTGGATGCCTTGCGCAAAGCGTACGATGCCGGATTCAAAGATCCCAACTGGGCGCGGCGCGACCCTGACCTGGCGCCGCTTCTGTGTGAACCTGAATTTGAGCGCCTGTATCCCGCGACGGAAACGACAAGCTAGCGTCCTAGACCAGATCATCCAGCTTTAGACCGGAACGTTCGCCTTTCAAAGGACGCTTCAAACTGGCTCTTGATAAATCCGGCGTCATGGTCGCGAGGCTCGCAAAACGGCGGCGGATTGTTAGGAACCGAAACAGATCGCTGTTCGATTTCTCAATTGACGGAGAGGACCATCCGATGACCACTGACGAAAAAAAGACCGCAGAGCGGCAGGTTTCGCGAAGGCAACTGCTCAAGACCGGAGTCGGATTGATCGGCGCGGGGCTGTCCATTGGCGACAAACCGGTATTCGCGTCAGAGCGGCCTGCGGTTGCCGCCGCGGAAAACGAATCGGTGGTCGGGATGAAATTTGAGCCGCGTGAAAACGTGCGCATCGGCATCATCGGCGTCGGCGGACGCGGCACCGGTATGCTCTCGAATTTCCTGGCCATCGAACATGTGCAGGTGAACGGCATTTGCGACGTAGTCAAGGAAAAGACTCTCCATGCGCAACAGCTTTTGGAAAAGGCGGGCGGAAAGCGTACGGAGCTTTACAACAACGGAGAGCACGACTTCGAAAATTTGTGCAAACGCGACGACCTGGACTTTATTTACATCGCCACGCCCTGGGATTGGCACGCACCGATGGCCTTAGCTGCCATGAACGCTGGAAAGCATTGCGGCGTAGAAGTTCCGGCGGTGAATACTCTGGAAGAATGCCAGGCGCTGGTGGACGCTTCCGAGAAGACCCGGCGGCATTGCATGATCATGGAGAATTGTTGTTACGGTTACAACGAACTGCTGGTCCTCAACATGATTCGCGCGGGCCTGCTGGGCGATTTGCTACATGGAGAAGGCGCCTACATTCACGATTTGCGTTCGGAGATTTTTGGCGACAAAGGCGAAGGACTGTGGCGGCGCGCTCCGCACACCACGCGCAATGGCAATCTTTATCCTACTCACGGCCTCGGGCCGGTTGCCAATTACATGGGCATCAATCGCGGAGATCGCTTCGACTACCTTGTCTCCATGAGCTCGCCGGAAAAAGGGTTCGACGCCTACCGCGCTGCAAATGTCCCGAAAGGAAATTCCAAGTGGAATGAAAAATATGTTTGCGGCGACATGAACACTTCGCTCATCAAGACCGTCAATGGGCTGACCATCCTGTTGCAGCACGACGTGAGCAATCCGCGGCCGTACGATCGCATCAACCTGATCAGCGGAGTCAAAGGTGTATTTCGCGATTATCCGGAGCGGATCTACGTGGATGGCCAGGTCGGTGAAGAAGCGTTTACAGGAATTGAAGCGTACAAGGAAAAGTACGCGCACAAACTTTGGAAAGAACAAGGAACCGCGGCGGAGGGACGCGGCCATGGCGGGATGGATTTCATCCTGCTGTACCGGTTGGTGCAGTGCATGAGAGAAGGGCTGGCTCCTGATATAGACGTTTACGACGCGGCGAGCTGGAGCGCACCCGCTGCTTTGAGCGAAAGGTCTGTGGCGCAAGGTAGCGCTCCGGTAAAGTTTCCTGATTTTACCCGCGGACGCTGGCAAGAGCGAAAGGGAGCATCTATCTGATGGACGTGGCACCCTCTGCCGCTGGAACCAGCACTCCCCGCAACGTCGCCATCGATGCGTACCGCGGATTTGTGATGCTGCTGATGATGGCGGAAGTGTTGCGTTTTTCGGAGGTGGCCAAATCTTTTCCAGGGAGCTGGTTCTGGAAAGCCTTGAGCTACAACCAGAGCCATGTGCCTTGGGCGGGCTGCTCGCTGCATGACACCATTCAACCCTCGTTTTCATTTCTCGTTGGCGTGGCCCTGCCCTATTCGATTGCCAGCCGGTTGGCCAAAGGCAAAAGTTTCGGTAATCAGTTGGGGCATGCGATCTGGCGCGCCCTGATTTTGATTGTGCTGGGGATTTTCTTGCGCTCCATGCACCAGCCGCAGACCTATTTCACGTTTGAAGATACCCTCACGCAAATCGGACTTGGTTACGTCTTCCTTTTCTTGCTGGGCTTCGTGGTGGAAGAAAAATGGCTGTGGGTTTCGCTGGGCGCGATTTTATTTGGTTACTGGCTGGCCTGGGCGCTCTATCCGGTGGCCGGCCCCGGTTTCGACTGGCAGGCGGTCGGTGTGGCGTCCGATTGGACCCATCACTACAGTGGTTTCATGGCGCACTGGAATAAAAACGCGAATCTTGGAAACGCTTTCGATCAGTGGTTCCTGAATCTGTTCCCGCGTACCAGCCCGTTTGTCGCCAATGAAGGCGGCTATCTGACGCTTAGTTTTATTCCCACGCTGGGCACCATGATTCTTGGATTGATTGCCGGCCGTTGGCTGCGCTCCGCAGCGCCGAATATTCCATTTCGCCGATTGCTGATCGCTGGAGTCGCAGGCATCGCTTTAGGCTTGCTGCTGCACGTGTCAGGCATTTGCCCGGCTGTGAAACGAATCTGGACGCCGAGCTGGACAATTTTCAGTGGTGGGATTTGTTTTCTTATGCTGGCGGTGTTTGAGTGGATCATCGACTTTAAAGGCTATCGAAAATGGGCCTTCCCGCTGGTCGTCGTTGGCGTGAATTCCATCGCCGCATATTTGATCGCGCACCTTTTGCCCGATTTTTTGATTTCCACTTTTCGAATTCATTTGGGGCACGACGCCTTTGCGTTCGCAGGGCTCGAATTGCAGCCGCTGTTCGAAGGCATCGCGGTGCTGCTGGTGTGCTGGCTGATTCTGTTGTGGATGTACCGCAAGAAACTCTTTCTGCGGATATGAATCCCAGCGTCTTGCCAGTTGGCAGCGACTAGAGGGTCTTTACATACGCTACGACGTCCTGGATTTGCGGCGTTTCGAGTACTTCCTTGAATGGGGGCATCAGCGTGTCGCCGTTTTCGATCCAGGTCTTCAAAGACTCATCGGTAACTTTGTTCTGATTCACCGTGAACGTGCCGCGCTTGGAAATACCCTTCAGCCCCGGACCGATTTTTTTTGCGTCGCTTTCCGGGTAATGGCAAATCGCGCATTTTTTATCGAACACTTCTTTGCCGCGTGCCACGGCGGCTGGCGAATTCTTCGCTGCACCGGCTGCCGTTTTTTTGGGCGGCGTTTTCTCCTGGGCAAATCCCAGGCCGCTCAATGCCAGGGCCGATATTCCCAATAATAAATAGACGCTTTTCACGCGCTCCTCCATTTAGAAGCGGAAGTTACTCACGTCATATTCTACCGTCATTATCGGGATTCCACCCGCTCTACTCTCGCGCACCCGTCACAAAGGACAGGTTGTCGATTCGAAGGGTCTAAAACTTTCGTACTTTTGACGCTCAACATACCGTGTGCTAACAATCGTAAATGATGAGTCAGGAATCCCTTATGCGTGCGTGGGAAGTGCTTCAGGATGCCTATCAGGCCCAGATGGAAGGCGATTACGATCGTGCCGTCGAACTTTACCGCGCTTCTCTGGAGCTGCATCCCACCGCGGAGGCGCATACGTTTCTTGGGTGGACATATCATTTTCAGGGCAAGCTGAATGAGGCCATCGCCGAGTGCCGCATAGCCATCGACATCGATCCCGAATTTGGAAATCCCTACAATGACATCGGCGCGTACCTGATCGAGCAGCGCCGCCTGGACGAAGCCATTCCCTGGCTGGAGCGCGCCATCGAAGCCAAGCGCTACGAACCCCGCCATTTCCCGCATTACAACCTCGGTCGCGCGTATCTCGGAAAAGAAATGTATGCACGCGCGGCACGCTGCTTCGAGGAAGCCTTGGAAGTCGAGCCGCGCTACGCGCTGGCGCGCGAGGCGCTGGATTCGTTGCGCCGCATGGTCAACTAGCTAGTTTTAAATTCCCACTTAAATCAGTTCGCAGCGGCCGCGCCCGGTTTCACGATGCGGTCGTACACATACAAGAGCAGCGCGGTCAGAATTCCTATTCCGGTGATCACCCACCAGATTCGTTGCGGCTGATGTTGCACTTCGCCGAAATGATGCAGCAGCATTCCGCCGAGCGGTCCGGCGATCAGCGAGCCGATGCCGATGGGCAGGAACGCAAATCCCATGTACGTTCCCTGCTGGCCCGCGGGCGCGAGCCGCGAGATGTATTCGTAATAGCGCGGCGATTGAATGATTTCTCCCAGCGAGACCGCAATCAGTGTGGCGATAACCATCGCCGGCGTGGGATGCACGATTAAAATTATCCAGGCCAATCCAGAGACCAGTGTTCCCAAAGTGATGGCGCGGAACGCTGGAACTTTTTTCATCAGGAAACTCATCGCCAGTTGCAGCGCGATCACCGTCAGCGGCCCGGTGACCAGCATCAGCTCGGTATCGGTGCTCGAGTTCACATACTCGTGTACATAAATCGGCAGCACGATGAATTCCTGCCAGAAGACGATCCAGTAGCCCGAGAAAATTAAAAGAAAAATCATGAATCGCGGATTGCCCAGCACCGTCATGAAATTGCGCCACGCCGCGCCCGCGCTGGTCGCTTGCGCTTCGTTGGAACGCCGCGGCTCCTTGAAAAGCAGCAGCACCGCGAAGAACATCAGGAACACGCTCAGCGCCGCTACGCGAAATACGCTTTCCACCCGCATGTGATGGTGCACCCAGGAAGCCACGTACGGTCCCGCCGCCCCGCCGATATTCACCAGCGTGTAGTAGATCGAGTAGCCGAGTGAGCGAACATTTTCTTTCGACGCGCGCGCCGTCGTTCCCACCACGCAAGGCTTCACCAGCGCGACGCCCAGAGCGGGCAGCGTGAGCACAAATCCCACCAGCAACCACAGCGGCACCGCGCTGCGCACCGGCGAAAGCCACGGCGAGCCCAGCGAGCCCAGCAGAAAATACGAAACGCTCAAGATAAAATAAGCGAGCGAAAGAGAACGGCGAAATCCCAAACGGTCCGCCAGCGTTCCGCCGAACGCGGCCAGAAACCACACCAACCCGCCGAATAGTCCCGTCAGGCTGCCGGCTTGCTCGGCGGGAAAACTGAGCGTCTCGTGCAGATAGCGCGCCAGTGATGCGAAGGCCGCGTAGTAAGATAGGCGCTCGAACAGTTCGCTGATGTTGGCCACCCAGAAGGGGCGCTCGAAACCGTCGCGGATTTCCTTAATCCGCTCACTGAAACCCATCGGTCCTCCCGACACATTTAGCCGGCCGCGTTCGGACAACCGCCGGATGCGCCGCGATTCTAATGGAATCTGCCAGGATTTACACCGCGTTAAAATGGCAGAAGTGAAGCATCGAGAAACCTACGTAGGATTGTGTATTGGCGCGCGACAGCGTGCGGGCGCATCATGGACTTGAGGCAGCAACGAAGGAGAACGCCAACATGCGACAGTACGCACTCCGCAAACTATCACTGGGCACCGTAGCTTTTATTGCGCTGTCATTTTCATTCGCCGCTACTTCCCTGCGCGCTCAGAATCAGGTGATGGGCGAGGTGAAATTTGAAGGTACTACAAAAATTGAAAAGGAAGCAGGCGTGTGGGTCGACGGGCAATACGTCGGCTACCTCAAGGAATTAAAGGGCAACAAGAAAATCATGTTGCTTCCAGGCGAACACGCCATCTCTGTGCGGCAATCCGGCTATGACGACTTCACCAAAACCGTGGTGGTTGAGCCTGGCCAGACGCAAATCGTGAGCGCCGTGCTACTGAAGAGTCCGCGCGCTACCGCGCCGCAAATTACCGCCACGCTGAAGCTGAGCATCGAGCCGAAACGCGCGGCGGTTTTTCTGGACGACAAATTCGTAGGCCACGCCAGCGAATTCGGCGGCAAATTCCGCTCCATGCTGATCAGCCCCGGAAAACATCGCATCAAGGTGGAGCTGCCGGGCTATCGCACCTACGACACGGAAATAAATCTGCTGGCCGGACAAAAAACAGAAGTGAAGACCGAGCTGGTGCCGGGCAGCATCGAACAAGCCGGCCCGCTCATCAAGAAAAAACCCTGAGTTTTCCGCAGAAGTTCTTGAGGAAATTGCCAAAGCCGGACACGTCACATTTTTAGACGCATAAACTCGTCCCTCTTCACGCGCAAGACACAGAGTTGTCATCCCGAACGAACGCGAGGGATCTGCTGTTGTTCATGGTATCGGAGACTTCACTTCAAACAGCAGGCTGGAGCAGGTAAGCCCCGATTCCGCTTTTTGCAATTCGGAAATATCCAGCGGCATCACTTCGAAGTTGTGAGCCTCAATGCGCGCGCGTGTCAGCGGGAAAGACGCCGGCAGAATCACACTGTTTCCGAAGGGCAGCGCGTTCGCCGCGTGCGGCTCTTCCTCCGCGACGTCGATCCATTCGAAACCGGCCATGTACGAAGACTCAAACCACTCGCGATTGCCCAGCAGCGTATTTCCGCCCAGCGAGGTCACTGCCGACTTCAGATGCAGGCAGCCGGTAACCGGAACGGCCGTCACTTCGTAGCCATGCGGCTCCACGATGGCTTGCAGTTGGCAGATGCCCTCTTTATTTGTGCGTTTTGAAAGTCCGGCAAAAATCCGCCGCCCGATGCGCAGGATATCTCCGCCCTCCATTGTGCCGGGCAGCCGCACATACCGAAGCTCGCGATAAGGCGAAAGCGCTTTGGCCAGCGACTCCGCTTCGGCGCGCCGCGATTCCGTGCCCAGCGGAAAAATTACCGCCAATTCGTCCAGTACCAGCGCGGGATCCTCGACGAACATCGAATCCGCAAGGGTCGGTTCGGCCGGCAGCGATACAACGTGGGCGCCAAAATGCTGCAGCGCTCGCTCGTACGCGCCATGCTGCTCGATTGCTTTCGTGAAGTTGATCGGCGCGCGCTGCACAAAAGTCAGCTCGCAATTTACGATGGCAGGGCTCACTCCGCGGGTAATCGCCGTAAGCATTCAACGGAGGAGTTTACACGGAATCGAAAATTGCCGGACGAGTGTGGAACTGAAGAAAACTGCTAGCGAGATGGAGAACCTCTTGCCTATGGCCAGGGCGAAATCGGAGCGATGTGTGCAATCCACACGCGCGTCAGTCCGGCGCCGAGCAGCATACCCGCCAGGATCAGGCCGATGACTCCGACGATCATCCAGAAATTGGTCATCGAACTGTTGCTGCTGTCCTGCGGCAGCTGCCCCG
>JBBRZT010000012.1:0-27782 GCA_038236395.1 Candidatus Acidiferrales bacterium
GAAGGAGCTGGAAGCGCGCCACCCGAAAGTAATCACCGCCGAATATCGGGTGGCCAAGCGTCCGCGCGGCCGGGTGCTGGTGGACTACAATCAAAACGCGTGGAACCGCACGCTGGCTTCCGTTTATTCCGTGCGGCCCAAGCCGGCTGCCACAGTTTCCGCGCCGGTGACCTGGGCGGAAGTGGAACGCGGCGTGCGCATTGAAGATTTCACGGTAAAGAATGTACCTGCGCGGCTGGAAAAACTCGGTGACCTGTGGAAACCGCTGCTATCGGAAACGGGTCGCGTGAATCTGAAGTCATTTTTGTGATGCCATGACGCTACCGCTGAACAAAAAATATGCGCCCATGGAGGCCGATCCGGCCACCGACCTGCCCTCGGGGCCCGAATGGCAATACGAACCGAAGTGGGATGGCTTCCGGTGCATCGCGTTTCGCGACGGCGTGCGCGTAGACCTGCAATCGAAATCGGGCAAGCCGCTGACACGTTATTTTCCGGAACTGGCCGCGGCGCTGCTGGCGCTGAAACCGAAACAGTTTGTTCTGGATGGCGAGATCGTGATTCCCGTCGATGGGCATCTCTCTTTTGACGAGCTGCTGATGCGCATCCATCCGGCCGCCAGCCGCGTTTTGAAATTGAGCCAGGAACATCCAAGCGTGTTTATAGTTTTTGATTTGCTGGTAGACGAAAAGGGAAAATCGCTGGTGAAGATGCCGCTGGAAAGGCGTCGCGAGAAACTGGAGCGGCTGGCGAAATCGTACTTCGATGAAAATCCGTCGATCAATCTTTCCCCGGTGACCGACGATTTGTCCCAGGCGCGCAAATGGTTTCACATGGGTGTGGGGCTGGACGGGATTGTCGCCAAGCGCAGGGATCTGCCGTACCAGACCGGCGAGCGCACCGGCATGCAGAAAATCAAGAAGCAACGCACCGCGGATTGTGTGGTTGGTGGATTCCGTTATCTGGAAAAAAAGCCGCTGGTGGGATCGCTGCTGCTGGGGCTTTATAACTCAGACGGTTTGCTGGATCACGTAGGTTTTAGTTCGTCGATTCAGGATGACGAGCGTTTGGCATTGACCCGGAAGTTAGAGAAAATAATCAAGCCGCCGGGATTTACCGGCAAAGCTCCGGGCGGGCCGAGCCGCTGGAGCACCAAACATTCGATGGAATGGCAACCGCTCGATCCCAAACTGGTGGTCGAAGTGCAATTCGATCACTTCACCGGTGGGCGATTTCGCCATGGGACCAGATTGCTACGCTGGCGGTCGGAGAAAGCGCCGCGGGAGTGCACCATGAAGCAGGTAAAGCGCGAAAATAAATCGGCGCTGGGCCTGTTGTAGTTTTTCTCGCGGATCTTCATCACAAAATGGCAATCGCGCAAATAGATAAACCAACGCCAGCGGCATCATCTCGCACGAGACGCGCTCAAGCCGCGCCTGAGCGGCCGCCGCGCCGGATTTTCCTCCTCTCACCCGCAAACGCCGGGGGCATTCGCGCGAAGATGATCATGAGCGAGAATGCCAAATTCATTCTGGCGCGGCGGCGGCGCAACGATGGGCTGCCCATTGGCGAATTATTCAGCTTCATCAGCGGCTTGTATTTCCGCGGCAAACTGGCCTATGCGCAGACGTTTGCATCTCCGCCGTCGGGCCTGCCCGGTGTGCTGGTGATCACCGCGGGGCGCAGGCTGGTGATTCCCGAAACGCTGGTGACGCACGACGAACTGCTACAAATTGCAGGTGTGCCAGTGGAGGCGTCTGATGCGCGATATCGCGAACCTCTGGATCGCGATGCGACCGATTTATTACGGCGAGCCGGGAAGAATTGCGAGATTGTGCTGCTGGGCAGCATCGCTACTTCGAAATATGTGGAGCCGTTGCTGAACATTTTCGAGCAGCGGCTGCTGTTTCCTTCGACTTTTGTCGGTCGCGGGGACATGAGCCGCGGCGGGCTGATGCTGCGCTCGGTGCGGGAAGCCGTGGAGCTTGCTTACGAGCCGGTATGCTCTGCGATTCGACACGGTGCGAGGCCGCCCAAATTACCCAAACTGCCGCGGTTGAAATAATTATCGCGCATTCACGGCGGCGACAATTGTATGGAAGCCATCATCTTTATCGGCATACAGGGCGCGGGGAAAAGTGCGTTTTTCAAGGAGCGTTTCTTCGACACGCACGTGCGAATTAACCTGGATATGCTCCGCACGCGGCGTCGCGAAGAAATCCTGCTGAACGCCTGCCTGCAGAGCGGCCAGCCGTTCGTGGTCGACAATACCAATCCGCTGCCGGCGGACCGCGGCCGCTACCTGGGGCCTGCGCGGGCGGCAGGGTTCCGCACGATGGCCTATTTTTTCGATGTGACATTGCGCGACGCCATGCGGCGAAATAATTTAAGAGCGGGCAAGCAGAAAATCCCGTCTCCGGCGGTAGCCGGAACGTTCAAAAAACTTGTTCCACCGTCCGCCGCCGAAGGTTTTGACGAAATTTACACAGTGGAACTGACACGCGATCGCGGCTTCGTGGTCTCCGCGACTTTCCCGGCATCTTAATTTTCAGCCCGGGCATCCCTCGCGCTTCGCCTGCGCATCTTCTACTCGTCTACTCATAGCCGCGACCCCATGCTAGGCTATCCAACTGCTTTCATGGCTTGCATGTTTCTTGTGAACCGCCATTCCCAGTCGCGGTATCGCACCGCCGCCCGTCACTTCTGGTTTGTCGCCACATCTTTCTTTATTTCGCTGTTGGCCGGAGCCGCGAGCGTCGAGGCCGTTCCGCAACAGGCCCGCCTGCCATTCGAAAGCGGCGGCGTGGCGGAACTGTCCTCCAGCGGCCCGCAAAGCCGCCGCGGCGACCTGTACATCGCCGATGGAGATGTAGACATCCACTACGGCGATTCGCACCTGCGCGCCGATCACGTCGAATACAACAACAAGACCTCTGAATCGCTGGCACGCGGCCACGTGGTTTTCGATTTCGAAAACCAGCACATCGAAGCCGACGAAGCGCATTACAACGTGAAAAGCGGGCACGGCACATTTCACAATGTGCGCGGCACGATAAAAATCGAGCGGCGGCCCAATCCCAGCGTTCTGCTGTCCGACAATCCGCTGTACTTTGAAGCGCGCGACGTGGAGCGATTTTCCAAAGACACCTACGTCATCAACCACGCGTGGATCACCATTTGCGATCCTGCACATCCGACGTGGCAATTTTTCGCGCCGCGCGCGCGGGTGCACCTGGACAAGAGCGTTGCGCTGCTCAACGCCAATTTCCGGCTGTTTCGCGTGCCGCTGGTGTGGCTGCCGTATGCCAGCGCGCCGGCAGGCCGCAAAGTTCGGCAATCCGGTTTTCTGATTCCGGACATCGGCGACAGTTCGCGCAAAGGTTTTACGTTTGGCGACGCTTTTTACTGGGCGCCGAAGCCGTGGCTGGATGCCACGCTGGGGGCGCAGTACCTCAGCCGACGCGGAGCCGCCGAGCGCGGAGAGTTGCGCGCCAAACCTTTCGAAGGCACCACGATTAATTACACGTACTTTGGCGTGGTCGATCGCGGCTTGCTGGTCAACGGCGTGCGGCAGCCGCAGGGCGGCGACCAGCAGCGCCTGGAGGTCGAGTCGCTGCTGCCGGGCGGTTGGCGGTTTGTCACCGATTACAATCATCTCTCTTCCCTTACGTTTCGGCTGGCATTCGCGGACACCTTTGGCGACGCGATCAATTCGGAAGTACGCAGCGCTTTTTTCCTGACCAACAATTTCCACGGATTCAGCGCAAATTTCGCGGCGCTGGACGACAAGAGCTTTCTGCAGATTAATCCGGCGGTAGGCGTGACGCTTCGCAACCTGCCCGAGGCGCGATTTGATTCGGTGGAGCAGGCGCCGTGGCGCAACCTGCCGATTTATTTCGGGCTGGAGAGTTTCGCCGGGTTTCTGCACCGTTCCGACAGCGAGATCAATACGCCAAGTTTTGTGGGCCGTACGGAGTTCGCGCCGCGAGTAACGATTCCGGTTCATTTTGGTTCGTGGCTGGGAGTGACGGCCTCGGCGGCTTTCCGCACGACGCGATACGGCGCGTCGCTGGCGGCTCCCGACGTGGTGACCGAGCAGGCCATTACGCGCAATACCGGCGAAATTACACTGGACCTTCGTCCTCCCACGCTGGAGCGCTTTTTTGAGCGGCCCAAAGCAAAACGGAGATACAAACATTCCATCGAGCCGGTGATCACCTATCGTTACGTGACCGGCGTGAACAATTTTGCGGACTTCATTCGTTTCGATTCGGATGCGACGCTGACGGACACCAATGAAATCGAGTACGGAGTGACGCAGCGATTTTTCGTTAAAAGCAAGGGCGACGATCAGGCGCATGAACTGGTTTCATGGCGCCTGGTGCAGAAACACTTTTTCGATCCGACCTTTGGAGGCGCAGCCGTTGCGGGTGAGCGCAACGTGTTTCAGGCTTTGAACTCCATTACGCCGTTTGCGTTCGCGCTCGGGCCGGTGCACCGGTCGCCGATCGTGAGCGACCTGACCATTTCGCCGGGCAGCGATTTCGATATCGAGCAGATCCTGGAGTACGACCCGACGCTCGAGAAGTTGACCACGGTCGGCACGCTTCTTAAATTAAAGCCTTACGGAAAATTCTTCGCCACCGTCGCGCATTTTCGCCTCAGCGCGGATCCCGTTCTTCAGCCACTATCCAACCAAGTGCGCACCCTGTTCGGCTACGGCAGCCTCAATGGCAAAGGATTCAGCGCCGCGGCAGGCATCAGCTACGACATTACCAACGACGCTCTGCAGAACCAGTTGATGCAGGTCAGCTACAACGGCAGTTGCTGCGGGATCGCGCTGGAATACCGGCGCATCGCGCTGGGGCAGGTGAGAACGGAAAACCAGTTTCGCGTGGCGTTTATCATCGCGAATATCGGGACGTTTGGAAATTTGCGGCGGCAGGAAAAAATTTATTAAGGGATTATTTGCCGCCCGCGGTGTGGATTTCTAACCATTCGATGAATGAAAAAGAACTAGTCTATTCCTCGATCGCCGAAATCGCGCGGCTTTTCCGCGCGGGTAAGCTCTCGCCTGTCGAGCTCACCGACCGTTTGCTGAAACGCATCGAGCGGCTCACCCCCAAACTGAATGCGTTTATCACTGTGACGGCTGAAGTGGCGCGCGCACAAGCGAAGAGAACGGAAGGGGAATTGTGCGTCACGCGGCGGCGCAAAACCAGAGTCGATCGCGGGCCGCTGCACGGGATTCCTATTTCCCTGAAAGATAATATTTGTACCGCGGGTGTGCGTACTACGGCGGGATCCAAGATTCTGGGCGGATTTTTCCCCGAAAGTGACGCCGCAGTGGTCACACGCCTGAAAGACGCCGGCGCTGTTTTCCTTGGCAAAACAAATCTGCATGAGTTTGCTTACGGGGTGACCAACAATAATCCTCACTTCGGCGCGGCGCACAACCCGTGGGACATTTCCAGAATTCCCGGCGGCTCAAGCGGAGGATCGGCCGCGGCGGTGGCTGCCGGGCTTTGTTTCGGCAGCGTCGGGACCGATACGGGCGGCTCGATTCGAATACCGGCCGCGCTGTGCGGCGTTGTGGGATTGAAGCCGACCATTCATCGCGTCGAGGTGGGTGGCGTGATTGCGCTTTCACCGAGCCTGGATTGCGTGGGTCCATTGGCGCGTAGCGCGGAGGATGCTGCGATACTTTTTAAAGCGCTTATTGGCAAGGGCACCGACAAATCAGCGCACCGTTTTAGCCGGAAAGGCGCCGCGCGAAAGTTAAAAAAGCTAAACAAGATTCGGCTTGGTCTACCTCGCGAGTTTTTCTTCGATGTGATTTCCGCCGAATTGAAGAAAGCATTCGAGAATTCGCTGCAGTGCGTTCGCCGGCTCGGCGCAAAAACAGTACACGTGTCGATCCCGCTGCTCAATCATACGGAACGCGCCGGGAACCTTATCGGCTGGGCGGAGGCCACCCACTACCATCGGCAATCGGGCTGGTTTCCTAGCCGGGCGGGCGAATACAGCGAAGATGTTCGCGCGCGACTGGAAGCGGGGACCAAGGTAACGGCGACCGAATACCTGGAAGCGCTCGACCAGCAAAAACATTTCATCGAACAATTACGCCGCGTGATGGAGAGCGCGGAAATCGAT
Source organism: Candidatus Acidiferrales bacterium (assembly GCA_038236395.1). GTDB lineage: Bacteria > Acidobacteriota > Terriglobia > Acidiferrales > UBA7541 > Acidiferrum. Next base: position 6,154 of record JBBRZT010000012.1, read on the forward strand.
GCGCTCATCGTGCCCACTACTCCGATCGCGGCGCCGCTTATCGGTGAAGAAACGACTTGTGTGACAGGGGTAGACCATCCTACGCGGGCGCTGCTGCTGCGCCTGAACCGGCCTGCCAATCTGGCGGGCGTGCCCGCCATTTCAGTTCCCTGCGGCTTCACGCCGGCGGGCTTGCCGATAGGCGTGCAATTCATCGGCGCTGCAAATAGCGAAGAGCTGTTGCTGGAGATTGCCAGGGTTTTCCAGTTGGCGAATCCTTCCCGGCGACATCCGGATTTCGAGCCGTAACGTAAGCCCATATAGAGGGTCCGGCCAGGCATTTATGGGACAATAGAAGTGTTCGCGGTTTCTTCCGGCACCTGACATGGATAGCTTTTTCGAGTTCGCCAAAGCATGAGCGACGTTCCACTTGCGGGAGCCTTTCTTGCCGGCCTGGTTTCGTTTCTGTCGCCGTGTGTCTTGCCGCTGGTTCCCGGGTACATCTCCATGCTTTCGGGAATTGGCGTGGAACAACTGCGCAAAGGGGAATTGCCGCGTTCGGGTCTTTTTGGCTCATCGCTGGCATTCGTGGCCGGATTTTCGGCGGTGTTTATTTCTTTTGGGGCGTCGGCTAGCGCGGTTGGCGCGTTTCTGATTCAAAGACGCGGCCTTCTGGCCCCTATCGCGGGCGCGCTGATTATTCTGTTTGGCCTGCACCTATTGGGACTGCTGATCAAGTTGACGCCGAAAGCGGGGTTGATTATCGGAGGCGTGCTGGCGCTGCTGGGAGTCGTCTGCCTGGCGCGGCACGCGCCGCTTTTCTGGGGTTTTGGCGCAATCCATTTTTTCTCGCTATCGCTGGTCGGTTTTTTGGGCCCGTCCATGGCACGCTGGCTCAATCGCGATGTGCGCATACAAAGCAAGATCGGCCAGCCGGGAATCTGGAGCGCGTTCCTGCTGGGATTTGCATTCGCGTTCGGATGGACGCCGTGCATCGGGCCGATTCTGGCTACCGTTCTGGCGCTGGCCGCCGCCAGCGACACCATCGCGCGCGGTGTTTTGCTTCTGGCCGTGTATTCCGCCGGGCTGGCTGTGCCGTTTTTGCTGACGGCGCTGGGGATCGGCCAGTTTCTGCGCTTCTATCAAAATTTCCGCAAATATCTTCACGCTGTGGAGGTTTTCAGCGGCGGATTGTTGCTTTTTGTCGGTGGCCTGGTGTTCGTGAACAAACTGACCTGGCTCTCGGGTAAACTGACGTTCTTGAACCGGTTTTCACTGTAGCGGCAGAGTTGTATAAAGTGGGAATGAAAATGAAAAATGTTTCGATCATCGTGGTAACCGTGCTGGTCTTGATCGGCGCGACGTACTATGCGGACAAGGCCACGCGCGTAAACAAAAGTGGTACGACGCATGCTTCCGTGTCGCCGGGCAAATCTATTGCCGAGCCCGCGCCCGACGTACACTTCAAGGATATCGACGATAAAGACGAAGCCCTGGCCGATTACAAGGGCAAAGTGGTGCTGGTAAATTTCTGGGCCACCTGGTGCGAGCCCTGCCGGGTGGAAATTCCCTGGCTGATCGAGATGCAGCAGAAATACGGACCGCGAGGATTTACCGTGCTGGGCGTGGCTATGGATGAAGAAGGGAAAAGCGTGGTCGCTCCTTTCGTGGCCAAGGAACATTTCGACGTCGGCGGCCAGAAGCAGACCATGAGTTATCCGATCGTGATCGGAAATGATGCCATCGCCGACAAATTTGGCGGGCTGTTGGGCTATCCGACGAGTTTTTTGATTTCGCGGGACGGCAAGCAGGTGAAACGCATCACCGGATTGATCGGCTACGAGGACGTTTCGCACGACATCGAATCGCTGCTGCAGTAAGCTTAAACGCGCTGCAGCCTTGCACGAAGCGCTTCCCAGCGCGCTGTTTCTTCGTGTACGCTCCATTCATGCTGGAAGAAAAAGACTTTCAACGAAAAGCGGACGCCGCGTTCGAGGATCTGAAGAAAAGGCTGCTCACCGCGGGCGACGAGCACGGTTTCGACGTGGAAGGTGAGAGCGGCAAACTCGAAGTGCTCTTCGAGGACGCAGATGAGACCCGCTTTGTAATTTCGCCGAACACTCCGGTGCGCGAGATCTGGATTTCCGCGCTGTCCACCAGCTTCAAGCTGGGATGGTCGGAGACGCAGAATGCGTTCGTGCTGGAAAAGACCGGCGAAAATCTGCACGCGGTGATGTCGCGGGTAATTTCACAACAGGTAGGTACGACGGTCTCGATATGAAATTGCATTTGAGCGCGCTACAGATCGCAATCGTGATGGGAGCCTTGCTTGCGGCGGGCTCCAGCGCGCAGGAGCATGTTCCTTCACCGCGCGAAGTAGTCACTCCGGCAGTTTATGTTTCCGCGGAACCGGCGGCCCGAGGCGTCCCTTTTCAGCTTGCCGTGGTTCTCAACATTCGCCCGGGGTTTCACGTCAACGCCCGGGAAAAGTCCGCGGAATATTTGATCGCCACGGATTTGAAGGCCGAGGTTCCGGCCGGTTTCAAAATCGGCGAAGCGGTTTACCCGAAAGGCGAGCTTCACAACTTTACTTTTTCCAAAACGCCGTTGAACGTCTACCAGGGAAAAGTGACCTTGCGTTTGCCGCTGACCGCCTTGACCAGCGCGCCGGTGGGTTCGCAGCAAATCCCGCTGAAGCTGCGTTATCAGGCTTGCAGCACGGAAATCTGCCTGCCGCCGGTCACGATTGATTTGCAAGCTGCTGTAGATATGGCCGCTTCCCGCGCCGCGATGAAGCCTGCGCACCCGGAAGTATTCGCTGCACCCTAGCGCGCACTACGGTACTCTCACTTGATGGCGTCCCAGGCAGGCGATAAGCGGCGTTCTCGTGTTTGGATTGTTGTGCTGGCAGTTGTTCTCCTACTCTTTCTGATTCCCGCGGCAATATTTTATCAGCGCACAAAAGATATCGATGACTGGACGCGCGACTGGGTAGTGCGCTCGCTTTCGGAGCGTTTCGCGAGCCGCGTGGAACTGGGCTCGATGCACGTGTCGGCCTTTCCGGAGATGAGCGCCACCGGCGAGAATCTGACGGTCTACTATCACAATCGCCCGGACGTGCCGCCGATGATTAACATTCGGCAATTTAAATTTCACCTGGGATTCATGGGGATTCTGAGAGTGCCGCGGCATATTCGCGGAGTGCACATCGACGACATGGTCATCACCATTCCACCGCGGGGAGAATCTCCCGGCGAACCGCCCGCTGCGCAGCCCGCTGCAAAAAAACGCAAGCCGCTGCCGCAAATCGTGGTCGACGAGGTGATTTGCGATGAAACCACGCTGCTGATTCTTCCGAAGCAAACCGGTAAAGCGCCGCTCGATTTCGACATCCACGATTTGATTTTAAAGTCCGTCGGCACTGCCAAACCATTTTCGTTTCGCGGAAATCTCACCAATGCCAAGCCGGTGGGAGAAATCGAAACCACCGGGGATTTTGGTCCCTGGGCGATCGACGATCCCGGCTCCACTCCGGTGTCGGGAAATTACACTTTCACCGATGCTGACCTCGGGCCCTTCCCGGGAATTGCTGGGAAGCTGTCTTCGACGGGAAAATACTCTGGCGTACTGCAAAGCCTGGAAGTGCAGGGAGTAACCGACACGCCGGCATTTTCGTTGGATCCCGTCGGACGGGGTGTTCCACTGCACACTGAATTTTACGCCACGGTAGACGGAACCAATGGGGACACCTATCTACATCCCGTTCGCGCTACGTTGATCCACTCTGAGATCACCGCGAACGGAAGTGTCGTGCGCGTTCCGGAAAAACAGGGGCATTTGATCACGCTGGATGTCGTTTCGCCCAAAGCGCGGCTCGAAGATTTGTTGCAGTTGGCGACCAAATCGAACCAACCGATGATGTCCGGCCTGGTGAACCTGAAAACAAAACTGCTTTTGCCGCCCGGCAAGGTAAAAGTTCTCGACAAGTTGGTACTCGATGGGGAGTTCACGGTCAGCAATGGGCGCTTTGCCAGTTCCGATGTGCGCGAGAAACTTGCGTCGTTCAGTCGTCATGCGCAAGGCCAGCCGGACGATCCCGACGCGGGCAGCGCCATTTCCGATCTGCATGGAAAATTTCATCTGAAAAACGGCGTAATAACGTTTCAACAATTGACGTTCACCGTGCCGGGAGCGGTGATCCGGCTGGATGGAACGTACAAGATGCGCGGCGAAGAGTTGGACTTTAATGGCGATTTGCGGACGGAGGCCAAGCTCTCGCAGATGGTGGGCGGCAAGAAATCGTTTTTTCTGAAAGCCGTCGATCCGTTTTTCAGCAAAGAAGGTGCGGGGGCGTTGATTCCCATCGGGATTTCAGGAACGCGCGATAATCCCATGCTGGAAATCAGCATGTTCCATAAAAAAATAAGAAAGAGTTTTGGCAATGACAGCAACGTCGAGGTCAAAGGCAAGAAGGCCGCGGAGCGGAAAAAAGAAGCGGATGCGAAGACTTCCCCGCGCTGACGCGAAGTGAAAACTAGCTTCTGGCTACGCCCGCGGGAGCAGCGGCGCGCAACCTTTTGACCACCCGTTCGCGGCCAAGGACCACCATGGTGTCGAATAACGGCGGCGCTACCGCCTGGCCCACAATCGCCACTCGGGTGGCATTAATCAATAGGCCGGCTTTCACGCCTTCGGCTTCGCATAGCGCGCGCAAAGCATGGTCGCACGCGTCGTGATTCCATTCCGGCAGCGCCGCCAGCGCTTCCGCCAGATTGGCCAGCAGGTCGGGCACTTTCGGATCCTTCCAGAATTTTGCCTCCGCCGCTGGATCTATGGAGAATTCATCGCTGAAGAAAGCGCGCGACCAGGTTGAAAAATCCGGCAACAACCTGACCCGCGGCCGCAACAGGTCGACGGTTCGCGTAAACCACTCGCGGCCCGCGCCCGAAGCCCACTCGTCTTTCCACAAATTGCTGCGGCGCAACTCCAGTTCAACTTGCGGCACCAGGTCTTCTACCGGTAATTTCTGGAGATACTGGGTGTTAAACCATTCGAGCTTGGCTTTATCAAAAACGCCGTTGGTGCGGCTGACGCCTTCCAATTTGAATTTCTCGACCAACTCGGAAGTGCGCATGAATTCCACATCGCCGCCCGGCGCCCAGCCCAGCAGAGCCAGAAAATTCTGAAACGCTTCGGGCAAAAAACCTTCGTCGCGGTACATGCTGACGCTGGTGGCGCCGTGGCGCTTGGAAAGACGTTTGCGGTCGGGCCCCAGGATCAGCGGAAGATGCGCGAAAATCGGCGGCTTGGCATCGAGCGCGCGGTACAGCAGCACCTGCTTGGGAGTATTGGAGAGGTGATCCGCGCCGCGAATCACGTGGGTGATGCGCATATCGATGTCGTCGACCACCACGCTGAGCTGATACATGGGCTGGCCGAATTCATCATTATGGGCGCTCTGGGCGCCGGAGCGCAGCAGCATGAAATCTTCGATATCGTCGTTGGCAAATTCGGTGTCGCCGAAGACGGCGTCTAAAAACGTGGTGGTTCCGCCGAGCGGCACTTTGAAACGGATGGCCGGTTTCGTTCCGGGAGCAGAAGGCTTGCCGTCGCGGCAACTGCAGCGAACCACGCGGCGGACCTGTGCGCCCTCGGCGCCGTCTTCGGCGTGATCGCCGCCGACATATTTTTCGGCCGGGCAATAGCATAGAAAAGCGTTGCCGTTCGCGAGGCATTTCTTGGCGGCGGCGCGATATAGTTCGGTGCGCTGCGATTGGTAAAACGGTCCTTCATCCCAGTCGAGACCCAGCCATTGCAGTCCATCGATGATGCCCTGGACGAGTTCCGGCTTGTTGCGCTCGGCGTCGGTGTCTTCGATGCGGAGGATCATGGTGCCGCGCTGCTGGCGCACGAACAGCCAGTTAAACAGCGCCGTTCGCGCTCCTCCGACGTGCAGATATCCGGTAGGCGAGGGTGCGAAACGCACCCGCACGCTGCCGGCATCGTTGATTGATTCACTCATTGCGGTTCGGCGCTCGCTCTCAAGTTTCGCTGCTTCAGTTTAGCGAATCTGGAATTGTCCGTCCAACGAGAGGAATGGGATAACGGTTTGGCTGTTTTCACGTGAAATTATCTAAGGAAGCGTTGTCAATTTATAGGGGGCGGTATACAGTCATCTTCATTGCCACGGTGGTGCCCATGCCGCCGTCCCCAGCCCGATTTGGAGATCGCCGCAAACAGAGTTCGGCGGCGACCCATGAATAAACGGAGAGAAGAACCTATGATCAAGAATAGAAACGTGTGGCTGCTTAGCTTGTTGGTAAGCCTGGTTTTTGGGGTGTCGGTTTGTGCGCAAGGGTACGGAGACCGTGATAGAGATCGAGATAGGGATAGAAACTATCGGGGAAGGTGGGCGCATCTTGGAAACGCTCACGTAGACGGGCGCAATGACCACGATAATATTCGCGTGGGCATGCGAGATGGAAGGTTCCGGGCGATTCAGTTGCGGGTCAGCGGCGGCGCGATCGACTTTCAACGCGTGGTCGTGCACTTCGGCAACGGCAGCCAGGAAGAACTGATCTTTCGTGAACGCATTCCTTCCGGCGGGCGCACCCGTCCTATGGATCTTCCTGGAGAACGCCGCGTGATCGAGAGTGTAGAGCTGTGGTACAGCAAAGAAAGCTGGCACCGCAAGCCGAGAGTGGACCTCTACGGCATCCGCTAAACAATAAGTCCATCGCTTTCCGCGATTAAAAAGGCGAGTCGGCGCGATCTGGCCGGCTCGCCTTTTTCTTTTGCAGGCTCGATTTCGCTAAATACAGACCGGTATGATTTCGTTAGATTGGTTATTTGCTGTATGTTGACTTCATCACTCTCTCTTACAAGATAACTTCGATGCATGACGCGGAGGTGAGAATGTCGGTGGCTACCAAACTAGTCACGCTTTGTTGCCTGGTGCTGGCGGCCAATTCAGTCAAGGCACAAAATTCGCCAAGCGCGATACGAGGGACGCTGAGCGACAACGGAACCTCGATCGCCGAGGCAAGCATATTTCTGCAGTCATTTGACGACGAGACGTGCGCCAAACTTTTCACAACTGGAAAAGAGGATCCCAAATCTGCCGCCGAATTGGCATCCTGCATGCACGATGTGGGTACCACGTCACCGGATGCCACTGGGGCTTATAAGTTTACCGACGTTAGAGCGGGCTGGTACGCCGTTCATTTTCTCTGGAATATCGGCAAGAAGCCAAGCCAGTCGATGGAGTCGTTCAGTCAAGGGCGGTGGACAGTCATATATGCCGGCCACAGAGATTCCACCGGCAGATACGATGCGATGGCGCAAGATACTCCTTTTTATTTTTCCGCCAAAGAAGGCGTGACAAGGGATTTCGACATGCCTGTCGCTCAAGAACCAAAACCTCTCCGGGGGCGCCTCTCGTTGGCTACAAAGGATTGGGGCGTGCTATTGGATCTACAGGGATTTGCGGTCAGTGCTGTCGAAACAAAGCCGGACGGCAGGCGCTACATGGTTGCTGAGAATCAGACCACGAAAGTAGTGGTTTCTCTTACGCTGGAGGATATCAAGTCCGGAGCCCATACGAGTTCGTGCCGCGAGTCGCTTGAGAAAAGGACGAAGATTAAGGAGCTGAAGATTCGGGATGTGCGTTTTTCGCGTTCGGGTGACGTTGACGTTTTGCGGTACACGGTGCCGGAATTTAAAGCACAACCTATCAAACGGGAAAGCCTGTTTGCCTGCCAATTTTACGACAATTCTTACATCGATCTGCACGTATCAAAAGTCAACTACACAGCAGCAGACGAGCACTCGTTTACTGACGTGCTTGAATCCATGCACATCGACAGGGCGCAGAAATCCAGTATGGAGTTAGCCGCAGAAGGTGCTCGTCTATACCTTCAGCATGACTACAAGAGTGCAATTGGTCCCTACTCGCAGGCACTGGAACTTGAGAAGGTCAATCCGAAGCTGGAGAAACCTTTATGGTACGTCCTGGTAGATAATCTTGGCATGTCTTATGGAATCACCGGCGACTTGCAAAAAGCCAAGGAAACCTTTCAGTACGGCGTTAACAAGGACCCGACGTACCCCATCTTCTACTACAACTTGGCGTGCACCTATGCCGAGTTGAGCGATGTCACGGAAGCGCGAAACAATCTGAAGAAAGCCTTCGAATACAAAGCCAACGTTCTGCCAGGCGAAAACATCCCCGATCCGCGCAAGGACGATTCCTTCAAGAAACTAATGGAGAACAAAGAATTCCAAGAGCTAGCGGAATCGCTTGTCCGCTAAAATCAAAACAAGGCGAGTCGGCGCAATCTGGCCGGCTTGCCTTTTTCTTTTGCAGGTTAGATTTCGACTGATTTCAGGATCAGGCCATTTCGCGGCTGGAACTGTGGCCGTGAGAAGAAGATTTGCGCATGGGCTGCCCGCAGCAGCAGAAGAAAGTCGCTTCTTCGGCTGAACCACCGGTCAGGCGGGAAGTGTATGAAGAACCGGAGTTCAACCTGCTCGCGCCGGCACCGGAGCGTTCCGAGGCCGTAGGGCGTGGATTCTCACCGGAGGCGTACATGCCTTCGCCGCCCGGTTCTTGAGAGCCACAGTCGCCTGGTGTGGAGATGGCTTGCTCCTCGGGGTGCCGTTGCGAGGCTGCATCCGCGTTGCTGAGGGAGCAGACGATGGATCGATCATTGGCCGATCCGAAGACTTCGTCATCGCCGTCGTACTGTGCGGCACTGGGAATGGTGATTTCGATTTCACATTCACAGTTTGCGTCAGAGCAGCAATAGCGCTCTCCTGCTTGTGCATTCATGGGTTTCTCCAGAAACCAAAGATGGAGTGCATTGTGCGCAAGACACTGGAGATGTTCTATCAGGTATTCGCGGGATTTTCACCAACAACTAAAACGGCATTTACACGTTGCAAAAGCCGGATCGGCGAGTGCGATTGGAAATCGACCGGTAAGCGCGAAATATTTTTTTGGGAGTTACGAAGCTTTTCGGCGGACCGAATCAGCGGCGGTGTGCGATAAACCCCATTTGCACATTTGCTCCAGCAAGGGAGAAAGCGTGCGGCCGTATTCGGATATCGAATACTCCACCTTGGGCGGGACTTGGGCGTAGATTTTGCGGTCGACCAGTCCATCGCGTTCCAGTTGCCGCAGTTGCGCCGTCAACATTTTCTGCGTAGCGCCGGGTATCAGGCGCCGCAGCTCGCTGAAGCGCGCACGTGCCACAGAATCACGCATTTCCATTTTCCGCCGATGACTTCCAGCGTCCATTCGACGGGGCACGAATTACCCCCGGTTTTGGCGGTATCTTTCATGAAACTACCTCACTTTGAAGTGCCTACTTGCCATCGCGGCTGCCAGTGCCGATAGTACTGCTTATGTGCAATTTGGCGAAAGCACGGGAGGAAAGGGCTAACGATGAAGATCGGAATCTTGGGCACGGGCATGGTCGGCAAAACGCTGGGTACTAAGCTGGCGCAGCTGGGACACGAAGTAAAAATGGGCTCGCGGGAAGCGGGCAATAAGGAAGGCGCGGCCTGGGCGAAGAGTATTGGGAAAGGCGCGTCGGATGGAACGTTCGCGGATGCGGCGAAGTTTGGAGAAATGGTATTTATCTGTTTGCGCGGCGATGCGGCGTTGCCGGTAGTCAAAGGAGTGGCCCAAGCCGTGCCGCCCGCACAGCTTAAAGGGAAAATTTTTGTGGACGTTTCGAATCCTCTGGACGTGTCCAAACCCGCGCCATTTCCGTCATTGCCTGAGCTGACCAATACGACTTCACTTGGAGAAGAGGTGCAGAAGGCACTGCCGGATTCGCTGGTGGTGAAAGCGTTGAACACCGTGAATTGCGAGGTGATGGTGAATCCCTCGCTGGTGCACGGCGACAGTGATTTATTTATTTGCGGCAACGACGCCGGCGCCAAAGGAAAAGTGAGCGAAGTATTGCGGGCCTTTGGTTGGAAGAGTCTGATCGATATGGGCGACATCAGCAACGCGCGGGGCACGGAATCGCTGATGCCTATCTGGATGCGCTTGTGGGGCGTCTTCCAGACGCCTCATTTCAATTTCAAAATGGTGAAATGAACAATCGCTTGGTTTATTAGACCTGATGCCATACCTCTTGAAAATTCACGGGAGAAAAGGAATGATCGTCGAATACGCGCGTTACAAGATTGATGAACCACGCCGCCAGGCGTTTGAAAGAGATTATGCCGAAGCCGCAAAATCGTTGCACGCGTCGGAACATTGTCTGGCCTACGAGCTTTCACAATGCACCGAGGATCCCGCTTACTACATCTTGCGGATGGAGTGGGATTCTGAAGCCGGGCACCTGAAGGGTTTTCGCTCCAGCCCGGAGTTTCAAGAATTTTTCAAACATGTGAAATCGTACGTAAAAGACATGGAAGAAATGCGCCATTATCGGGTCAGTGGTACGGTGGCAAGGAAGTAGCGGCCACGGCGCGCAAACCGCGGTTTTACACAAGCTACCCACAGCGCCTTGAAATAAATGTTGCAGGGGGTTGACGACTAGGGGAAAGCTGGTATAAAGTTACAAATGGTTCGGGGCACTGCAAAGTGTCCGGGGTCGCCACAACGTGGTGAAACGAACCAGGCAGGGCGTCACAGTCGGGTCGAACTCCTGAAGTAGATCCTAAGTGAGGTTCTTTACGAGCACAGGATAGAAATTAGTCGAGCTTCGCGCAAAGACGCCTGAGAAAGGCGACTGTGCCCGGCGCTCGACGCCGGGTTTTTTATTTTCAGGACATTCAAGGACGAAGTTGGACTTGGACATCATCTGGAAAAGAGTCTCGAGAAATTCGGGACGCCCTGACGGGATCAGGGGTACTGCTCTTTGACAACAGAAAGGCTGGCAAGTTCACAGTAAGGGCTTCTGTGATCTTTTCGAGGTGTGTCTGCGCAAGCAGCCGCACGGCGGAGGATTACGGAAAATTGCTGTGGACGATTACAAGTTTTGCTCGAGTTGAGCATAACTGTGGAAGAAAAGGCGGACTTGCCAATTGTTCGAGGAGCGTAGATACGAAAGCCTGTGCCGTAGATCGATCAAACCTGTGAAGGTTGGAGAGAAAGCGGTACGAGGATGTATGGAGCTGCGTGAACCGAAACGTCGAAGATGATTTCGAAACTGAAAGAATCGGAAGACGGATTGAGTAAGTTTTATGATTAAGCTACTAAGAGCGTACGGTGGATGCCTTGGCGCCAGAAGGCGAAGAAGGACGTGGCAAGCTGCGATAAGCCTCGGGGAGCCGCAAGCAGGCTTTGATCCGAGGATCTCCGAATGGGGAAACCCGGCGAGATGAACTCTCGTTACAGCCCGCTGAATACATAGGCGGGTATGAGCCAACCCAGGGAAGTGAACCATCTCAGTACCTGGAGGAAAATAAATCACAGAGATTCCGAAAGTAGCGGCGAGCGAAATCGGAACAGCCCAAACCCAAGTGCTTGCATTTGGGGGTTGTAGGACCGCATAAGTAGAGTTACCAAACCGGACATTACGTGAATCCGCTGGAAAGCGGAGCCAAAGAGTGTGAGAGCCACGTAACGGAAAATGTACCGGACTCGAAGCGGCATCCTGAGTACCACGAGACACGTGTAATCTCGTGGGAATCTGGGGAGACCACTCTCCAAGGCTAAATACTCTCTGGCGACCGATAGTGAACCAGTACCGTGAGGGAAAGGCGAAAAGCACCCCTGCGAGGGGAGTGAAATAGAACCTGAAACCGTATGCTTACAAGCAGTCGGAGGGCCATGCATGGATTTCGGTCCATGAAAGCCTGACGGCGTGCCTCTTGCTTAATGAGCCGGCTAGTTAATCTTACGTGCAAGGTTAAGCGCAAGCGAGCCGTAGGGAAACCGAGTCCGAATAGGGCGACAAGTACGTAGGATTAGACGCGAAGCGGGATGATCTACCCTTGGCCAGGATGAAGGTCGCTTAAACGCGATTGGAGGTCCGAACAGGTGTGAGTTGAAAATCGCTCTGATGAGCTGAGGGTAGGGGTGAAAGGCTAATCAAATTCCGTGATAGCTCGTTCTCCCCGAAATGTCTTTAGGGACAGCCTTGTGTGAATTGCCACGGTGGTAGAGCTCTGAATGGACTAGAGGCCAACTCAGGCTATCAAATCCAATCAAACTACGAATGCCGTGGACAACTGCACGGGAGTGAGACTACGAGGGATAAGCTTCGTGGTCAAAAGGGAAACAGCCCAGATCGCCAGCTAAGGTCCCTAACTGTATGCTAAGTGGGAAAGGAAGTGTATTCGCTCGGACAGCCAGGAGGTTGGCTTAGAAGCAGCCATCCTTTAAAGAAAGCGTAACAGCTCACTGGTCAAGCGGATATGCACCTACAATTCAACGGGGCTCAAGCATACGACCGAAGCTGCGAAATGGTTATTCCTTCGGGAATAATCTTTGGTAGGGGAGCATTGCGTGGAGTCTGAAGGTAGACCGAGAGGACTACTGAACACTACACAAGAGACCCTGCCGGCATAAGTAGCGATAAACACGATGAGAACTCGTGTCGCCGAAAGTCTAAGGTTTCCTGAGGAAGGTTAATCCGCTCAGGGTTAGGCGGGTCCTAAGGTGAGGCCGAAAGGCGTAACTGATGGACAACAGGTTAATATTCCTGTCCCGCCTGGTGACGTTTGACGATGGGGTGACGCAGAAGGATAAGAGAGTCGGGTGATGGACGTCCCGATTGGCCATTACAAGCCGGATCCCGTAGGAAAATCCGCGGGGTCATTCAACGGTGAAAATGGTGACGAGGTCATACGACCGCAAAGTCTCTGATTTCACGCTGCCGGGAAAATCCTCTAAGGAGTCAACCAGGTGCCCGTACCACAAACCGACACAGGTAGACGAGGTGAATATCCACAGGCGCTCGAGAGAACGCTCGCTCAGGAACTAGGCACATTAACCCCGTAACTTCGGGAGAAGGGGTACCGCAGTAGGGTTTATAGCCCGATGCGGTCGCAGCGAATCGCGCTCTGCAACTGTTTAACAAAAACACAGCTCTCTGCTAAGTCGAATACGACGTATAGGGGGTGACACCTGCCCGGTGCCGGAAGGTTAAAGCAAGGGCTCAGCGCCGCAAGGTGCGAAGGCTTGAACTGAAGCCCCGGTGAACGGCGGCCGTAACTATAACGGTCCTAAGGTAGCGAAATTCCTTGTCGGGTAAGTTCCGACCTGCACGAATGGTGGAATGATAGAGCGACTGTCTTGGCGAGCGGCTCGGCGAATTTGTGGTTCCGGTGAAGACGCCGGATGCCCGCATCTAGACGGAAAGACCCCGTGCACCTTAACTGCACTCTGGCCATGAGTAACGGAACGATCTGCGTAGAATAGGCAGGAGCCTATGATTCCTTGGTTTCGGCTGAGGAGGAGGCAACAGTGAAATACTGCCCTGATCGTTCTGTCGTTCTAACCTACCGCCCGCGACGGGCGGGGAGACACGGCCAGACGGGTAGTTTGACTGGGGCGGTCGCCTCCTAAATTGTAACGGAGGCGCCCAAAGTTCGGCTCAGGCGGATTGGAAACCCGCCGTGGAGTGCAAGAGCATAAGCCGGATTGACTGTGAGACTTACAAGTCGAGCAGGAGCGAAAGCTGGGTCTAGTGATCCGGTGGTCCCGCGTGGAAGGGCCATCGCTCAACGGATAAAAGGTACGCCGGGGATAACAGGCTGATCTAAGCCAAGAGTTCACATCGACGCTTAGGTTTGGCACCTCGATGTCGGCTCATCGCATCCTGGGGCTGTAGAAGGTCCCAAGGGTTAGGCTGTTCGCCTATTAAAGCGGTACGTGAGCTGGGTTCAGAACGTCGCGAGACAGTTCGGTCCCTATCTGGTGTGGGCGCAGGAGAATTGAAGGGAGTTGTCCCTAGTACGAGAGGACCGGGATGAACAGACCTCTTGTGTACGAGTTGTCGCGCCAGCGGCATAGCTCGGTAGCGAAGTCTGGAAGAGATAATTGCTGAATGCATCTAAGCAAGAAGCTCGCCCTAAGATAAGTTCTCCCAATCCCGCTTCGGCGGGATAAGAAGGGCAGTCGAAGACTACGACTTTGATAGGCTGGAGGTGGAAGCACAGCAATGTGTGAAGCTGACCAGTACTAATCGCCCGTTCGGCTTAATCATAAAACTTTCTCAAACCGTCTTTGAGGAAGAGCAATAAATGCAGAAAAATTAACGCCAATTCTGCACAGTGCGTTCGATATAGAGCCCAACTTGTAATGCCAGCCAACTTCTGTTGTCGCACTTGCGAATGTTGATTCGCAAGCTTAAAAAAATTGAGATCCGGGATGTGGGTCGAGTTTCCGAAGATTGTTTCTTTCTTCGAAACCCGAACTTCTCATCTCGAAATCTCTAAAAGTTTCCTGGTGATCATACCGCGAGGGTCACACCCGTTCCCATCCCGAACACGGAAGTTAAGCCTCGCCGGGCCGATGATACTGCACGGGCAACTGTGTGGGAACGTAGGTCGTCGCCGGGATTTAAATTCGAAAGGCCGCTCTGAGCAATCAGCGCGGCCTTTTGCTTTTTGGTTGAGTTTTTCTCGTGAGGCGCGGCTGATGAGCGGCCTTTGGAAATAGACTCCACTCGCTAGGCGTTGTAGTTCGCCACCACCCGCGCCACTTTTCCGCTTGTTGACAACTCCATTAACTCTGCGGTGTGGTTCCCGGCTTGATTTGCGTAGCAGAGCACCACACTGTTCATGCCCCAGAACACCTCCTTCAGGTCGAAATGAAGTTCAGGATAGGCTTGCAGGCCGCGCTGAAAGTAAGCTCGCAAGTTTGGTTTTCCCGTTACCGTGCCATCGGGCAAGCCCAACAGGCGGGCGGCAACTGGTGAAGTCAGGACGATGGTTTCTTCGTAGTGCGTCATGATCCTATCCAGATCGCGAGCGTTCCAAGCTGCAATCCAATCGTTGGCCAACTTCCATGCCTCGTCTTTCGTCATCACATCCCTCCAATCAACGTCACGGGCGCTATTTTATCAGCGGCGCGTGCAGGCAAAGAATTAGCGAAACCTTAACCCTGTGCAAATCTGCACATTCGTACTATTGACCTGACATTTTGGCAGGACTAGCGTTTGTATTGCGGTTCCCCCGGTAGCCCACAGTCGAGGTGGCGCATGGCCCTCAGCAACCTTCTTGTAGATGAATCCGTAAAAAAGAGCCTGCTGGAACGCTGGACCAATATGCGTGAGAGCCAGCGCGTGGCGACCAAAGTGAAATTGCTGGTGGAGTATGACGAAGGCCAGACGCAGCAACACATCAATGCGATTACCGTGGACGTCAGCAACTCTGGCTGTAAGGCCGTCGTCGCCGGCGATCTGCGTCTGCACCAGCGCGTCAAGCTTATCCATGCGGCCACCGGCCGCAAAGCCGACGCCCAGGTAGTCTGGCGCGGCCACGAAGCCTGGGATGCCGGCTTTGTGCTCGAGCATCCCGACCCCACCTTTTTCAAATAGCGTTTTTGTTGTTCCGGCGTTAATCCAGTTTAAGCTCAGCCCGTTTGGCGCGTCGCGTTTTCGCGCAGCTGGAGAAGTTGTTTCTGGTGATGCCGTCCGTGCACGACGTGGAGCTTTCTCCATTGTGGCGCAGTCAACGGGCCCAGGATGGGATGGTCGAGCACGTGGACGCGGCGTCCGAAGCGCGCTTCGCACTGTGCGATGATCGCGTCCATGGCCTCAAGCTGTGCCGCGATCTCGTTTCGCACGGCGTCTATCGGCAAGCCTTTCGGCACCACCACGGCAGGAGCTTTAACTCCGCCGGGCATGTGGCCCAATCCCACCACGACGAAAGTTCGCATCCGCTGAGACATGGAGGCCCGCGAGGCCAGCGGCTTTCCGCCGGCCATCACTCGCTCGAATCCTTTAATCGTTCCGGTGTAGGTGAGATACAGATGTTCCAGGAGCTCCGCGGCGCACCACTTGCCGGGAAGATGCCAGTTCAGTTGCTCGCTGGACATGCCTTCCACCGCAGACTCCAGTGATTGTTTCAATTCGTGCAGGCGGGAATCCATGACACTAAACTCGCACTTGTGCGCGCTTCAGGCAAGGCCTGCGCACGAATTCTCGTTCACATCATAAATTTCCCCGATAATCCCCGATAATCGATGACCAGCGCGAGCTGCGCAGAGGAAGCTGAAACCATGACGAGTGAAAAATTGAAAACAGTGTTGATTACCGGGGCGACTGACGGATTGGGCAAAGCGGCCGCGGTGCTGCTGGCGCAGCGTGGTTACCGCGTATTTGCGGCGGGGCGCTCGGCGGAAAAGCGGGCGCAGCTGGATGCCTGGGCGCGTGAGAAAAACCTGGCGCTCGAAACGCTGGACATGGACGTTGTCGATGACGCCTTGGTAAAAGATGGAGTGGGCGCCACTATCGCCAAGTCTGGCGGGCTGGACGTGCTGATCAATAATGCCGGCATCATTTACGTTTCGACCGTGGAAGATACGCGTATGGAGGATTGGCGGCGCCAGTTCGAAACCAATTTCTTTGGCGTGCTGCGCGTAACGCAGGCGGTGCTGCCGCACATGCGCACGCGCAAGCGTGGGCGCATCCTAATGATGAGCTCGGTTTCGGGGTTGATCACTCCGCCGACGCATGGCCCTTACAGCAGCAGCAAGCATGCTCTGGAAGGGCTGAGCAACGCGCTGCGCCTCGAAATGTATCCGTTTGGCGTGGAGGTGATTCTCATCGAGCCCGGATACATCGTGACCAATCTGGCCAACACCGCGGCTGCTCTGATGGAGCCTTATGCGGATAAGATCAAGTCCGGCCCTTACGCCAAAATTTATTCGGGAGCGTTCGCGGGATCTTCGAGCGCCAGGACGAAGTCAAAGACCACGCCCGAAGATTGCGCGCGCGTCATGCTGGAGGCTATTGAAGCGCCGCATCCGAAGCCGCGATATGGAGTGACGCCGCTGGCGAGAAGTGTGAAGTGGGCCAAGCGGCTGCTTTCAGACAGCATGATGGATTCGGTGATACGGCGCAGATACGGAATCACGCGCGAAAGTTAGGTCGCGCCTGGGTTGAGGACAACAGCAGATTCCTCACCCCGCCTGGAAAAACGGCGGGATTTGGAATGACGGTGGTTCGGTGATCTTCCTTCTAGATAGGCCTAGCTATGGATTCGAAACCTGGAAGGACAAGCTGTTTTCCCGCAAGCTCTCCCATTGTTTTGCCCACGTTTCGTGCGCCGGACTTTCCGCGTAGTCGGCGGCGGTTTCCGGTGAAGTGAATTCAATAGCATAAACGCCGCTGTAATCCCGGATCTGATTGCGATTTGTTTTCAGCCAGATATTTTTCACGCCGGGAATTCTTCGCGCCAGGTCCTTGATGCCGTCCAGCGCCTTCTGGCGATCGTTCTCAGAAGTGGCATCTTTGAATTTGTACACCACCACGTGAAGAACGGTTTTCGGCTGGCCAAATTTATTCTGCGCTGCCACGCTGCCGCCGCGCAGCGATCCGACCGCCATTCCCGCAGCAAATAAAGTAGTGCACAGCAACAGTTGTAAACCAGTTCGCTTGATGGATGCCACGCTGGAGCCTCCTGATGAATACCAGCTTAGTTTAATGCGTCGCGTCTGCCTCGACTGCTGAAATGTTTGACCCTTCCACGATGGAAGCGTCTCAGTTTGCCGTCTACTTCTTCGGGTCTCGTTTAAGGCATCAGGAGCGGCTTTTGCCGGTGGTAGACTAAACCTCCTCGATGGGTGTTCGCGAACAGGAAAGGTAGGGATCGATGGTGCGATTTATCCTTGCGATGGTTCTGGCCCTTGTTTCATTTCAGGCGCAAGCATCAGCACAGTCCAACGAGAAGATCATCGGTACGTGGAAATTAGTTTCGGCGAAGATCACTACCGATACGGGAGAGGTGCGTGATTCCTGGGGCCCTAACCCTGTTGGATTTTTGACTTACACGTCCGACGGACGAATGAGCGCTGTCCTTACGTTGAGCGGACGCAAAAATCTTTCTGTTTCAGATTTCATCTCCGCGCCCGCAGCCGAAAGAGCAGAAGCGTTCGCGAGTATGACCGCGTATGCTGGGCGGTACACTTTCTCCGGCGACAAAGTAATCCACCATGTGGAGGCGGCCTCTACGCCTAACGACGTCGGCGCCAGCATGGAGCGCGTGATCGTGCAACTGGACGCGGATAGGCTCGTCCTGCGTGTTGCCAAGCCCTATTTGCGCGGGGGCATGATGGTGCGACAGCAGGAATTGGTGTGGGAAAGGGTGAAGTAGCGCGTTGCCCCTGCCCGCAAAAGATTAAGCGCAAGACTGCGCGCGGTTCAGCATAAGTCCGCGCTCGCGTGCGTTGCGCGTCAGCGATGCCGCGCGTTCGAATTCGACCTGCGCTTCTGAGAATCGCTCGAGCTTGAAAAGCAAATCGCCGCGCACGCTGGGCAACAAGTGATAGCTCGCGAGCGCCGGCTCATCGACCAGCCGATCAACAATTGCGAGTCCTGCCGCGGGGCCGGAAGCCATGGACACGGCTACCGCGCGGTTCAACTCCACGATGGGTGATGGCGCGAGGCGCGCTAGCGCCTCGTAAAGAGTTACGATACGCGGCCAGTCAGTTGCCTCCGCGGTTTTTGCCCGCGCGTGACATGCCGCGATGGCGGCCTGAATGGCATACCAACCGGGAGCGCCACCGAGCCTCTGCGCGCGATCGAGCGCCGCGAGGCCGCGATGAATCAGCAGGTGGTCCCACTGCCCGCGATTTTGATCGAGCAGCAGGATCGGCTCGCCCGTCGGCCCGAGGCGCGCCCTCGAGCGCGACGCTTGAATCTCCATCAGCGCTACCAGGCCGTGAACCTCGGGCTCTTGAGGTGCCAGCTCGGCAAGGATGCGTCCAAGCCGCAGGGCCTCTTCGCAAAGAGCGGGCCGCATCCAGTCGCCGCCGGCGGTCGCGGCATAACCTTCGTTGAAGATTAGATATATGACTTCGAGCACCGAAGCGAGGCGCGACGCCAGTTCGGCTTTGCGGGGAATTTCGAACGGGACGTTGGCTTCAGAAAGTGTGCGCTTGGCGCGCACGATGCGCTGCGCAACAGTAGGTTCGGAGACGAGGAACGCGCGCGCAATCTCATCGGTGGTCAAGCCGCCCAGCAAACGCAGGGTGAGCGCCACGCGGGCTTCACTGGAGAGCACCGGGTGGCAGGAGATGAACACCAGGCGGAGCAGGTCGTCGCCCACTTCATCTTCGATCGCTGCGTGGAGATCCGCCACGGCCGTCTCCTGCTGAGCCTGCAGCTCGCGGCCGAGCTCTTCATGCTTTGGCTCCAGCCGCTTGTTTCGCCGCCACAGATCGATGGCACGATGTTTCGCTGTGGCCATGAGCCAGGCGCCCGGATTGTCCGGGATGCCCGACTCCGGCCATTGTTCGAGTGCGGCGACGAGAGCGTCCTGCGCCAACTCCTCGGCAAGGCCCACATCGCGCACAATACGCGTGAGTCCGGCAATGATCCTGGCGGACTCCATCCGCCAGATCGATTCGACAACGCGGTGGGTATTGCCGGTGGCCATGAGAAACCATGACAGCACCTTCGATTGGCGCGCGCAAGTCGGGCCCGCTCCACAGGTCAGGCTAACCTCGACGGGAAACCCCGCTGTCAGCGGGAGGGACGGTTGCTACTTCGAGAGGGGGAATTCTCCCGGCTCATACATCAGGCGAACTTCGGTCTCGCCTTCCCAACCCGGCCAGTATTTCTTGTGCAGCTCCATGAAGCGCACCGCCGACTCGACCGCCTCTTCCTTGGACTTCAATTCGAATTGCGCGTAGCCGCCGATAATTTCCTTGGCTTCCGCGAACGGCCCGTCGATGACGGAAAGCTTTCCGCCTTTGAGCTGCACGCGCGCGCCTTGCGCCATAGGTTTGAGCCCGCCGTTGCCGACCATGGTGCCGGAAGAGGCGGCTTCCTGGCTTATCTTTCCGATGGCCTCCATCAACTCCTTGGGTGGAAACCCCAAATCCTCAGCGTGTTTTACAATCATCATGAATCGCATCGTTCGTCTCCCTTTTAGTTTTCTTAGTCGCCAGCTGATTTTATTTCCGGCCTCGACCGGATTAAAAACGACTTCACTGATACGTCGAACGAAGAGCAGCTAAATCGACAAGGCCAGCGAAATAATTTTTCAACCAGCCTTATCGAATCGCTGCGGCGCCGAGTTACTGCTTGTTCTGTGCCGCCTGCGCGCGAACGCGTTCTTCCTGCGCGCGCAGCTCGGGAGTTAATTCGGCGCCGAAATCCGCGGCCTCGAAGACCGGGCGAATTTCCACTTCCGTGCCGCCGTCAAACGGGGCGCGCTTGAGCCATTGCACCGCGTCTTCGATGGACTTCACCTGCCACAGCCAGTAGCCGGCGATCAATTCCTTGGTTTCCGAGAAGGGCCCATCGATCACGGTGCGCGTCTGCCCGGAAAATTTCACGCGCTTGCCTTTTGAGCTCGGATGCAAACCGTCAGCCGCGAGCATCACCCCAGCTTTCACCAGTTCTTCGTTGAATTTGCCCATCTCGGTAAGCATCCCCTCGGTGGGCATGGCTCCTGCTTCAGAGTCTTTGTTTGCCTTTACGAACACCATCACTCGCATCGTGATTCTCCTTTGGTTTTGGCTTAGAGCCGGCCAGGACAGCTGGAATGTCTCGACCTATGCTCTATCGGTACGTCGAATGAACGACAGTGAAATCGACCGGGTAGCGTGGATTATTTTAGGTGCTGCTAAGTAGTTTATTCTTATGGCCTTGCATGCAATGAAACGGACTATGCCGCTCGAAAGACGAAATGAAGCACCGGCCAGGCGCAAACCAGCATGTGACAAATCGCCAGAAACTGCGCGTGATCAAGTGCATACGTTTCGAACGCCTGCAATGCCGAAAGCATGATAGACGGGAGAACTTTGAAAAGCTCGCCGGCCAGCACGCAAGAAAGATGGCTGAATTTGTGCCGCGGCGGCGTCCAGTGCATTTGCGCAAAGCGAAAGGATCGCGAATCCCGAGAGGGCCGGGCAGATTGAGTTGGAAGTATGAAGGTTGATGTGTTTTGTGTTCATGACTGCCTCCTTGCTGACGTTTGCTGTGCTCACTTACACGTCGAACAAGGAAAGGGCAGATCGACACATCTATTCATTGTTCAGGAGGTTTTTGACGCGGGCGGATTTGGTTTATGGTCTGGCGGGCCGGGTGGATTCTTTCGCGGTTGCCGGAGCGCTCTGATCTGCGGTCCATACTTCGACAGTGCGTGCCAATTCGCCCAGCGCTTCGGCGTCGGTTTTGCCGGAGCGCTTGAGCACGTGGAAAGAATGATCGGCGCCTTCGATGATATACAGAGTAGCTTGCGAGCCGAGTTGTTCGCAGATGGGGCGCAACAGTGTCAGGTCGGCCAGCTCATCGCGCGTGCCTTGGAGAAAAAGCATCGGCTGCTTTACGAGTTTCAAGTGCTCGGCGCGTTTTATGCCGGGCCGCTGAGGCGGATGCAGCGGGAACCCAAAAAATACCAAGCCACTGATACTTTCCAGAATTTGTTCCGCGGCGGCCAGCGAAGTCATCCGTCCGCCCATGGATTTTCCTCCCGCGAATAACGGAAGATTCGGCGCTAATTTAGCCGCC
>JBBRZT010000013.1:0-27219 GCA_038236395.1 Candidatus Acidiferrales bacterium
GATGCTGGCGGCCAGCGATAGCGGCGTGTCTTGCGCGAAGCGTGTGCGCAAAAATCCCGAAATGATGTGCACGCCCTTGTCGTGAAAGCGCCCGCTTAAATTCGCTTCGCGCTCGATATTGATCAGCCCCGCTTTTCCCAGCGCGGCGGACGCGGTGATGCGCACCGGCTTGCCGAACGCGTACCCGCCAATCTCCAGCACGCTCAGCCCGTTCACCTGTCCCACGCGCTCGCCGGAGACATCGACGAGCAAAGTTCCCTCTTCAATCATCTCGCGTACGCGCGTTTCGATCAGGTTGTGCCGCTCCATCTTCGAAGCCAGCGCCTCGCGCACATGCGCGGCGCGCACCACCGATTCGCCCGCGGCCACCGCGGCATAATGCGCCTCGCGCGCCAGGTCGGCCATGTCCACGAAGCGCGCCGTCACCTTATTGCGGCGCCCGGCCCGCCGCACGCCGTATTCCAGCATGGCGGCGAACGCGCCGCGATCGAAGGGCCACAATTTTTCTTTTTCGCACAGCGCGCGCAAACGCCCCGCGTATTCCGCGATGACTCCATCGCTCATGTGCATTTCTTCGTCGAATTCCACGCGCACTTTGAAAATCTTGCGAAAATCCTCTTCGTATTGGTACAGCACTTCGTACAGTTCGCGGTCCCCGATCAAAATCACTTTCACGTCCAGTTGCACCGCTTCGGGCTTCAACGCGCTACCGCCAAAGGGATAAAACATTTCCAGCGGCTGGATTTCCAGGCGGCTGTGATTCAGCGTCCGTTTCAGCGCGCGCCACACGCCCGTTTCCGACAGCGCTTCCAGCGAATACATGATCAGAAAGCCGCCGTCGGCGCGCAGCAGCGACCCGCCGCGCAAATCCATGAAGTCACTGGTCCATCCGCCGCGGGTGTCGTAGGCGCGTTGAATCGTGCCGAAAAGATTGGCGTAAGTCGGCGTGGTTTCAAAAATTACCGGCGAGAGGTCTTCCTCGCCGTGCGCAAGAATCACGTTCACGCCGTACACCCGAAAGGGATCGCGCTCCGGGAAGCCCGGCAGCTTAGGCAAACCGTCCGGCGGCTCGCTGCCGCCTTCCGATTCGCTTTCTCCTTCGCGCTCTTTGAAGGGCCCGAGGTTATCGAGCAGGTGGTGGCGAACCTCTTCCAGATAATCGGCCACGCCGGTGCCCGGATATTTTTCTTTCAGCTCTTCGATCGCGCCATCCACCAACACGGAAGCCGCTTCCTGCTCCAGGTAGCTCAGCTCGCTGGCCAATTCGCGCGACAGTGTCAGCGTCTTGCGGTACACCACCGTGAATTCCTGGCGGAATTGCTCGTACTTCCTCTCGATGGCCTCCGCGACCGGAGCTTCCAGCTTTCCCTCGTGCACCATCTTGGAAATGTCTTCGATGGGCACCATCTGGCCTTCCAACACTGGAAAGATTTCCGGCAGAGCTACAGCGCCCACCTGCATGTGCCCCAGCGCGAACTGCTCGCGCGCGATGCGCCGCGTGAAATCGTCCATCAGTTCTTTCTCGCGCACGGTAAAGCGCTCTACGATCCTTCCTTTTTGCCGCTGAAAGGGCTCGCCCTCAAACACCTGCGGAATGCGGCGGCGCAGAAAATCGATTCCCGCCTGCATATCTTTCTTGAAGCCGTTGGCTTGGCCGCGCGTCAGCGATAGTAGCCGCGGGCGGTCGGCGATTTTGAAATTATTCACGTAACAGCGATCCAGCGATTGCTTGGTGCGCGGATGCAATTTCTCGATCATGCTGGCGATGGTGCCGCCGCGGCTGGTTCCCGCCAGCCCGCAAACGAAAACGTTGTAGCCCGGCGCGGAAAGCTCCACGCCCATCTTCAATGCCCGCAGCGCGCGTTCCTGTCCAATGAAGCCTTCGCGCAGCTCCGCCTGCGCCGTGGTTTCAAACGGAATGCGCGACAGCTCGCAGCGCCACCGTAATTTTGCGGGCGGCAACTCTGGGTGCGCCGGAGCGGCCTTGATGTTCGTGGAAGTCATCGAGCGGGGTACTCTAGCATACGCAAAGGTGTGCGCATCCTATTTTGGACGCGCCGTTGAGCATCAGGTTACGGTCCAGTTTTTCTGCTGCGTGCGCATGTCATCAGTTGGATCATCAGATGGACGCACCCGGCGATAGGCTTCGTGCCGCCGCCACATCTTCGCGATGCAGCATGTGCACGCGAAACACGCCCATTGCCGCGGCCACGATGGCCGGCCCAACCACCAGCCCCAGCAAGCCAAAGACCGACAGGCCTCCAAGCACGCCGATAAACAACAGCAGCGGGTTCAATTGCGTGCGATTGCGCAGCAGCAGCGGCCTGATGATGTTATCCACGGTGCCCGCCAACGCGCCGCAAACGCCCATGATCAAAACAGCCTTGCCCCAGTGTCCGCTGAATCCCAGCCATAAAGCGGTCGGCAGCCAGATCATCGCCGAACCCACCACCGGGACGAGTGAGAAAAATGCCAGCACCACTCCCCAGAAAATCGGGGAGTGAATTCCGGCAATCCCAAACGCTATACCGCCCAGCGTGCCCTGGATTCCGGCCACCAGCAGTCCCACCGCCACGCTGGCGAAGACCAGCTCTTTCGATTCCGCCAGCATTTCTTCCTGAATGGAGCGGTCGAACGGGAATAAGTGCTTGATCCCGCGCACCACGTCTTCGCCGTCGCGAAACATGAAAAACAGCGCGAATACCAGAATGAACAGCGCCACAAAAAAGCTGACCAGGTTTTTTACCAGCGCGCCGAATTTTCCGGCGAGAAACGTGGCGATCTTTTCGGCGCCCTGACGCAGCGGCTCGGAAAAATCCGTCGCTTGCCATGCCTCGGGTAGTTCGGCGCGCACTCGCGCGATCACTTCAGCGGGTAATTGGCTTTCAGGATTCATCAGCGCGGTTTGCAATCGTGCCGTAGCGTCGATGGCTTGCTTGGCGGTGTAGGACAGCACCACCAGCGTGGGCACGATCAGCAGCAGCGTCACGCCCAGGGTGCTCAGCAGCGCCGCCCACGACGGGCGCATGCGCCTGGCCAGGCGCTCGTGCACCGGATAGAAAAAAATTGCCAGTACCGCCGACCACGTCAGCGGCACGAGGAACGGCTCGAAAATTAGAAACACCACGTAGCCCAGCAACAGCAACGCGCCGTAGGAAAGCACGGTGGTTAAGCGGTCGCTGGTGGTGGTGACAGTTGTGGTGGAAGAAAAAGGCTTCATCTGCGGTCTATTCTGCCGCAACTCTGTTGCATCGGCGCGGGAATTACTTGATGCCGACCTGTTCGATCACTCGGGTGACGTCTTCATGGGTCACGTCGTAGAGCGGGCGAACGTCTTCCTCTTCCAGTCTTTCCCGCAAATAGTCGGCGGCCACGAAACTTGCCTCGCGATCCGTTAAATCGCGCTTGTGGCGCTCGCGAAACTCGACGAAAGCGTTGTGCGCCAGCCCTACGGTGACGACGTCGCCGTCGACGAAGAATTTCGTGTCGATGGTGTCGCTGTGGCGGGTGGCGATGCCATTCCACAGGTAGGAAAAGCGGCACTGGTAAACGTGGCCGGTTAGTTTTGAGGTGACTGCGAAGGCGCCCACGAATTCTTTCATCGCGCCGGCGTTGGCTAATACTGGACGTGTGGTCACGCGTTCTCCCGAAGCTGGCGATGGTGCATGCATGAGTTGTTCAACAACAGGGTACGCAGTTTTTCACAATAGAGCTAGCGGGATGCCGCCGAGGCGGTCTCCACCTGGGTGTAATTGCGGATTGCGGCCGCCACGCCCGCGCCCGCTGGAAGATGAAAGCCCAGCTCCGCCAATACTTTCTCCAGCGCCGCAAGGAACAGCAACACGTTGGGTTTCTGGCTGCAATATCCCATCAAACCGACGCGCCAGATCTTGCCCTTCAATGGACCAAGCCCACCGGCGATTTCGATGTTGAATTCGTCGAGCAGTTGCGCGCGCACCCGGCCGTCGTCGATTCCTTTTGGAATCATCACCGCCGTCACCGTCGGCAAACGCTCTGCCGGATTTTTCACCAGCAGCTCCAGCCCCATGGCTTCCAGTCCCGCAATCAAGGCCAGTTGATTGGTGCGATGTCGCGCCCAGCGGGTCTCCAGGCCTTCTTCCATCACGATGCGCATGGCTTCGCGCAGCGCATAGATCAGGCTGATGGGGGGTGTGTGATGATAGAGGCGCTCTTTGCCCCAGTAATTCATGGCGGTGGTCAAATCGAAATACCAGCTTTGCACCTTTGTTTTGCGGGTGCGAAACACTTCTTCCGCACGCGGGCTCACGGTAATCGGGGACATGCCCGGCGGCGCGCTGATGGCTTTCTGCGTTCCGCTGAAACAGATGTCCACGCGCTCGCGGTCCACGTTCAGGGGTACGGCAGCTAGCGAAGCCACCGCATCCACAATCAGCAGCGCGCCAAGTTCGTCGGCAACTTTTCGGAAGTCGGCAAGCTGGGTGAGTACGCCAGAAGAAGTTTCGCCCTGCGCCAAGCCGATAATTTTTATTTTTTCGCCCTTGCCGGCGCGGCGCACATCTTCGGGGTCGACCGTTTTACCGTAAGGAGCTTCCACTTTCGTAATCTTTGCGCTGGTGCGCTGCGCGATCTCGTACATGCGATCGGAAAAAAGGCCGTTCACCGCCACGATGGCTTCGTCGCCATCTTCCAGCGTGTTCAACACCGAGGCTTCTATCCCGCCGGAACCTGAGGCCGACAGCGGCATCGTCAATCTGTTTTCGGTCTGAAAAATCTGGCGCAACAGAAGCTGGGTGTCGTCCATGCAGGTCTTGAACCATGGATCGAGATGGCCCGCGAGCGGCGCGGCCATGGCGCGGTAAACGCGCGGGTCGATGGAGGACGGGCCGGGCGTGAGCATCAACCGGACCGGTGGATTTAATTCGCCGACTTGTTGCGTCATGGCTTGCCCTTCTAGATCGCGAGGTACCTGGGGGACGTCCGCTTGCGCCTTTCAAGGAGAGAAAAGCGCGGCGGGAGTAGATTTTCGCCCATCTCGCAGGCCAGGCGCAACGGTCAAATTGGCTGGCTGGAATGCTCGCGGCATTTGCGAGCTGAATCGATCGCGCGGTTGCCGCAAGAAAAACGGGACTGGCACGAATGTCAGTCCCGCGAAATCTTGCAGCGAGTTATGAAAAGCGATTTAGGCGGCCAGTTTTTCTTCGCTCAACAAGTGGACCGGTACTTTGCGCAAATCCCACACGATGCCGAACCACGAAAGCACTTTGAGGGTGTAGTAGGTGATGTCCACTTCCCACCAGAAAAAGCCCTGCCGCGCGGAAGCCATGAAGTGGTGATGATTGTTGTGCCAGCCTTCGCCCAGCGTGAGCAGCGCGAGGAACCAGTTGTTTTTGCTGGTGTCCGTCGTTTCATAACGCCGCGTGCCAAACAAATGGGAGAGCGAATTGATCGTAAATGTGTCATGCCACAACAGCACGGTGCTCAGGCAGAATCCCCAGATGAACAGCTGCCAGCCGCCTATCAACCAGATCACCGCCGCCAAAACCACCGGGGGAACCATGTGGTATTTGTTGAGCCAGCGCAGCTCTGGATATTTGGCAAAATCGCCGATGTAGTTCAGGCGGGTGTCGTTGTATTTATCCGACATGATCCAGCCCACGTGGGACCAGAAAAATCCGAACAAGCTCGGCGAATGCAAGTCCAGCTCCTGGTCGGAGTGGCGATGATGATGGCGATGATGCGCGGCCCACCACAGCACGCCCTTCTGCGCCGAGGTCATGGCGATGAAGGCGATGATGAATTGGAAAACGCGGCTGGTCTTGAACGCGCGATGCGAAAAATAACGGTGGTAACCGGCGGTGACGAAAAACATGCGCACGGCCAGAAGTCCGAGGCAGGAAACCAGGTAATACCAATGAAATGGGATGAAAAAGATCAAGAGCGAGGCGAGGTGCACCAACGCAAACGGCAAAGACATCAGCACCGAGATGCGAGAGCCGTTCGGCAGTGGTATGGACCACGCGCGTGAAGCTGTAGCCATTAAGAGCGTTTCCTTCCGCGTCCTGTTCCAAACAAGGGCGCTTCCAAGCATGTTCTGCGAGCGCAGAGTCGTTTCAGGGCAACGATGCAGACTAAGCAAACGATGCGGAAAATTTCGCGTGTTGAAGAAACCCTGCACAACCAGTGTACGGGTCGCCAGCGGAGCGGTCAAGGGTACCCGGGAACAGCTGTACACAAATTTGCAGCGCGAACTTCACACTTTTGTTAGCCGCGCAGGCGCGCGAGAAAAAATCGGCGGCTCGAATGTGCTATCGTTCCTCGCACGCCGCGCGTCGGATGAGAATAATGACGCGAGATTCTACACATCGCTAGAGATCAGAGGACTAACGAAACAATGGCTGAACGGCCGGTACTTGTGGGGTTGATACCCCAAACCGTGGTGCTCGATGACGGGGACCAAGTTTCCTGGATTTCCGACGCGGGAAATTTGCGCGTGGAATTCGATGTGAATCGCTGCCCATTTTCCTCCAACGTGTTTCAGGCGCCCGCGGGGATGCGGC
Organism: Candidatus Acidiferrales bacterium; assembly: GCA_038236395.1. Taxonomy (GTDB): domain Bacteria; phylum Acidobacteriota; class Terriglobia; order Acidiferrales; family UBA7541; genus Acidiferrum. The sequence continues at coordinate 6,540 of JBBRZT010000013.1, forward strand.
TGCTGAGCGGGCCGGCGCGGCCGGGGATCAAGGCGGCGACGTACAAGTACCGGCTATGGCTGAACGACCAGATGGTCGGACACGGTGAAGTGATCCTGCGTGACAAGTGAGCGTTGCCATTTTGGGAAATGTTGATGTTGTTGAGTTTATTAAGGTGGTACTGGAACTTTTACTTAGTTGAGCGTTCAACTAAGGGGCTTCAAAAGGTAGTTGAGCGGTCAACTGCCATAGGGAAATTTTTACTTGGTTTTTGTTGCGGGAACGCGGTCACAAGTTTACCCTTCATGTATTATAACATATCCGTAACTGCGGTCGAAGAGAAATTGAGGCGCGGAGCCAAACGAGGCTTCAGGGGCTAAAGCCCCTTTGATATTGAGAGGTGGTGCGGGGGCTGAAGCCCCCGCCTCCCAAGGAAACAACTAGCGGTCGGTCGGTCGGTTGGTCGGTTCGTCACCGCACGCTGGCTTACTTTTGCTTGGCGATGACTTTGTCTGCGATCTTTTTGTAGGTGGCCATGGGAATGATTTTCTTGCGGGTCAGGTCGGTTTTCTTGGCGTAGGGGCGGCCATCAATAATTTTCTGGGCGTAGACGTCGCCGATGCCTGGGAGGGCTTTCAATTGCTCCAGGGTGGCGGAATTCAGGTCGACCAAGTCGTCGGCAGGAATGGCGGCCGCAGCTGCGAGCGAAGTGGTTGGCGCTGCGTTGGCCTTGGGTTGAGAAATTAAAAGGTTCATGCCGCAAAACAGAACTACGGAAACCAACAGCAAGCGAAGCATATTTTTGGTCATTGATTTTCTCTCCTTCTGATTTTTCTTCATCATTTACAAGAACACTTGCATTAACACTGCTGAACAAAGATCGTTGCTAATTCTTTTCTGAAGCGCGGTAGCCAGCTTTCTGGGCGTCGGCTTCAGTCATGTATTTGCCCTGCTTGGTCTTGCCGTACCAGCGGCTACCCGACTTGTGGTAGATGCCGGAATCGGTATTTACCCACACCATGCCGCTGCTGTTGGCTGGCGGAGCTTCCTCTGTTTTGGCGCTGGGCGGAGTGCGGGCGCTGGTGGTGTTGCCGGAGTTGGCCGCGGCAGTGGGCGATTTGGGAGTCGGCTCCGCGTCAGCGCTTGTGGGAGTGGGTTTCGCGGTTACTTTCGACTCTGGTGTTCTTGCGCTGGTAGTGTTGCCGGAATTGGCGGCGGCCGTTGGGCTTTTCGCCGGAGTTTCCGCAGCAGGAGTTGACGCCGCGCTGGATTCCTTGGCCTTTTCGGCCTTGGTTTTGCGCTTGCTCGCTGCGGTGGTCTTCTTTTCCGTAGCGGCGGGGGTCGCGGCGGCAGCGGTGGAGTCGGGAGTCGTGCTCTTTTTCGTTTTGCTCCTGGTGGTTTTCTTTTCCGCGGTGGCGGAACCGGCGTCGGGTGTCGCGGCGTCGGCTGTGGAATCTGCCTTCGTGCTCTTTTTCTTTTTGGTCTTAGTGGCGGAAGTGGTGCTGTCGGCGCCGGCAGTCTCGGCAGGCTTTTTCTTCGATTTTTTTGTGGTGGTAGAAGTTGAGGCCTTATCGGTGTCCGCGGCCGTAGCGGAATCGGTCTTCTTTTTGGTGGTGGTCTTTTTTGAAGTTGTGGATTTACCGGTTGTTTTGGGGGTTGCGGTGGAATCTGTGGAGTCAGCCGCGGGCTTTTTCTTTTTTATCTTTTTCTTGGTGGTGGAATCGGTCTGGGTCTGATCGGTGGATTGATTTGCGTGCGCCGGAGCGGGAATTGCGATAGCTCCGACCAGTAACGCCAAAATCATTAGATAGAGATTTTTTTTCATTTTTCTTTCCTCATTCGCGCGCGGTTCGCGCACGGAACCCGGCGAATGATGGGCGAGGCGAGGAACGAAGTCAATACGGAAAAGAGGGCAGGCCAGGGAGCTTCAGGGGCTGAAGCCCCTTGTTTATTGACTGGCTAATGTCGCGCCTAAAGGCGCGACCCACAAAACGAATTGCCGTCAAGACTCATTTTGTTGGCTCGGGAGTGGCGGAAATCCGAGGATTAGTCGCCGGCGGCGAGGACGCGGGGTTGTTCGACGGATTCGGCTAGGCCGCGACGCATGGGGCCCAGGGCGAAGGCGGGGACTTCGGACTCGGGCTCGACGGAAAGATTGGTGGCTTTGCGCGGGAATTCGCCGCGGCGATCGAGGGTCAGTCCGGCTTCGCGGAGAAATTCGGCGGAGAAACCCATGTCTTCGGCGCGGTCGACGCCCCAGAACCACAGTTTTTCTTCATTGCGTTGCAGGAAATCGAGAGCTTCTTCGAGCTTGGTCATGGAGCGGTTAAAGGAAGATGCCAGGAAGAAGACGTCGAGGGTCCAGGCATGGCGCGGATAGCGCACCTGGATGCGCACGCAGTACTTGCCAGACTGATTCCTCTCCATGCTGCAACGGTAAGTGTTGCGCACGGGATTACCGCGAACTGCAGTCTTGGTTTTCACTGAGCCTCTGAACGTAACGAGCCAACCTGAAACGTCCCGCAGAAAGCCACAGCGCCTGGGAATGCAGCGGGGCGCGGAGTTACAAGGAAAGCTGTCATTGGGGACGTGACTATGGTATCGAGGCGCGGAAGGAAAGGCAAGAGGACCGAGCGAACTCGGTTACTAGCCGTAAACTACTTGTATTCATATATTTAACTAGCTCAAGCTGCCGAAGCCAGCGAGCTTGTCGGGCATGAGTTTCACTTTGCCTTCCTGTTTCAGCCTGTTTTCCAAAGCGGTCTTGAAGGCTTCAAATGCGACGGTTCGCTTGGTTTGCAGCAGTTGACCGGCGAGGGCCTTCTTTTGTTTGTCGAAATCGGCGGGATTAGGCTCCTCTTTGGAGTCTACGCGATAGACCATCCAGTTGGTGCCGAGGCTGAGCGGAGTGCCAACGTCGCCGGGCTTCATCTGGAATGCGCCAGCCAACTGTTTTCCGCTGGCGGCTCCAGCGATGGAGTCATTTCGTGAGATAGATTCGCTGGTTTTGGGGTCCAGTCCCAAGGCTTTCGCCGCAGCATCGAATTTTTCGCCGGCTTTAACGCGCTTGGCTAGGTCGTCGGCTTTGGTCTTGGCCAACTTGCCGGAAATGTCCTGCTTGAGATCGTCGATCACCTGGGCACGTACTTCTTCGAGAGAGCCCTGGTGGGCGGGCAGAATCTGTTTGACGGACAAGACAACGTAGCCACGGTCCGTGCGTAGCGGCAGGCTGAGCTCTTCGGGCCGCAGGCGGACGATGGCGTCTTTCACTTCCTTGGAGTTGCCCAGCTCCAGGACGGGGTCCGCAGCGCTGACCGGGCGCGTTTCCGATACGGTCAGGTGATATTGCTTGGCCAAATCGTCGAGTGAAACCTTGTTGCTTTGACGAATGGCTTTGGCGAGCTGGTCGGCGGTGTCGCTGGCCTGCTTGTCGGCTTCCTGCAACATCAAGGGGGCGCGTATGGAGTCTTTGACTTCATCAAAAGGCCTGGTGTGCGCGGTTTCCTTGTCGAGGACCTTGATGATGTGAAAGCCGTACTGAGTGCGGACCAGATCGGAAATCTGGCCCTTATCGAGGCCGAAGGCGGTCTTTTCAAATTCGGGGACGGTTTGACCCTGGGTGAGCCACCCGAGGTCGCCACCCTTTTCCTTGGTGCCGGGATCCTGGGAATATTTTTTGGCCAGGTCTTCGAAGTTGGCGCCTTTTTTCTTGGTTTGGGCGAGCACGTCTGCGGCGGTCTTTTTGATCTCGTCAACTTCCGCGTCGGTCTTGCCCACGGTCATGAACAGTATGTGTTCGACGTGCACGCGGTTGGGGACCTGATATTGCTGGATGTTGGCCTGATACTGCACTTTCAGCTGGTCATCGGAAATCTGAATGGCGCGGCGCATCTGGGTGGTGTCCAGCAGGCCGTAGCGCACTACGCGCTTTTCGGGAACCTGATAGTGGGCCTTGTTTTTCTCGTACTCGGCTTTGATGTCGGTGTCCGAGGGATTCAGCTTGGCGGCCAAGTCTTCGGGCTTGATCAGCACGTAGTCGAGTTTAATTTTTTCGTTTTTGTAGCGGAATTCATCCTGCAGTTCGGCGGGACCCACGCTGATGCCATCAGTGACGCGGCGACGAAATTTTTCCTCGAGCAAGCCCTGGCGAATGAGGTCTTCAAAAACCGGGACAGTAAGCTGGAAGCGTGACTGCACTTCGGTGGAATAGCGGTCCATGCCGACGAAAGTTCCGCCGGTAAAGGCGGTGGGAACGTATTGCTTGATGCGGTCGGCGCGTTCCTGGTCGGAGACGGTGATGCCCAGGCGCTTGGCTTCGTATTCCAGTTCTTTTTCAAAGACGAGCTGATTGAGGATCTGGCGGGCGTAGAGGGACTCGAGCGGCTTGGGGACCTGGTTGCGCTGTTCGATTTGCGCGAGTTGCTGACGGATTTCGCCGAGAGTGACGGACTGATCTCCGACCTTGGCTACCGTATCGGTGGCGGCTTCGCCGGTGCCGGGCGTTTGCGGCACGAGATAGAGGAGCATGCTCCCGCCGAGGACCGCGACGACAGCTCCCAGAAATATGCGGTACCCGAGTTTGCGATTATCTGTTGGACCAGCCATGCAGTCAGTGTCTCCCGTCACCAAACGAACGTCAAATTATAGGGGAACCACGCTCTCCCCTCAATGACAATCGGACACAGGGCGCGCACAGGTCGGGCATCGGGTGGAAAACAGGCGTTAAAACCGGCTTAAGAGTGCCGGTTATTTTTGGCCGCGGCGGCCGATGTGCGCATTCGCTATTTGCAGTTTGACTACGACGCGGAAGGCGCGTCGAACGGGGCACAAATCGCTGTGCTAGATTTCAAAATTGGAGCAATCAGCGCCCTAACTCGTGCCCGTACAAGCACCCATCGAGCCGAAGCACACGACTGCGCCTTCCAAGGCGCCGCGGGTACAGGTGTATTGGCACGCGGTGACGTACAAGACGGTGATGCTGTACATCCTCATCGTCGCCGGGTTGATCTTCGGAGTGGTGTACCTGATTTCGCCGGATCTGTATTCCACGGTGTATCACAAGGTGAGCAACGCGATTGCAGCGCCGGATACCGAGAACCTGTCGCTTTCGCAAATGCAGGCGAAGTTCGTGAACCTAGACGGCAAGGTACAGATCAAGAAGGTGAATTCGGTGCAGTGGGTGACGGCGGACTTCAAGACGCTGCTGGATAAAGGCGATTTTGTGCAGACCGGCGCGGATAGCGCGGCGCGGATTACGTTTGCGGACGGCACGACGTATACGGTGAAGTCCGACACGCTGGTTACCGTGGAAGAAAATTCGATGGCGAGCAATAAGCCGACCAGCGTAGCTATGCGCATCAGCACCGGATCAGTGGACCTGGCCACGCCGAACTGGAGTTCGCCGGGATCGAAGGCGGCGGTGAACGTGGAAGATGCGAGCGCGCAGTTGCATGAGAACAGCCGCGCATCGGTCAAAAATGATCCGAAGGGCAACAATCACGAAATTACGGTTTCGACCGGGTCCGCGGAAGTGGAGCGCGCCGGGCAGAAGATTGAATTGACGCAATGGGAGAGAGCGAGCTTCCCTACGGGTGGACCGATTCAGACGTCGAACGTGCTGGCGCCGCCGTCGCTGGTGGAACCTTTGAACCTGGCGCCGATTATTAATGAGAAGCCCAAAATCACGCCAGTACATTTCGAGTGGAAGGCGGTGCCGGACGCAGTGTCGTACACGCTGCGGCTAAGCACCACGACGTCGTTTCGGGCGATCGCGAAACAGGCCAAGGTTGCGGGGACGTCGGCGGATATCGTGGGGCTGGATCCGGGGGAATATTTCTGGAACGTGACGGCGCAGAACGCCAAGAAGGAAACCAGCGAAGTCAGCGAAAATTTTCAGTTCACGCTGGTGGCGCAGGGAAAATCGCAGGACATGCTGCTGGAGATCGACGGGACGCAACTGCACGGGCGAGTGGCGGAGATTGTGGGGCGCACGGAACCGGGTGCGGCGCTGATCGTGAACGGGCAGTCGGTGCCGAATATTGCGCGGGACGGGACGTTTCGGCACTTCACCGAGCCGCTGGAGCCGGGGCAGCACACTATTTCGATTATTGGTTCGAACCGGCGCGGAGGGACGGCCAAGCAGCAGGTATCCATCGTGGTGCCCAAGTAAATTTTTTCTGTTGAGCGCGTTACTTTGCGTTGTGTGTTACAGCGGTGGAGAATGGAAGCGGATTCGGAATTGCAGAGGGCGCTCGGAATTTTTTCCGAGTGAGACGGATTTCAGGGAGACGGGGGAATGAATAAGAACGGTTACAACCTGCGGTCGGTTTTCAGTTTATTTTCCTCCGACCTGGCCATCGATCTGGGCACGGCGAACACGCTGGTGTTTGCGGCCGGCAAAGGAATTGTGGTGAATGAGCCGTCCATCGTGGCGATAAATAAATCCACGGGAGAAGTGGTGGCGGTGGGGCGCGAAGCCAAAGAGATGCTGGGGCGCACTCCGGGGAACGTGGTGGCTATCAAGCCGATGAAAGACGGAGTGATTGCGGACTTCAAAGTCACCGAGAAGATGCTGACATATTTCATTCAGAAAGCGCACAACCGGCGAGTGCTGGTGCATCCGCGGATTGTGATCGGAGTGCCGAGCGAAATTACGCCAGTGGAAAAACGGGCGGTGCAGGACTCCGCTTATCGGGCGCGAGCGAGCGAAGTGTATTTGGTGGAGCAAGCGATGGCGGCGGCGATTGGCGCGGGTCTGCCGATTGAAGAGCCCTCGGGCAACATGGTGGTGGACATCGGGGGCGGGACGACGGATATCGCGGTCATCTCCATGAGCGGGATTGTGTATTCGCGATCGGTGCGCGTGGCCGGCAACGAAATGGATGAAGCGGTGATGCAATACCTGAAGCGTAAGTACAACCTGCTGGTAGGCGAGAGAACCGCGGAACAGATCAAGATGGAAATCGGCTCGGCGTATCCGCTGGAAAAGCCGCTGACCATGGAAGTGAAAGGGCGCAACCTGATCGAAGGCGTTCCGCGAACGGTGACGATTGACGACAGCGAAATCCGCGAGTCGCTGGGTGAATGCGTGGCTACGATTTTGAACGCGGTGCGCGTGGCGCTGGAACGCACGCCGCCGGAGCTTTCGGCGGACATCAGCGACCGGGGCATTGTGCTGACGGGTGGAGGGGCTCTGCTGAAAAATCTGGACAAGCGGATACGCGAGGAAACCGGGTTGCCGGTATCGATTGCGGACGATCCGCTGGCTTCGGTGGTGCTGGGTACGGGAAAAATGCTGAGTGATTTCCGCCTGCTGCGGCAAGTTTGCATCGACTGAGAACTCTTACTTTCACTTAACACTTTAAAAAAATGGTCGCCTCTCGTCATAAATCCATCTTTCTGCTTGCCGGCGTGGTGGTGCTGCAGATTCTGCTGCTGGCTTTGCAGATCAAGCGCGATGCGGAAGGGCGATTGATACGGGTGTGGACGGTGGGAGCGTTTTCGCCGTTTGAGCGGGCGGGGTCGCATGGCATCGGGAGCCTGCGGGATACGTGGCGGCATTATTTCGCGCTGCAGAATACTTCCCGGGATAACGAGCAACTGCGCCGCGATAACGCCGAACTGAAAATGAAAGTGGATCAGCTGCAGAGCAAGGCCGCGGAAGCCGACCGGCTGGCGTTGCTGCTGAACTTTCGCAAATCGCATGAAAACGTGCCGTTGCTGAGCGCGCGGGTGATTGCTACAAGCGCGGGGACCGCGAGTGAAGGAATCGTGCTGGACCGCGGGTCGAAGGATGGTATCAAGAAAAACATGGGAGTGATCACGCCGGAAGGCGTGGTGGGAAAAGTCGTGGAGGTTTACGACGACGCCAGCGAGGTGCTGCTGCTGACTGATAAAGACAGCGGGGTGGGCGCGATGCTGGGCGATTCACGGATTCAGAGCCCGGTGGGCGGAGCGGGCGAGCCGCTACTGGTGATGAAGTACGTGGCGAACGATGACGTGGTGAACCTTGGGGAGCGGGTGGTGACCAGCGGGATGGACAAGATTTTTCCGCGCGATTTGCCGATTGGGACGATCGCGGAAATTAAACCGGGAAACCCGTTCAAGACGATTCGGGTGCGGCCTTCGGCGAATCTGGCGCGCCTGGAAGAAGTGATTGTGCTGCTGAGTTTGCAACCGCTGCAACTGAAGCAGACGCCGCCGGAGCCGGTGAAATCATCAGGCGGCGAAAATAAAGGCGCTGTGCCAGGGAGTGGGAATCCCACGGGTGCAGCGCCAACGGCTGCGGACCCGAAAACCGCGGCGGTGAAGCCGCAATGAACGACACCTTCGATATTCGCAACATGGAAGCGCACATTGAGGTGCACAAGTTTCGCGGCGGAGCGATTGTCGGCGCGACGCTTCTGGCGCTGATGTTTCAGGCTTTCGTGCCGGTTTATTTCGAAAAAGCGTCGATGTTAGATATGCCGCTGCTGATTACGATTTATTTCGGGTTGAGCCGGCGGAACCCGTCGACGGGGCTTTTGCTGGGGATGATGATCGGGTTGCTGCAGGACAGCTTGAGCGGGCCGACGGTGCCGCTGGGTTTGTACGGCATTGCGAAAACGTTTATCGGGTATCTGGCGTCTTCCATCGGGGCGCGGCTGGATACTGAGCATCCCGCGGCGCGGTTTGCGCTGACCATTATATTTTTTGGATTGCACCAGGGGATTGTGCTGCTGACGCGGCGGATTTTGCTGGCGCAGTCGAGCACGTGGTTCACAATGCACCTGGCGATTGCCGCGCTGGTGAATGCGGTGGTCGCGGTGTTTCTGTTTATGCTGTTGGATCGTTTGCGTAAGTCCTGATTCGTACCAAAAAGCTCTGACAACTTAATGGGCATCCTCGGTGCTTCAATGCGCCAATAGGAATTGTTTGAAGTTGTCGTAGGTCTTGGGCATGGGGATGGAGAGTTTGTCGCGCTGGAGGTAGGAGGCGAGGCGGGCGGGGAGGCTGGGGGCGACGCCGATGGCGTGCTGGACGACTTCGGCGAATTTTGCGGGATGGGCGGTGGCGAGGACGAGGCCCTGGGCGGGCTCGGGATGGGCTTTGCGATAGGCTTCCCAGCCGAGGATGCCGACGGCGGTGTGGGGATCGGCGATGTAATTGAATTTTTCGTAAACCATTTTCATGGCGGCGAGGGTTTCGGCGTCTGTGGCGCCGTTGCCCCAGATTTCTTTTTGCACCATGTCGAGGCGATTGCGGCATAGATCGAGCAGGCGGGGGAAATTATTGGGATTGCCGACATCCATAGCGTTGGAGAGAGTGGCGACGGCGGGGTGGGGCGCGAATTTTCCGCTGCGCAGATATTCGGGGACGACATCGTTGGCGTTGGTGGAGGCGATGAACCTGGCGACGGGCAAGCCGATGCGCTTGGCGAAGAGGCCTGCGGTGAGATTTCCAAAATTGCCGCTGGGGACGGAAACGATCAGCGGGACGGAGGCTACGGGCAACTGGCGGTAGGCGGCCACGTGATAGAACATTTGCGGCAGCAGGCGGCCGATGTTGATGGAGTTGGCGCTGGTGAGGAAGGCACGCTTGTTGAGCTCCACGTCGCTGAAGGCCTGTTTCACCATGCGCTGGCAATCGTCGAAGCTGCCCTGGATTTCGAGCGCGGTGATATTTTCTCCGAGGGTGGTGAATTGTTTTTCCTGGGCTTCGCTGATGCGCTTTGATGGATAGAGAATCACCACGCGAATGCCCGGGACGCGCAGAAAACCGTGGGCCACGGCGCTGCCGGTGTCGCCGGAAGTGGCGACCAGGACGGTGAGGGTGCGGGTTTCGTCACGCACGAAGTAGCCCATCAGGCGGGCCATGAAGCGCGCGCCGAAATCCTTGAAGGCGAGAGTGGGGCCGTGAAAAAGCTCGAGGATGTGGAGGCCCGGTGAGAGGGAGACTAGCTTTACGGGGAAATTGATGGCTTCGCTGACGACCTGCCACATGACTTCTTCGGGGACTTCGGGGCCGGCGAATGGGCGCGCCACGCGGAAGCAGACCTCAGTGAACGGAAGGCGGCGGAATTCTTCCAGCTCTTCCGGAGTGCGCCTGGCGATTTCTACCGGCATGTACAGGCCGCCGTCGGGGGCGAGGCCACGGAGGACGGCGCCGCGGAGAGAGGTTAGAGGCGCTTCCCGGGATGTGCTGCGGTATCTCATGTCAGGCGTTGGTGATCAATTTTTTCCGGCTGCGAAAGCTATTGGTGCTCTTGCGCTTGAATCTTTTTTAGAAATTTCTCTACCACGTCCGGAGAATCCGCGTTTCCGGCGCCGAGGGAGCGCAGCGCGGCGACCTGCACGGAATGGTGGGCGAGCGTTTCGTAACTTTTTTTGCGCAGGGCGATGAGCTGCGGATAGCAGCGGGCCACGGTTTCGCGGGGAAACTCGTGGTCCTTGACGTGAAAGGTGCCGCGCCACAAGACCGGTTTGGGATCGTGCAGATATCTTTGCACCAGGAGCTGCTGCTCGCTGTCGGTGCTGGCGAGATGGATGACGGTCATCTGGCGGCGCAGGCGCATGAGGATATTGTTCTGGGCGTAGATGACGCTGCCGGTGGTGTCGAGGACGATAGGCGCGGAGGCGTTTTCTTTTTCAAGTACGGTGAGAAATTCGTCCACCACCGAGATTTCTTCGGCCAGGTATTCCGCTTCGCGCTCGGCGTAGGTGGGGCTGTCGGGCCAGCCCATCCAGGCGGCCACTCCGTTGATGCCGGAGTAGCCTCCGGCGGCCAGGCGGGGGGCCAGGCGCTTTTCGATCAGGTCATCGCAGGACACGGCTGTCCAGCCGGAGGCCGCTAACTTCCTGGACCAGAAAGTCTTGCCGCTGCCGGACATGCCTACCAGGGCCAGGCGGGTATGCTTTTCCTTGTGAGGATCGCGGTTCATCGGCGAATTGCTAACCTTAACGTGGCCTCTCGGCGGGAGCAACAGCGGATGCGCGCGGCTTGTCCGCGAAAATAATGCACTCCTGGAACCTGTACCCCCGGACGACTTGCGGGGCCACAATCGCGGTGTTAGGTTTGAAAATGGCTGCAAGGCATCAACGCAGCAAGGGGTTAGCGGTGTTTGGGGACCGGCATAGTAGTTTTGCATTTTTCAAAGGCAACTTCCGGCGGACATCGAAATCCAATTGTAAATTTTCGTGACGCGAATTTACTCCGGATACTACCGGAGCGGGTCAACCCAAGCCCTGACGAAGAAAATTTGCGCGCGAGGTCTTCGTGTCGTACTGGTTTCGCAATGACAATCGATTGCCGCAAGGGCGGCTGGCCATGGCTTCCTACGTTATCGTGGGGATGGTCGGGCTGCTGCTGATCGGCTTCTGGAAACTGCAAGTCATCGACGCGGAGAAATACTCGTCGATGGCGGAGCGCAACCGGGTGCGCTCGATTCCAGTGATCGCGCCGCGCGGGCGGATGCTGGACCGCGACGGGCGGGTACTGGTCGACAATCGGCCCTCGTTCAGCGTTCTGCTGTTGCGCGACGATCCCGTTCTGGTGGACAAGAATCTTCCGGGCATCTCCGAAGGGCTGGGAATTCCGATTGAAGATTTGAAAGACGATTTGAGCACCACGCGAAACCTACCGAAATTTCAGCCGATTATCATCAAACCGGAAGCTTCGGACGCGGATATCGCGTTCATCGAATCGCACCGTTCGGACATCCCCATACTGGAAATGATTTCGATTTCGCGGCGGCGCTATATTTCCGGCGGATTCATGGCCCACGCGGAAGGATACGTGGGGGAAGTCAGCGAACAGCAGATTGAATCGAGCAACGGCAGATTTCGTCCGGGAGATTTCGCGGGCAAGACCGGGCTGGAAAAACAGTACAACGATTTGTTGATGGGCACGGACGGGATGCGGCGCGTGATCGTGAACAGCGTGGGCAAGGAAGTGGGCCGGCTGTCCACGCAGGAAGCGATTCCCGGAAAACAGATTCAGCTGACCATCGATTACGACCTGCAGCAAGTGGCGGAACAATCGCTGGGAACGCGGCCGGGAGCGGTGGTGGCGCTGGATCCGCGGACGGGTGAAGTGCTCGCGATGGTGAGCCGGCCGACGCCGGACCCCAACGATTTCTCCGTGCGGGTTTCGAAAGAAGAGTGGAAGCGGCTGAACGAAGATCCGCTGCATCCGTTGTTGAATCGCGCGATACAGGCGCAACTGGCGCCGGGGTCGGTGTTCAAGATTATTACGGCGACGGCGATGCTGGAAGATAAAGTGCCGCCGGAAAGTTACACGGCGTTTTGTCCCGGATATGCGACGTTTTACGGGCGGCAATTCAAGTGCTGGGTGTACGGAAAAAGCTCCCACGGTGTCGTAAATCTTCGTAAAGCCATCATGGAATCCTGCGATATTTTTTTCTACAACGTGGGCATGAGGCTGGGCATCGACCGGCTGGCTTACTACGCCACAAAAATGGGGCTGGGACATAAAACGGGAATCGATCTGCCGTCCGAAGAGACGGGGCTGATGCCTTCACCGGAATGGACGGAACGGGTGTATCACCGCAAGTGGTATGCGGGAGAAACTATTTCTGTCGCGATCGGCCAAGGGGCGGTGACGACTACCCCCCTGCAACTGGCGCGCACGATTGGCGGCATCGCCATGGGCGGGATTTTCAAGCAGCCGCATCTGCTGAAGGATGCGCAGAACGTGGGCGAAGATCGCTTTACGATTTCCGAGCCCACGGTACAAAAAGTTACCGACGCCATGTACGGCGTCGTCAACGAAGGTGGAACCGGCAGCGCGTTTAAACTGGCAGGGATCGAGCTGAGTGGAAAATCGGGCACCGCGCAAGTCATCGGTTACTCCACGCGCGACCGGGTGGGGAAGCAGAAAAAATTCGAAGACAACGCGTGGTTCGTAGGTTACGCGCCGCGACGCAATCCGGAAATTGTGGTGGCGGTGCTGGTGCAGGAGAGCGGACAGCACGGCGGAACGGCTTCGGGGCCGGTGGTGCGCGACATCATCAAGGCGTATTACGACAAGAAGGCGAAAACCACGCATACCGAGACTACGGTGGAGTATCAGCACATTGATCTGAGCGACGGCAAGAAGCAGGCTCAAGCTGCGCCTAAGACGGAAGCGGCGGAGGCGGCTGTCGCTGCGCCGCAAGCAGCCAGCACGGTGCGACCATGAGTTTTTGGATGGAAGCGTAAGGACAGATGAAAGACGCACCAGGCACACGCGATTACGATTGGTGGCTGTTGGCCATCCTGGCGGCGATTTGCACGCTGGGGGTGATCGAGATTTATTCGGCCACGCACGGCAGCTCGCTGGCGGGCATGCACATGAGGCAGGTGCGCTGGCTGGTGATCGGGTTTGCGCTGATGTTCGCGTTGTCGCGGCTGGACTACCATTTGATTCTGGATCAGGCGCCGATTTTGTACCTGATCGGCATAGCTGCTTTGGTGGCGGTGCTGCTGATGGGGCACACCCGGTTTGGGGCCAAAAGGTGGATTCCCATCCTGGGAGAATTTCTCCAGGTGTCAGAACTGGTAAAATTGATTATAATAATTGTAGTCGCGCGCTTCTTTGCGGAAGTGCGCACCGATGAGCTCTCCCTGCAGGATTTGATCAAAGCAGGATTATTAGTAGGGCTGCCGCTGATATTGATTTTAAAGCAGCCTGACCTGGGTACAGCTCTAGTGCTGGTGCCGATGCTGGTGGTGGGCGCGTTTCTGGCCGGACTGCAATGGCAGCATGCGGCGATTATTACGCTGGTGGGAGCATTGGCGGTCGGAAGCGTATTTTACGCACCGGTCAGCCGGCACCTGTTGAAACCGTATCAGCGGGAACGAGTAACATCGTTCCTGCACCCGGAAGATGATGCGAAGGGTTCCGGATACCAGGTGCTGCAATCCAAGATAGCCGTCGGTTCCGGCGGTTTCTGGGGCAAAGGATTTGGCAACGGCAGTCAGAATCAACTGGGCTACATCCCCGTCCGATATTCAGATTTCATCATGTCGGCGTGGGCGGAAGAACAGGGATTCAAAGGCGTGCTGCTTGCCCTTGGGCTGTATATGGCGTTGCTGTTACGACTGGTCCAGAACGCACAACGTGCGAAGGATCGCGCGGGAATGTTCCTGGTGATGGGCGTGGCGGCGGCGCTGGGTTTTCACGTTTTAGTAAACGTGGGTATGGTGATCGGCGCTATGCCGGTAACCGGGATTCCGTTGCCGCTGATGAGCTACGGAGGTTCCTCCACGTTGTTTGTTTTCCTGGCGATTGGGCTGGTGATGAATGTACGGCTTCGCCGCTTCGTCAACTGACGAACCGCCAGTGCCCGCAAGACGCGCCCGCTTCGGCAGGCCGCCCGGGCAAGAATCAAAATAGTTTTAAATGATTGGAACGGGTGGACCGCCCCGGCTGTATTGAGTTTCTGGCCGAGCGCGGTTACCGGTAAAATTTAAGGAAATAAGAGTGAGGACAGCATCGTCCGCCGTTTGCCTGGGAAGTTCCCCGCAACGGACTAGCCTCGAAAGACTGGGGAAATATAGTTTCAGCGATGGCCGCATGCGCGCCATCCCCTCCGCCTTCGAACGTCAAAACCACCTCCAAGCGGTTGTGGCCACGTGTGTCCCGGCATTGCCGGGGCAGGCGCCGGTTTCTCGGACCTCCGACGGGCACAAGCTCGCGGCGATGCGTCCCGAGGAGTTTTATGTCAAAAGAATTGGTAATATCAGCGGCCTCCCATGAACGGCGGGTCGCGATACTTGAAGAAGGTCAGTTAGTAGAAATATACATCGAGCGAGAAAAAGAGTTCGCCCTCGTTGGCAGCATCTACAAAGGCAAAGTCACTCGCGTCCTACCTGGAATGCAATCGGCGTTCGTGGACATCGGCCTGGATGGCGACGCGTTTCTGTATGTCAGCGACGTGTTCGAAAACCTGGAAGATTACGATCACGATCATGCGCATGAAACGCCGCGGGCTTCGGCTGCGCCATCGCCGCGAGCGACGAACGGCTCCGCGGAACAGGGCGTGGAAACACACAGCGTAGAGTTGTTGCCGGGGGAATCGCTGGCCAAGGCTAGCTCGACTTCGTCCACGGAGGAAGGTTCTGGGGGCGGCGAGGACGAATCTCTTATTGAGGTGTCGGACGACGTTCCCGGGTCGCAGTCTTATTCGCAGCCGGAACTTCGCGAAGATGCGCACGCGGAAGAACGGCAGCCTGGAAATGTGCACGAGCACAGCGCGCAGGACGTGCAGCCGGACCCGGACGAACGGCAGCCGGAATCGAATGCTTCCGCGCCGCAAAATTTCGGGCCGAATTACAAAGCGTCGAATTATTCTCCGCGAGGAGGGACCGAGCGCCCGGGGCAGAATTTTGGCCGCGGGAACGATCGCGGCGGGCAAGATCGCGGTGGCCAAGATCGCGGACAGGATTCGGGCGGAGGACGCGGCGGGCGATTCGGGCGCCGTGGCGGACGCCGTCGCGGTGGCCGTCCTGCCGGTGGAGCTCCCGGCGGGCGCAATCTGCCACCGTCAAAATATGCCGCGCCGCAGGGGTCCGGGGAAGCACGCGGGCCGGAGCGTGGCAATGATCGGGGCAACGATCGCGGAAATGATCGAGGCAATGATCGGGGCGGGCAGGGGCAGAATCGCGGAGGACAGAATCGCGGGTTCGAACCGCGCGGATTTGAGAATCGCCGACCGGAAAATCCCCGGCATGGCGGAAGCACTCCAGTAGGACCGAGTTTCGATGCGGGCGAAGAGGCGATCCTGCTGCCGGGTGAATCGTTGGCGAAATATCGTGGGAAGCCGACGGCGTCTTCGGCTGCTCCGGTGGTGGAACAAGAGTCAATAGCTCCGGGAAACGCGGAAAGTTCGCGTCAGCCCGGGGGACCAGGATCGCCGGCGCAACCTGCGGGAGCGGGCGGCGGGCCGCGGCGGTTCACGGGCGGATTGCCGCGCTGGCTGCTGGCCGATGCGGGTGCAGAGTCGGAAGCGGCTCCAGTTTCGGCGGAAGAAAATATCGGCGTAGCGGACGACACTACGCTTTCCGCGCACGGAAATAACCCACCGCGGCATGAGGCGTCTCCATTGGAATTGCCGGATACGGAAAATAGCGGAGGA
This sequence comes from Candidatus Acidiferrales bacterium, assembly GCA_038236395.1. GTDB lineage: Bacteria > Acidobacteriota > Terriglobia > Acidiferrales > UBA7541 > Acidiferrum. The sequence continues at coordinate 22,633 of JBBRZT010000013.1, forward strand.
TCCGGGGCGGGAATTCACGATCCGGAACTGAGCGAGGATCAGATCGCGGCTTTGGCTTCGGGAATCGTGGAAGCCAAGCAGGAAGAAGTCGTGCAGGACGAAGCGCGGGTGGATGCATTGTCCGGCGGCGCGATTTTTGAAGAGGAAGAAACCGAAGCGGAAGAATCTGAGGAAGAGGGCGAGGAAGAAGCGGAGAGCGAGGCTGAAGCAGAGGCTGCCGAAGCCGAAGCAGAAGAATCGCACTCTGCGGAAGTTTCGCAACTGACCGAGGACGAAACCGCGGAAGTGGAAGAAGGGCGCGCGGCGAATCGGGCCGAAGCGGAAGCAGACGCCGCGCATGAGAGTGCGGAGCATCATGCGGCGCTAGGTCTGCATGAAGGACACGGCGAGCACCATGAGGATGCGCACGACCATGAGCACGTTGATGCGGAGGACAGCGGCGAGCACGCGGAAGGCGTGCACGGACAGGAACCTACGGAAAGAGCGCACGCTGGCGAAGTATCGGTCGACGAGCTGGTTTCGGCGGCGGCGGTAACGCCGATTGCGGAGGAAGACATTATTCTGCTTCCGGGAGAGACGCGGGCACCGCGCAGTGTGGGCGGCGCGGCGGTTCCTCGCGAAGAATTTCCACGGGATTCCGCGCGCGTGGGCGGAAATCCGCGGCAGCGATTTCAGCGGCCATTTCGCAGTGGCAGTGGCGGTCGCGATCGCGGACGAGATAATCGCGGAGGGCGTCCCGACAGTCGCGGGCCGCGCCACGATAGCCGGCCGGGCAGCAGCAGTAGTGGTGGACGTCCGGAACGCAGCGGCGGCGGCAGTCGCCCGGGACAACGGTTTGAGCGGCGTCCCAGCGGGCCCGGCGGTCCGCGGCACGATCGCGGGCACGGCGGACATCACTCCGGCGCTTCGCGGCGGCCGCAACTGATTTCGGAAATGCTCAAGGCCGGTCAGGATGTAGTCATCCAGATCGCCAAGGAGCCACTCGGCAAAAAAGGCGCGCGCATTACCAGTCACGTGGCGCTGCCGGGACGGTTTCTGGTTTATATGCCGACCATCGATCACATCGGCGTGTCGCGGAAAATCGCCAGCGCGGACAATCGTTCGCGGCTGCGGCGGCTGGTGGGCGAAGCGCGCGGGAGTTATCCGGGCGGGTTCATCGTGCGCACCGCGGCAGGCGGAGCGACGGATGAAGAAATTCGCGCGGACATCGAATTCCTGGGGACCACCTGGAATGAAATCAAGGAGCGCAGCGAGCAACGCAAAGCTCCGGCGCTTTTGCATCGCGACCTGAATCTCGTGGAACGTATTTTGCGGGATTACGTGAGCGACGATTTCACGGCCATCTGGATCGACAGCGAAGAAGAATTCAGCAAGGTGGTGGAATTCGTCAGCCGGTTTCAGCCGAAGCTGGTGAGCCGGGTGAAGCTGTACACCAAGGAAACGCCGATTTTTGAAGAGTTCGGGATTCAGCACGAGCTCGACAAAGCGCTGCGCGCCAAGGTGTGGCTCAAGTCCGGCGGGTACATCGTGATCAATCACACCGAAGCGCTGGTGGCGATTGACGTGAACACCGGGAAATTTGTGGGCAAAGGCTCGACGCGGCTGGAAGACACCATCGTCAAGACCAACCTGGAAGCGGTGAAGGAAATTGTGCGGCAGATTCGGCTGCGCGATCTGGGCGGGATTATCGTGGTGGACTTCATCGACATGGAAGAGCGGCGGAACCGCGACAAGGTTTTGTTCGCGCTGCAACAGGCGTTGGACGAGGATAAGGCGCCGTCGAAAGCGCTGTCGTTCAACGAGTTCGGGCTGGTGTGCATCACGCGCAAACGGACCAAGCAGGCGCTGGAACGCGTGCTGTGCCAGCCGTGCCCGTATTGCACCGGGTCGGGGATGGTGAAGTCGATTCCGACGCTGTGCTACGAGATCCAGGCGGAAGCGCGGAAGATGGCTACCGCCGGGCATGAAGGGCCGAACCTGACGCTGCGAGTGCATCCGGAAATTGCCAAGGCGTTGAAGACGCGGGAGTCACTGCTGATGGATGAGCTGGAGCAGACTTCGCACAAGCACATAATTATTCAGTCGGATGCTACGTTGCATTGGGAGCAGTACGACATCTACTGAAACTTATAACTGTATCTTATTGAAGATAAAACAAGATGTTTGGTATGGAAGTAATTTTGGCCTACGGATGGCCTACGCGGTATAATGGGCATGGAGAAAACTCATGACCCCGAAGCCCGAAACCCGCACGGTCAAAGTTCAGGTACGTCACTCCGAGCAGTGCAAAGACCGCGACAAGGGCGTCGATTGGAAACGCTGCCGGTGCCCGAAGATTCTCCGAGTGTACGAAGGCGGGGGAAGTGGAGACAACCGGCGCATAGCTGCAAAGACCCGTAGCTGGGAACAAGCAGAGAAGCTCGCACAGCAATACCGAGATTCTTTGGACCCGCTTAGACAAGAACTGAATCGTCTCCGAGAAGAAAAGGAAACCAAACAAGTTCGGATTGAAGAAGCCGTGGCCCTGTACATTGCGGACATGGCTGCCCGGCTTGGAGACAACGGAACGGTTTCGATGGCTCGTTCACTGTTCGGCCATGTGGACCCAGAATCTAAAGCCGTGGAGAAGAACGGCCACCTGTTCAATTGGTTAGACACGATTTCAACAGCTACACGCCCCGCGTATATCGCGGACCTTACCCCGACGCACCTAACCGCATGGCGTGCCGCGTGGAAGTTCGCTGACTACACCGGCGCGCAACGATGGGGCATGGTGCGTTCGTTCTTCAACTTCTGCGAAACGCAAGACTGGATTCAGGACAGTCCGGCGCGCAAGCTACGAAGAATAGATTACGAAAAAGGAAGCCGCACAGCGATCTTCACAGACAACCAGTACACCTTGATTCTGGACGCCATCGCAAACTACGAGCCGGAAAATGTACCAGTGGCCACACGCGAAGCATGGCAACAGCGAATCACGACTTTCGTTGAACTGTTGCGCTGGTCTGGAATGTCGATGATTGACGCAGTGCAATACCGGCCAGAACTGGTGGATGCCGAAGGCGTCCTTCGATACCGCCGACAGAAAACCCGCGTGCTTGCAACCGTGCAGCTACCGGAACACGTTATTGCCCTTCTTAGGAGTGTGCCGCTGGAGCAGTACAGTGTTAGCGCTGATCAACCGTTTAGGATGAAAGACTTCACGCCCCACTCCGATACTGTCACATGGCGGAAAAGATTGATGAAGCTGTTTACGCTGGCAGGGATCGAGGAGGTCAGAAACGAATTAGGTAAGTCGCGCCCGGCGCACCCCCACATGCTGCGCGATACCTTTGCCGTGTGGAATCTACGACACAGCGTACCCCTGCATTCTGCGGCGAAGATGCTGGGCCACAGCAATCCCACAATAACCGCCAAGGCTTATCTACCCTGGGTCAAAGAACTGGAGCAGTCCACAATTGCGGAAGCGCGCAAGGCGCTGGCGAAGGCCACGCCCACGGCCAGCAAGGGACAAAAGGTTGTCCGCATCAGCCGTCGATAGTGCGTTCAAGCTGCCGCTTTTCCATGTAGCTCGGCATGGCGTTTTTGGACTACGCTTTCAGGAATGCGCAACGAACAGTAGGCGCGTTTGAAGCGGCGCGCTGGCTGGGCAATCTTCAGTACGCCGGGATAATCCCGGAACAGACCACGAACTGTATCCTCTGACAGCCGCCACAACCCGGCAATCTCTTTTGCAGTGTAGTGCTTTTCTAAAGCTGACATGGCTCTTGGGGATCCACTTGGAACCGGTTACCGAATCGGGTGTATGGAACCCGAAGTGAGAGGCCAGTCACGGCTTCGCGCGCTCGATACGCCACTCGCGGCAGATTGCGGCTCAGGTGTCATTCCCTTTCTTGACCGGATTCCCCACTTCGTTCCCAGACCATCCGACAGGTGCAATATCTCACGATGACCATGATACTATACATATAGCACCATGGAAACCACATTCTCCTGTCAAGGGCGGAGAAAAACTAGGCCACTGCGGCGGAGGAAAACTAGAGCAGTCGAGTATGCGAAGAATTAGAGGACGGGCCCCTGAGTTCCTAGATTGGCGCAAAGCGTCAGCGGGCACAAGCTGGGAGATCTGACACGGAGGCGTGGCGACAGTCACAACTTTGGAAATCGTCGCCCTATGGGCCGGTGTCACGCGAGACACCGGCATTTAGGAATCAGTTGCTGGGAGGTGTAGAAGGGGTTTTAGCGTTCTCTTGGTTGCACAGCGTCTCACGATACGATGCGGCCCAATAACTTTTCGGCCGTGACGATTGAAAACAGAATTGTCACGCCTGTCTGATGGTTCGCGTCGATTGTTTGCTTCCACGTACGAGTTGATAATCTATTTTTTCTCCATAGTTGTAGGGAAGCGTGACCTAGCATTTCTTGAACATGACGGATATGATCGGGGTGTATAACACCCGTCCGGAAAACTCCTAGAATGCATCTGCGCGTCGCCGAAGGTGGTCTGCGAGCGAGTGTATAAAGATGGCCATCTCATTGGTCAAAATGGAAGTCCATTCAATAGCTAAAGTCTGGGAGGGACAGTCA
>JBBRZT010000014.1:0-25253 GCA_038236395.1 Candidatus Acidiferrales bacterium
ACGCCGTGATACTGCTCCTGTCCACTCAGCGCGCTGCGCCACTGCCAATACCCGATGTAGTCCGCACCGTGCGCAATCGCCTGCCACGCCATCGCGCGCACTTCGCCGCGATTCAGAAAATTATTCACGCCCGCCCAATTCACCGCTCCCGGTTGCGTTTCCAAAACCCAGAAATTCTCGCGCTTCAATCCCCGTATCAAATCATGCGCCAGCCCGTTTTGCGCGGCATCGAGATGCCCGCTGCCCACATAGTCGTCCCAGGAAGCGAACGTCAGCGGCTTGGCAATCGGGTAGTGATCGAACCCATCAAAAAATCCCATCAAGTTGCCGGTGATAAATTGCCACGGCTCCGCTTGTGCGCGGATAGCGTCGATCTGATTCTGCTGGTAGCCCATCCACGTGTAAGTGACAAAGTTTTTCCACTCCAGCATCAATCCGGGATTATCCCCTTCCTTCGGAATGGGAATCTCATCCCACGCGTCGTACGTTTGACTCCAATACGCCGTCGCCCAGTGCTCGTTCAAGCTCTCCAGCGTCTTGAATTTCTCTTTCAGCCAATTCTGAAATTGCCGCTTACTCGCGGCGTCATACGACATCAACGCGTAGCCGTACTCATTGTCGATCTGCCAGCCCACCACGTTGGCGTTGTGCCCAAAATGTCGAGCCATCTCGCCAGCGATTCGCCCGCAAAGTTCCCGATACTTTGGAGAAAGCGCAGACCCATGCGCCCGCCCGCCATGTTGCACGCGCTGCCCGTCCTGCTCCACGCGCAAAGTTTCAGGATATTTTGAAGTGAGCCAAGCGGGCGGTGCCGCCGTTGGCGTACCTAGAATCACCACAATGTGGTGCTTGCCGGCCGTCGCAATCGCGCGATCCAGCCACGACAATTCAAATCGCCCTTCGGAAGGCTCCATGGTGCTCCACGCAAACTCCGCCACGCGCACCGCGTGAATGTGCGCCTCCTCCATCAATTTCAAATCCTCTTCCCAGCGCGATTCAGGCCACTGCTCCGGATACCAAGCGGCTCCCAGCAACAGCGCAGGCTCATTAGCCAATTGTGTTGGCAACGCGGCTGCATTATTTTGCGCCAAGCTGGCGGCACTCCGCCCTGCAAACAGGAGGGCGGTCATCGCAATCTGCATCGCCGCATAGATTGCGTTCCATCGAGAACGATTCACAAACGTCTCCTTACAAACGTGTTCTGATCTTCAAGATCAAATTCACAGTCCGGCGCTTTCACGCGCGGCCAAATTACTCCGATTGTCTCAACTGCATTGCGGCGTACTGCAACGCTTCGCCGGCGCGCTGCGGATCGGCGAGCCGTCCGCGCGCCGAATCACGCGACCCGCCTCCTTTTCCGACCACACGTTTCAACGTTTCAGTGAGCAGCGCATTCATATCCCGTCCGGCGCTCGCATGCTGCATGAAAAAAACATGCCCGCACTCGCTACGCGCCGCCAGCGCCAGGGTTTTCTCCACCTTGACCACTTCGCGCGCAAAGCTCTGCACATATTCCGGCACAACGCCTTGAAACACGCGCCTGATCACCCGAATTCCATCAGCGCCAATTTCAGTGGCTTGCAACGCCGCCTGCGCATCCACCGCCGCAAGTTTTTCAATGCTGGCCCGCGCACCCTTGAAATAGAGGTCGCGCTCGGCCACCACACGCTCCGCAGTCGCAACCGTTTCGGCCACGGAACAATTCAGCCGCTGCGCAATGCGCCTCAGCATCGCGAAATCCTCCCGCGCCATTCGCTCCGCGCGCCGCCCGCACACAAACTCCACGCGCCAGTCCTGCCGAATCCTCGAAACCCCGCGCAGCGCAATCATCCCGATCTGCCCGGTGCGACGCACATGCGTTCCACCGCAAGGCTGCAGCTCCACACCCTCAATCTCAATGGCGCGCAACGCCCCGGCCCGGTCCACCGTCTTGCGTACTCCGGCGGCAGCCAACTCTGCGGCCGTTCCATATTTCACGTTCACCGGATGATCCGCATACACAATCTCGTTTGCAGCAATCGCCGCGCGTTCCAGAATTTCCGCCGTCGGCTCGCGCCCGCGCAAATCAATGGTGCAAACGCTCGCGCCCAGATGAAAGGAGACCGTCGGCAGCGAAAACTCCTTGTGAAACACCGCGGACAACACGTGCTGCCCACTATGCTGCTGCATATGATCGAAGCGCCGGTCCCAGTCGACTACGCCGGTTACCGTTCCATCTTCAATCGCCGCGTTAACCACGTGCACCACGTCATCGCCTTCGTCCAGCACATCCACCACGCTCACCGCTCCGATTTTCCCTGTGTCATGCGGTTGCCCACCGGAAGTGGGATAAAACGCGGTCTTGTCCAAAACTACGCGCCACAATTTACCTACCGGCGCGGGTTCAGCCGAGTCCACAGGACTCTGCGCAGGCGGCGCCGCAAGCACAGACGCATCTCCCGTTTCCACAACGGCCACCGGCTCGCAACTCAACACCCCTGCGCTAAATTCGCGCGCGAACGAATCGTCGTAGTAAATCCTTTGCGTAGGCATCCGGCGGTCTCAGAAAATTCGGCGATCTCGAAACGCAAAGTCTAGCACAGCGCAAATTGGCTGCCGCTTAAGCCACTGCCGCGCCTCGGCCCACAAAAACAGCCTGGATACGCGATACAATTAAAGAATGCCGGTACGCCTCATCGCGCTCGATATCGACGGCACGCTTCTCGATAGCCGCTGGCAAATTTCCGAAGCCAACCGCGCCGCCATCGCCGAAGCGACCAAACGCGGCATCGAGGTCGCGCTGGTCACCGGCCGCCGCTACGATTTCGCCCTGCCCGTCGCCCACAAAATCGATTCCCCGCTCACCATGATCGTCAACAATGGCGCGCTGATCCGCTCCAAAGAAGGCCGCACTCACGTGCGCCACGTTCTTCCGCAATCCGTCGCCGCGCAGGTTTTGCAGCTTACGAAGCCGTGGCGCGAAAGCGCCGCGGTCGTCTTCGATCGCCCCAACGCCGAACAAGTCATGATCGAAGCCCTCAATGCCGACGACTCCCTGCGAGCGGCCTATTATTCCCGCAACAAGGAATTTATCGCCTTCGCCAATCCACTCGAAAGCTGCCTCACCGAAGATCCCATCCAGGTAATGTTTTCCGGCAACATCGCGCCCATCGGCGAAGCGGAACGCGCCCTGCGCGCTGCACCCTTCGCGAAAGATTTTGCTTTGGCCGTAACCGTCTACGCCAAAAAAGATTTTGCCATGATCGACGTGATTAACTCGGCGTGCAGCAAAGGCTCTTCCCTTGCCGAGTGGGCCGCCCTGCGCGGCATCGCTCGCGAAGACGTGCTGGCCATCGGCGACAATCACAACGATCTGGAGATGCTGACTTTCGCCGGTATTCCAGTAGTGATGGCCAACTGCGTCGCGGAATTAAAGACTTTCGGCTGGCATGAGACCCACAGCAACGATCACGACGGCGTCGCCGCGGCCATCGAGCGTTTCGCGCTGCAAGAGGCGGCTCCATGCGCCTGAACCGCGTACTCATTATAGTTTTGCTAGCAGTGTTGACACTACCTGCCGCGCCGTCGCTGCGCGCCGAATACGTAGTGCTGCGCAGCGGCCAGCGCCTGATCGTCACTGGCTACCAATTACTGGGCGACAAGTATCGCCTGCAGCTCAACGGCGGCTTCGTCGAAATTCCCGCCAGCGAAGTGGTGGCCATCGAGCCCGAAGAAATATTTACTCCCATCATCGTGCCGGTAAAGCCCGCCACTCTCGCTAACGCGCAGTTCGGCCAGTTCATTCAGTCCGCGTCCAAACGTTTCAATGTGGACGCCGACCTGATCTCCAGCGTCATCGCCATCGAATCCAACTTCAACCCCAAAGCGGTTTCGCGTCGCAACGCCCGCGGCCTCATGCAACTGATACCCGGCACGGCGTCGCGCCTGGGTGTCCAGAATATTTTCGATCCTCAGGAGAATATCAACGGCGGCACACAATATCTCGGCGAACTGCTGCACCGCTACGATAATAACTTGATCCTGGCCCTGGCGGCCTACAACGCCGGTCCACAACGCGTTCAAAAATACGGTACCGTCCCTCCGTTCGCAGAAACCCAATCCTATGTGCGCCGCGTCAAGCGCACCTACGACCAGCGCAAAACCACGCCGCCACCCAAGCCCGCAACGAAACCCAAAACCGATTCGCCGACGTAACAGAGTCGTCGCAAAAACACACGGTCGTCATTCCCGATCCTGCCGCCTTTTCCAGGCGGGTCAGGGATCTGCTTGTCGATTTTTCTGTTGTGAGTTGTTTCCGCCTGAACGTTACGGCGAGCCTATTGCGTCTCTGGCGGTGGCTGCGGAGCCGGCGACGAATCCAGCGGTGGCGTCACTGGAGCGCCTCCAGTCGGGTTGTTTCCGCCGGGCTGCCCGGCATTTGGATTCGTTGCACCCGGCTGCTGGCCAAAAGAACTCGGACTACCCCCAATATTCTGCCCCAGGCCCGTTCCCGTCTGCATCGGCGGCTGCCCGGCAATGGTGGCATCCTTCGACGGATCCCAAATAAATTCAAACAGATGATAATTTTTAGCCTTGTCGTAAACAATCACAGAGCGCGCCGAGATCTTACTCCCCACACCAATAATATTTCCGCCGATAATCGTGGGCGCTTCAGTCGGCGCAATGGCTTCCGGCGTAGACATCGCGTCTCCCGCCACAGGATTTCCGTTCGCATCCGTACCTGTAGCCGCTGTTCCATCCGGCGAAGTTCCCGGCTGTCCTGGCTGGCCCGGATTTTGTCCGGCGTTTTCGCCGCCATTCTGCGGATTCGTCGGTGGATTCGTCTGGCCGCCAGTTGGTTGACCACCGGGCTGCTGGCCACCACCAAACGCCGATGACCCAAATGCCGACGACCCGAACGCCGGCGACGATCCCCCCGGCTGGGTGCTGCTGGTCGCCACCGACGACGCAGGCGTACCCAGTCCAGGACCCGCGCCCGGAATCTGCAAGGTTTTCGGAGGCTTCAGGCTTCCAATCAACTGTCCCGCCGGCCCCACGTAAATCAGCCGCCACGATCCATCCCCGGTATTCATCGGATCTTTATACGCCTGGCGCATGAATCGCAGCGACCCGGTTTTAGGTTTGGTCAAGTCGTCAATGGAAGTAGGAAACCTCCCCATCTTGCGGTAGTAAAGTTTGACCCCGCGAACGTATTGATTTCCGCGCCAGATCATTTCCTGTTCTTTCCGACGTTTCGCTTCCGTAAGGATGCGCGGAGCTGCGGCCATCGCGGTAATCAGCATCAGCGCGATAAAAAACACCAGCAGCAACAAAGCGAAACCACTTTGCTTCTTATGCGCGCGTTTCGTTTTTATTACAGGCAAAGATTGCAACGTTTTCACCGGTTCGTAATCAGGCGGGCGGGGCCGGCTGATCCTCCTGGCTGAGCGCGACGGTATTGCGCCGCCCGGAAGAAATTTCCTCGAACTCCAAATTAGAGTTATTCACTTTGATGATGCGGTAGCGCCCCAGCAAAGTGTCGCCTTCCGCGACGATGTAGACGTCATCGCCATCCGCCAGAAAAGCGCGGCGCGAAGACCCGTTCGGCACCGTGCCATAACCAAAAAACTTCATCGTAGGCGGAAGCGTCGGCGGCGGAGGCGGCGGCAACGGAATCGGCCCATAAGTCAGGCGGGTGTTAGCCTTTTTCACCGCTTCCGGCGGAGGCGGCGCGATTTCGCTGAAGGGATTCCGGCCAGTGCTCCTGTACTCCGCTTTCTGCGCCGCTTCCATTTTTTCACGGTGCAGCTGCGGGTTATCTACCGCCAGCAATTTATAATTCTGAAAAGCCGCGGCATTACCCGCAACCTCCGTGGGCTTGCTGCTATTGAAATACCAAACCACTCCCATAATCGCGAGGAGCGCCACCAACACAGCAATTTGGTTTTTCTGCTTCATTTACCCCGCTCGGAAATACGTCTTCATGTGCACGGCGACGCGGAGTGACCCGTTGGCGCCCTGATTTTGCGTTTCGCCCGCCAGCGCCAGCCCATCCACGGCGTAGATATTCTGCGAACGCTGCAACCCGTTCAAAAAGCGCACCACCGCGGTGTATTCCCCGTCGACGGTGATGTCGATGGATACTTCCTGCAACTCGCGGTTGGGAATTTCCTTCTGCTTAAATTCGCGCGTTTCAATCTGCGCTCCCGCTTTTTTTGCGATTCCGTCAAGCTCGGCGGAAACCGACGAGTACCCCACACTCACCGGCAGCAGCGACTGTTCAAAGCGGTCGCAGTCTCTCTGGATCGCCGGGGTCAGTTGCCGAATCGCTTCGCCTCGCTTAGTGTCCGCGCGCAACAACTCCAGTTCCTTATTCTGCGCCGCCAGTTCCTGCTGCGGAGTGTGCGGCGCGGAACTGAGTTGCCAGCTGTAAGCCGCCAGCGCCACATCGGCCAGAACCAGCAATCCGAGAGCACCGATGATCATGCGCTTCTGCAATTTGACGTCGCGTTTCATCAGCTCCTCGAATAAACGGCCGTAAGTTCCACGATTTTCTGCTCGCCTGGAGCGCTTCCTTTGGACGGCTGGCGCTCACTGTCCAATTGGATGTCGCTGAACTGGTGAGACGCCTCCAGAGCGCGCAGGAATTTCAATTTAGCCTCGTCGCTGGACGTTCCCATCGTCAATTTTACTTCTACGCGGCCTTTTACCTGGTGCGGCTCGATGCTTACCACCCGCACGCCGCCGGGCAAAATGCGTTCCAGGTCCATGAACATCTGCGTCCAGTTAAAGCTGCGGCCATCGATTAAAGAATTGAGGAAGGCGGCGCGATCGTGCAGCTTGGCATTTTCTGGCTGGGTGAAAAAATGCTCCAGGTCGGCGCGCTCGGCTTGCAATTCAGCGATCCTGCGGCTGGTCTCTTCCGACTGCGCGCGAAGGCGTGCGTCGACATTCCTCACGGAATAAACATGCCAGCCCAGGCTCAGAAATAAAATTCCGGCAATCACGGCGACAAATCCGGCGACCACCAGAAAACGGCGGTGGGTCTCCTGCGCTTTGGTTGCTAGATTGAGCCGTACTCTCATGAACTATTGAATCTCCATAAAACTATTCTCAGAATGCCCGTTGTAATTTCATCCGCGGTGCATCGTCCAGCCGACCAGTCCTTCCAGCTCGCGGTCGGCCAGCGGCCGCACATCATCGTGAACGCGTCCGCCGGAAATCGCGGAGTGCAGCAACGAGCCCACCTGGCACTGAAATTCCTGTTCAAATGGCGGAATAAATTCCGGCAAGCGCGTTCCCAGCCCGGTCAGGCACACCGCCTGCACGCCTTCCCGCCAGGTGTCCTGATAAAACGCCGCCACCGGATAAATTTCTTCCAGCAGCATCGCTGGCGTAAGGTTTATTCCTTCGGCGGGCAGTTCCGTGCAGCGATAGCCGCACAGCACGCCTTCGCGCACAATCGCAGTGGTCAGTGAATTTCCCGAAACCCGCGCCAGCAATGTGGGCCGGTGATCGTCGAGCAACGTAATCGCCGCCAGCGAAGAGCTCAACACCACGCCGGGTCGCAACTCCGCCGCCTCGGCCAGCGCCTCGTACTCGCGAATGATGCGCAAGCGCGCCAACGCGGTCACAATATCGACGCCTTCTTCGCGCGGCGACTGCCGCATGTAGGAAATCAGCGTCTCATCCACCTCGAATGGCACACTTTTCTTCAGCTTCCAGCGCAGCATCGGTTCGGCTTCCTGCGCCGACCGCGGAAATTCATCGTAATGCTGCACGAAAACGCGAATCACCGGATCGGGCAAAATCAGCGCAACGTCTTCATCCTTGGCGCGCAGTCGAATACACGCATTGTTGACCGCCAACTTGACCGCGGCCGGGTTTCCGATATTCGATTCCACCGCCGACGGCACAATCGCCCGCGGCGGAAGCGGTTCTACCGCGTATCCGTCGAGCGCGCCGGTCCTGCCAAAGCGCGCCGCGGCCACCCGTTCCGGCGTAATTTCCATCGCCAGTGGCGGGTGCGGAGTAGCGTCCAGCCAGCGAGTCACCTTGCGGATAAACTCGCTCTTGTAGATTCCCTGTCGAAATGCCGTCGCGCTATTCAACGAACGTCACCTTGTTGATTTCTTTCACGCTGGTCACACCGTCGCGAATCTTGGCCAGGCCGCTTTCCCGCAGCGTAATCATGCCCTCGTCGCGAGCGATTCGCTTGATTTCCGAAGTCGGCCGGCGGTCCACAATCATTTCACGGATGCGGTCCGTTAGGTCCAGCAGTTCGCAGATGGCGGTGCGCCCGTGATAACCGGTGCCCGAACACTCCAAACACCCGGCGCCTTCCATCAATGTAACGCCGCTCCACGCCGCGGGATCGAGCCCGGCTTCCTTCAATTCCGTGTTGGTATAATTTTTCGGCCGCCGGCAATTCATGCAGATGATGCGCACCAGCCGCTGCGCCATGATGCAGTTCAGCGCCGACACGAAATTGTAGGGTTCGACGCCCATGTTGATGAACCGACCGATCACGTCGGTCACGTTGTTGGCGTGCACGGTGGTGAACACCAGGTGGCCGGTCAACGCCGACTGGATGGCGATCTGCGCCGTCTCCTGGTCGCGAATTTCGCCGACCATAATCTTGTCCGGGTCATGGCGCAAAATGGAGCGCAACCCGCGCGCGAAGGTCAGTCCCTTTTTCTCGTTCACCGGAATTTGGGTGATGCCGCGCAACTGGTATTCCACCGGGTCTTCGATGGTGATAATTTTGTCTTCGTCAGTCTTAATCTCGTTGATGGCCGCGTATAGCGTGGTCGTTTTGCCCGACCCGGTCGGTCCGGTCACCAGTACCATGCCGTACGGCTCGCGAATATAGCGTCGGAACCGGCGCATCTCGTCCGCGGAAAACCCCACCACGTCCAAACTCAGGCTCTGGAATTTCTCCGACAGCGTCTCTTTGTCCAGCACTCGAAGCACTGCGTCTTCGCCGTGGCTGGCCGGCATAATCGAAACCCGCAGGTCGATAAAGCGGCCCTTGTACTTCACGCGGAACCGTCCGTCTTGCGGCACGCGCCGCTCGGCAATATCCAGGTCGCTCAGCACCTTGATGCGCGAAATCACCGTGGAGTGCCACTCTTTCGCAATCGGCTGCATGGCGTGCTGCAAAACGCCGTCGATGCGGTATTTCACCGCCACTTCGGTGTCCCGCGCTTCGATGTGTATATCGCTGGCGCGCCTTTCCAGCGCGGTGAAAATCACCGTCTCCACCAATCGCACCACCGGGCTTACAGTCGTGTCGCGCGTCAGGCGGTCGCCCGAAATCGTCTCTTCGCTCTCTTCTTCGTCTTTCGAAACCTGCAGGGTAAACGCTTCGGTGGCCTGCTCCAGCACGCGCTGCGATTGCTCGGTGCGCTTCAGCAGGTCGCTGATTTGGTGCATGGTGGCCACTTTGATGGCCAGCTTCTTGCCCAGCAGCAGGGGCAGCTCATCACTGAGCAGCACCTGGCTAGGATCGGCTACCGCGATGGACAGTAGATTGTTGTGCACTTCCAGCGGCACGAAGTTGTAACGAAACATCAGGTCCGCGGGAATCGTTCGAAACAGCTCCGGATCGATGCGCTGTTCGCGCAAATCCACAAAGCTGCAGCGATACCGCTGCGCCAGCTTCACGGCATGATCGCGCTCGTGTTGCTCATCGGCTCCGCCGGGTGCCGCCGCGAGGTTTGTATAGTCCGTGGTCGCCATAGGCCCTACTTAGTCATCACCGAAAATGAAAATATCGGCAAATAAAGTGAAATCAAGATGAACGCTACTAAAATTCCCATGAATACAAGGATAACAGGCTCGATGATGGACACCATCGCCGACAGCCGTAGGCTGACCTCTTCCTCGTAAAATTCCGCGATGCTGGTCAGCATGGGGCCCAGCGCGCCACTGGTTTCGCCCACTTCGATCATATCCAGCGCCATGTCCGGCATCACCCTGCGAGACGCTAGCGCGCCATGCAAAGATTCGCCTTCGCGCACCATTTGCGTCGCGCGCAAAATGGTCGAGCGCAGCAGCTTGCTGGTCAACGAATCTGAAGCAGTCTGCAGCGCGGTAACCAGCGTGGTTCCCCCACTCAGCAGCGTGGCCAGCGTGCGCGAAAATTGCGCCACCTGGAATTTCAGTAGCGTGTCTCCCAGAATCGGCAGCTTAAACTTGAATCGGTCAAACGCCGCGCCGCCTTCGTCAGTGCGCGACCACGCGTAGACGCCAATCGCTGAGGCAAATATCGCTGCAATCGTCCCCAGCACCACAAAGCGGTAATCCACCGTCAAAGAAATCAGCAACCGCGTCGGCGCCGGCAGTTCCACTCCCAGATCGCGGTACAACACCGCAAATTTCGGCACCACCGCGGTCACCAGGTAGGTCACGATGACAGTCGCCACTATAATCAACAGCACCGGATAAACCAGCGTCGCCAGTATCTTTTTGCGTACCCCGGTGCTCACCTTCTGATACGCAATGTAATATTCCAGAACACCTGAAAGGTTTCCGCTCTTCTCCCCAGCCAGAATCGCAGTGGAATACACCTTGGAGAAGACGCCCGCTTCGTCCACCGCCTCCGAAAGCGACTTGCCCTCTCGCACCCGGTCGCGGATTTGGGTGATCACCGGCCGCAATTTCGGCGTAGTGGCTCGCGTGGCCAGCAAATCCAGCGCACGAAGAATCGGCAACCCCGCTTTGATGAGCGTATTAAATTGCTGGTTGAGGATCAGGAAGTCCGAGCCACCCACCTGGCGCGTACTGCGGCGGTTCAGGAAGCCGGTCAGGCTCCCGCGCGTCTCCACCGAGTAGACATACAAACCCCGGTCCACCATTTTCTGGCGCGCTTCATCCAGAGTTCCAGCGGCCTCCACGTGCGAAAATACGCGCCCGTTAGCATCCGCCACGCGGCAGACAAATTCCCCCATAGACCCTCAGTTTACCCCAACTAAGATGTATGCATAGCTGCCGGGGATGGTTGGCCGTTCCTTCCCGGAAATGGGGCCTTTAGCAGTTGCTGACTTCAGCCCTTGAGGCACAAAGGCACAAATTCGTCATCCCGAACCTGCGGTTTTTCAGCGGGTGAGGGATCTGCTTTTCTCATCCGTCGCACAACCTTGCTCCATCACCCAAGCACTTCAGTCTCCGTGTTTCGAGCCAACTATTCCGTCTTTCCGCCGCCCTGCAACGCTTCGGCATTCACGATGGCCACCCCACGCGGCATATCAAAGTGAAATAACGCCTCCGCGATCGGCGGATCGTATTGCCACCGCGCAAAATGAAATTCCACGCCCACCCCGCCTTCATCGCGAATGTCAATCCGCACCAATTCGCCGGACTCGCGGCCAATTTCCAGCAGCACGGTACCCGCCCCCCCTGCCACATCATCCGGGCCGCCCTTGTCACCAGATTTCTTGCCGGGATCCGCCCCGCGCAACGTGCACGTAAAAACGGCATTGTCCGCGCTCTCGGCTCGCTCATGCGCGACCGGTTCGATTTTCGCGCACACTCGCGAAACCTTCATTTCGCCGGCCAGCAGCGCCAAGGGTGTCCGCCAGTCGCCGCTTTGCTTGGCCGGCACGCGCGTCACCGTATGGTCCGCAGGCACATAGAACCACGCCGTTTTTCCATCAATCAAAAAAATATTGTGTTCAGGCTCCGCATATTCCCAGCGCATTTTGCCGGGCCGTTCAAAATAAGCGATCCCCGACTCCGCCCGAACCATTCTGCCACTCTCGTTGTAGCGCTCCAGAAATGTAGCTTGCAGCCTTTTGGCCGCGCGATACCGGCGCTCCATCAAGCGTACAGGCAGCAGCGCGTCGGCCTTCTCCGCCGCCAAGGGCGCCAGGTGTGTTTGCGTGGCCGCAAGTAGCGCTACGCATGCCAGGCCGGCGTGCCAGCACCACCGGGATTGACGAGGGAAGCGAATCTTCATCAATTGAGATAATAACCGCTGTGCGGGCGTGTCCCTAATCCCCTGCGGATTCCGAGCAATGAGATTCCTCAAGATGCAGCCGCCGCAATTACTGCAAGGTGTTTGCGATGGTCGCGCACGTACCGGCGGCGGTACCGATAGCGACAGTGCTGTTGAGTACGTAGTGGATAACGGCGGAATGGTCGGTGCAAAACGCCCGGGAGCCGTTCACCACGGAGGTCGGCGTGGCGTTTGCCTCGTAGTGCAGGTAAGGATTGACCGCGGTGCCCGCGCCGGTGTTCGGCACCGCTGCGACTATGTAACCCGACTTGGTATAAGGGGCTGCACTGAGGATTGGGTCGATCAAGCACGCGGTTGCTGCGCTTGCCGTGCAAGGCGCAGCGCCGCCGAGAGTCAGCAACGTAGCGAAACCGGTACCGTACGTATTGGCATAGGCAATTTCGGCGCTGGCGATGACTCGAATGGAGCCCACCGCCGAAGCGTCGTTCGCTGCGATGCGCGAACGCAGCAAGTTCGGGATGGCAATGGCCGCAATGATCAGGATAATCGCCACCACGATCAGTAATTCGATAAGAGAAAAACCCTTTTGCTTTGACATGACTGCGAACCTCGATACCCCATATGTGATCTAACCGGTTTTTTGCTTCACTGCATTCCGGCCTTAACGGTGCCACAAAAAGAAAACGGGGAGGAAGTTGCCTTCCTCCCCGCCAGAACCACATCCACCCAATTTACTGGAGGATGGTAGGTACTGCGGTGCAAGCGCCCAGGCCAGTGCCGATTGCGGCGCCGGTCACGTTGTAGCGGATCACACCAGACTGGTCGGAGCAAAACGCGCGCGTGCCGCTCGAAGCGGACAAACGAGTCGCGTTCACTTCATAACCAACGAACGGAGACAGCACCGTACCTGCACCCGTGTTAGGAACAGCAGCCAGGGTATAGCCAGACTTGGTGCCCGCGGTCAAAACCGGGTCAATCAAGCAAGCCGTAGCCGGAGCTGCGACGCAAGGTGCCGCGCCGCCCAACTGGGCCAGAGTGGTAAAACCTGTTCCGTAGGTCGTCGAATACGTCACCTGGGCAGTGTTCAGAGTACGAACCGAACCAACCGCCGAAGCTTCGTTCGCTGCCATACGTGAGCGCAGCAAGTTCGGGATGGCAATAGCCGCGATGATCAAAATGATCGCCACGACGATCAGCAACTCGATAAGAGAGAAACCCTTTTGCTTCTTCATGACTGTTGTATCTCCTTGAGAGATGATTAGATTATTTCGATAGTGCCAGAGCACACCTACACTAGGGCAAGCGGTGTGCCACTCTGAAACTACTGGTACCAGGTTTGACAATTTCTGTGTAAGTGCTTACTATACTGCATGATACGGAAACTTTCGTGGGAGTATTCGCGGGCGTGGTTGGGTCACTTGCGTGGAATCGGCCTGAAAGTGACAGTTTGTGTCAACCTAAAGTGACAGAAACCGACCTGGCGGACGGCTCTCGTCCTTATAGATTATAGATTGTGCTTCTTGGCGTAGTGCCGGAACGACCGGTAGCTGATCTTCAACAGGTCCGCAGCCTGGGTGCGCACCCCGTGCGACTGCTCCAGCGCACCCTGCAGGTAACGGCGCTCGGCATCGGCGACTTCCTTCTCGAAATCGACACCCTCCGCCGGAAACGCTCCATCTCCATTACCGTTGCCCACGCCGGCTCCGGCGCTGGCATAACCCGCAATCCGGTCCGGCAGCACTCGCAGGGTAATCTCCGGGGTGGTCTCAAGCGCCACAGCGCGCTCCATAGTGTTTTCCAATTCGCGGACGTTGCCTGGCCACTCGTAAGTCTCCAGCCGCCGCACCACCTCCGGCGATAACCCCTCGATCGGCTTTTCCATGAGCTTGCGAAACTTTTCAAGAAAGTGGCGCGCCAGCAAAGGGATATCTTCGCGCCGCTCTCGCAGCGAAGGCAAATGAATGGGAATTACGCTAAGGCGGTAATAAAGATCCTCGCGAAACCGCCCTTCGGCAATCTCTTTCTCAAAATCCTTGTTGGTCGCGGCAATGATGCGCACGTCCACATCGCTCTCTTCCGTACTCCCGATGGGTCGGACTTTGCCTTCCTGCAGCACGCGGTAAAGTTTCACCTGCATGGTCAGGCTCATGTTCCCGATCTCGTCCATGAACAGCGTTCCGCCGTGCGCCGCCTGAAACAATCCGTGCCGGTTGTCGTTGGCGCCGGTGAACGCGCCCTTCATGTAGCCGAATAGTTCAGACTCCAGCAGCGTCTCCGGAAAAGCCCCGCAGTTAATGGTGATGAAAGGAGCCTGCGCCCGCGCGCTGTTCTCGTGAATCGCGCGCGCCACCAGCTCTTTACCGGTGCCGCTCTCTCCCGTAATCAGCACGCGGCTCGATTGCGGCGCCACCGTCTGAATCAGCTCGAAAATCGCCCGCATCTTGGGGCTCTGCCCGATAATATTGTCGAGACCCGTCAGGCGCCGCAATTCGCGTCGCAAATAACCGGCCTCTTTCTTCCAGCGCAAACTCTCTGACACTTCATGCACCGCGCGCCGCAGCTGATCCACCAGCTCGTGGTCCTTAATCACATAACGGTCCGCGCCAGAATTAATCGCCGCGATCGCCGTTTCCACGGTAGGCACGCCGGTAATCAACAGAAAGAAACAATCCGGCGCAATTTCCTTGGTGAATTTCAGCAGATCCACGCCGCCTTCCCCAGGCATGCGCACGTCGGAAATAATAATGTCGAAAATCTGCGATTCCAGCTTGCGCTTGGCGCTTTCCACGTTGTGCGCCACTTCCACGCGGTAGCCTTCCTTGCGAAAAGTTATCTCCAGCAGCTCGCAGATGGAGCGCTCGTCATCCACCACCAGGATGTGCGGCATCTCCCTGGCGATTTCTTTTGCGGCTGTTTTAGCGCCTTGCATAAGCCCTCACGCAACCCGCGGCAGCTCTACGATAAATTCCGCGCCGCGATTTTTTTCCGATATCACGCTGATTCGCCCGCTGTGGGCCTGCACGATCTGATACACGATGGAAAGTCCCAGCCCCGTTCCGCCCTCAAACTCGGACTGCAGCGGCTCAAAGATTTTGGCGCGCTGGCGCGCGTCCAGCCCCACGCCGGTATCCGAAAACGCAATGCGCAGCCAGAACGGTTTTCCCTCGATGCGCACGGTAAGTGTCCCGCCTTCGGGCATGGCTCGCAGCGCGTTGTCGCACAGGTTCCAGAAAACCTGCTTGATCTTGCTGGCGTCCACTCGTGCGTGCAGCGCTTCCCCGTTGTAAGAGCGCGAAATGCGAAAGTTTGAGTTGAACTCCGGCTTCTTCTCGATCAGCGTCAAAGTCTCATCCAGGAGCCAGCGCACGTCGGCATCCTCAAACTCGTAGGTCTTTTCCCGCGAATATTTCAAAAAGTCGGTAATGATCTGATTCAGCCGCTCCGATTCCCTGCTGACGATATTCACCAGGTGCTTTTCGTCTTCTTCCAGCGGCACCAGCCGCGCCAATTCCTTTACCGCGCCGGCCATGGCCGTCAACGGCTGGCGGATCTCGTGCGCAATTGCCGCCGAAAGCCGGCCCAGCGCGGCCATGCGTTCCTTGGTGGCCACTTCCTGCTCCAGGCGCCGCAACTCGGTGAGGTCCTGGAAATTGAACACATACCCGCTGCGGCTGCTATCCCTCGAACGCAATGGCGAAACGCTGATGCCGATGTAGCGCTGCTGCCCTTCCGGCGTGCGAAAATCGATCTCCGTTCGCCGCGAAACGTTTCCGCCTGCGTCCGGCCCGGGCAGCCAGAAATCCGGATTGATTTCCTGCACCATCCGCCCGCGAATATTTGCAAATCGGTATCCCAGAATATCCTCACCAGTTCGGTTCAGCAGCAGGATGCGCCCCTCCAGGTCCGTCGTCAGCAACCCGCCGCGCATCGAATGCACGATGTCTTCGGTGAAATCCTGCAGGTCCAGCAGTTCCTCGCGCTTTTCGTCCAGCTCCGCGCCTTTGCGGCGCAACGACTGCGAAAGCAAACTCGCCAGGTAAGCGACCGCCAGAAATCCAAATAAATTGCTCAGGAACCAGATGCGCAGGCTTTCCGCCGTGGCGATGCCCACATACGTGTGCGGAATTTTGTCGGTATACGCCAGCGCGGCCATCACCCCCAGCAGCAGCAGGCACATCGCCGCGGTGAAAAACGCCACGCTGCGCGAAAACAGAATGCTGGCCACGATGATCACCAGCAGGTACAACGAAATAAAGTAGCTTTCCTGCAGCCCGGTGGCGTACACCAGCGCGGAAACCATCAACACGTCGCTGGTGACCTGCAGTCCGCGATGCCACGACGCCAGCGGCAACCAGCGCAGCAGAATCAAATGCAGGATCCCCATGGTGATCCAGAAAATGATCAGCGGAAGGAAAAAACGATTCCCGGTCGAAGCTTGCACATACTGCGGCCAGACCACGCCCACAGCCATGATCAGCGTGATCATCAATAGACGAACACGCGTGAGCCAGTCTAGCCACTCTCTCATGCCGGAAGTCTGTTGCATGTTTCGTTCGAGCGTCCCAAGCCCCCTCGGGACGTATGCACTTAGATGAAAAAAGTCGGGCTACAGAATTCCTGTAGCCCGGTTGAGACTGAGCCCACAAGCGGGCGAAGTTGTCTGGCGGCCGTCTAGTGCACTTCCGACAGTTTGCCGATCAGCGAGAACAGCGGCAGGTACATGGAAATGACCACGCCGCCAACCACCACGCCCAGGAAAACGATCATCACCGGCTCGAGGGCGGTCAACAGGTCCTTCACCGCGGCGTCCACTTCTTCCTCGTAGAAATCGGCGATTTTCTGCAACATGGCGTCCATCGCGCCGGTCTGTTCGCCGACCGCGATCATCTGCGTAACCATGCCAGGAAACACATTCGAATCCTTCAACGGCTCGGTCAGCGATTTGCCTTCTTCCAGCGCTTTGCGCACCTTTTGCAGCGCGCGTTCGACCACCGCGTTACCCGAGGTCTTGGCGGTGATATCCAAACCCTCAAGAATGGGGACGCCGGAGGAGATCAACGTGCCCAGCGTACGAGTGAACCGCGCCACGGCAATCTTTCTCATCAGGATGCCGATAACGGGCAGCTTCAAGACCGTTGTGTCCAGTATGAATCTCCCCTGCTCGGTTCCGTACCACGCCTTTAACCCGAAAATGCCGCCAACCAGGGCCACCAAAATCAATAGCCCGAAGTAGCTGCCGATAAAATTACTCATGGCGATAACAATTTTCGTGGGCAGCGGCAAAGTAACGCCCAAACCTTCAAACAACGTTGCGAAAATCGGCACCACCTTCCACAGCAACAGGGTGATCACCAATCCGGCGACAGTCAGCACGCCGACGGGATAGACCAACGCGGATTTCACGGCGCGCTGCAGCTTGACGCTCTTTTCGATGTAGGTCGAAAGGCGCTGCAGAATGATGTCGAGAATACCGCCCGTCTCTCCAGCTTCCACCATGTTGACGTATAGGCCGTCAAAAACCTTTGGCGAGCTGCGCATGGCGGTGGACAGCGTCGCGCCGCCTTCGACCATGGACCGCGTGTTGACCAGCACTTTCTGGAAAAACTTGTTTTCCTGCTGCCCGGCGAGGATCTCTAGACACTGCACCAGCGGCAACCCGGCGTCGATCATCACCGAAAACTGGCGCGTGAAAACGGCCAGCTCTTTGGCGTTCACCCCGCCGCCGAAGGTGGGCATGTTGAATTCCTTGCCCTTCTCCGACATTTTCGTGGGCGTGATTTGCTGACGCTTCAGGAGATTCTGCAGCTCCGCCTTGCTGTTGGCGGTCATCACGCCGCTCACGCTCGAGCCGGAGCGATTTGTTCCTCGATATTTATAGTCCGGCATGTGTTGCCCTCCTCAGTGTCTGAATACCACGAAATTCATTGGCCGCCAATTCCCCGCCACTTCTTACTTCTTGCTGCCTACCGGTGTCCGGATGTTGCCGCCGCCGGCTGTTTGGGTGTGGGTCACGCCGCGGTTGATCATGTCCTGCAGTTCATCGGCGTTTGAAGAACGCGACAGCGCCATGTCCAGCGTGATGGTTTTTGCCATGTAGGCGTTAGCCAGTCCCTGGTTGAAAGTTTGCATGCCGGTCTGGCCCGTGCCCGTTTGCATGGCCGAATAAATCTGGTGAATTTTATCTTCGCGGATCAGGTTGCGAATGGCCGCCGTGGGCACCAGCACTTCCATGATCATCGCGCGCCCGCGTCCATCGGTCCGTGGCAAAAGCGCTTGGCACAAGATGCCTTCCAGCACCATGGACAGTTGCGCGCGGATTTGCGGCTGCTGGTGCGCGGGAAACACGTCGATAATACGGTTGATGGTGGACGCCGCGGAGTTGGTGTGCAGCGTGGCGAAGGTCAAGTGGCCGGTTTCCGCGATGCGTAACGCCGACTCGATCGTCTCGAGGTCGCGCATTTCGCCGATGAGCACCACGTCGGGATCTTCGCGCAACGCCGCGCGCAGCGAGTTCGCGAACGAGTGCGTGTCCGCGTGCACTTCGCGCTGGTTGACCAGGCACTTTTTGTGATTGTGCAGAAACTCAATGGGGTCTTCAATCGTGATCATGTGCTCTTCGCGCTCGGCGTTGATCTTGTCGAGCATCGCGGCTAGCGTGGTGGACTTGCCCGAGCCCGTCGGCCCGGTCACCAGCACCAGCCCGCGTGGCTTGTCGCACATGCCCTTCACCACTTGCGGCAGACCCAAGGCGTCGAAGCCTTTGATCTCCCATGGAATGGTCCGGAACACCGCGCCGACTGCGCCGCGTTGATTGAACACGTTGCCGCGGAAGCGCGCCAGGTTCTTCAAACCGAACGAAAAGTCCAGCTCAAGATTTTCCTCAAAGCGGTGCTTCTGCGCGTCAGTCAGCACGCTGTACGCCAGCGACTTGGTGTCCGCGGCGGTCAACGGCGGCATGTCCAGCGGCCGCAGCTTGCCGTGAACGCGCACCCGCGGTGCGCTGTTGGTGGTAATGTGCAGGTCGCTGCCGCCCATCTCGATCATTTTCTTCAGCAATTCGCTTAATGTCATTCCAGCCATAGCTCACCTTTTCTCCTACAGAACGGTTTCGCGTACCACTTCTTCCATCGTCGTCTGGCCCAACGCTACCTTGGTCAATCCGCTTCTCCGCAACGTAATCATTCCCTGCTCCACAGCTTTTTTCTTCAACTCCAGCGCCGACGCTCCCACGAGGATCAGTTCCCGGAGTTCGTCGTTGATCTCCATCACTTCATAAAGTCCAGTGCGTCCCTTGTAGCCACCCTTGTTGCAGGTGTTACAGCCCTTGCCGTGATAAATTTTTGTTTTCTTGGCTTCTTCCGGCGTGTACCCCGCATCGATCAGCGCCTGCTCCGGCACCTCAAGTTCTACTTTGCAATTCTGGCAGATGCGGCGCACCAGCCGCTGCGCGCAAATTAAATTGACGGAAGTGGCCACCAAAAACGGCTCAATGCCCATATTCATCAAGCGGCTGATCGTCGAAGGCGCGTCGTTGGTGTGCAGCGTGGACAAAACAAGGTGACCGGTGAGCGCGGCTTTCACAGCGATTTCCGCCGTTTCAAAGTCGCGGATCTCTCCAACCAGAATAATGTTCGGGTCTTGCCGCAAAAAGGCGCGCAGGGCGGCCGCAAAGTTCAAGCCGATCTGCTCTTTCATCTGCACCTGGTTGATGCCCGCCAGCTGAAACTCGACGGGATCTTCCGCGGTCATAATATTAGTATCCACTTTGTTCAGCGTGGACACCGACGAATACAGCGTGTTGGTTTTGCCCGAGCCCGTCGGCCCGGTCACCAGCACCATGCCGTACGGCCTGAAAATGTTGCGTTCGAATTTCGTCAGCGAGGCCTGCTCGAAACCCAGCTTGGTCATGTCCAGCCGCAGGTTCTCTTTATCCAGCAAGCGCATGACGATTTTTTCGCCATACAAGGTAGGCACGGTGGATACGCGAAAATCCAGTTCCTTCTTTTTTCCGTCGGCGCGGTACTTGATCATGATGCGGCCGTCTTGCGGCAGCCGCTTCTCCGCAATGTCCAGCTTGGCCATGATCTTCAGGCGGCTGGTAATGGCATCCTTCAATCGCAGCGGAGGACTCATCACTGTCTGCAACTGCCCGTCTACGCGGAATCTCACGCGCAGTTCCAACTCGTACGGCTCCACGTGAATGTCGCTCGCTCCGCGCTTCACCGAGTCGGTCAAGATCAGATTGACCAGTTTGATGATCGGCGCTTCTTCCGCCGCCTTCTCCAGCGTGGCGGTGTCCGTCTCCGCGACGTCGGAAGCCAGCTCCAGCTCCTGGTCTTCGTCGACCAGGTCCTTCATCAAATTACTCAGCTCTTCGTGATTCGAAGAATTCCCGCCGTAAAAACGCGAAATCGCATCGCCAATCGCCGATTCCGACGCCACCACCGGCTCCACGTTAAATCCGGTCATGAACTTGATATCGTCCATGGCGAATACGTTTGTGGGATCGGTCATCGCAATCGTCAGCACCGAGCCGACGCGCGACAGCGGAATCACCTGATAACGCAGCGCCGTATCTTGCGGAATCAGCTTGATAACGATGGGATCGATTTCGTAATACTTCAGGTTGATCGAGGGAACACCGTATTGCCTGGAGAGCACACCGGTAATATCGTCGTCGGTGATGAAGCCCATCTTGGTCAGGCAGCTTCCCAGCTTCCCACCATTGGAGCGCTGAAATTCGAGCGCCTTCGAGAGCTGGTCCTGAGTAATCAGGCTCTCTTTGACCAGTATTTCGCCTAAACGGACGGACATCCGCAGCACTCCTGCAGCTTTCTAACCAAGGCTCACATTAACAAATGCCAAAGCCGGTGGATGGGCGAACTTCTGGTGTAGTTCTAAAAGTGCTAATACCTGCCCTTTAGAACAGGTGGACAGGAAAAGTACAGCCGCCATTCTTGACTTGCCCTTGCGCGCTGGCTATCGTTCGAAAGAGATGTCTTCTCAACCTTTCCGACTCGAATTGAGACGACTGCCACTGGCGTTGGACGAAAAGTGTCCATCCCGCGGTAGCCTCTATTTGTGCGCCTCAAATGATGCGATGGCCGTCGCGCGCGGACAAATTGTGTCGCATCGTTTCCAAACTAATGGCGGCGCGCAGTGAGCCGCTTCGGCTCCAGACAACGCTGGGGATTTGCCGCCGGTTCCCTCTTTCTTATCCTGCTGCTCGCCGCGGTGTTCACCTTCGGCTCGCTCAGCGTTCCGTTCGAACCAAAAAACTGGCGCGATGTTCTAACCCTTTACGCAGTCTCCAGTTTCATCACCGCCGCGTTCATGATTTTTGGCCTGATCCTTTTCCGCACCGTGGTGCGCTTGTGGATCGAGCGCAGCAAAGACCATCTCGGCGCGCGTTTCAAAACAAAAATGGTCGTCGGCGCGATGGCCATTTCTCTTCTCCCGGTGCTGTTCATGTTTTTTGTCAGCTACTCGCTGTTGAACCGCACATTGGGCCGCTGGTTTCCGCGCCCTCTCGAGATTGCTTCCGAGCAGACCCAGTTGCTCCTCAGCGATTTCGGCCGTACTCAGATTCCGCGCCTCCACACTCTCGCTCACCTCATTTCCCCGTTGGCCGCCAAGCCGCTGCCTGAATTTCTCGGTCACGCGGTCGCCGCGGGAGCAGACGCCGTCTGGATCGTCGACCAGAACGGAAACGCCATCACCGGCGGCGTGGTCTGCGAGAATCCCCCCGAAGCGCGCAACACCTCCACTTGCGTCGAGCCCGACGTCCTCGGCAAACAAGCTCGCGTCCTTCCCAGCGGCATCGAAATCTGGGAAGCCGGCAAATTCACTTATTCCGCCGCGCGCATTCCCTTGAACCAACCGGGCAAGCCGCCCGCTTTTCTGGTCACCGCTTATCGCACCAATCCCGCTTTTTTCGATCGCCTCAACACCATCCAGTCCCAAACCGCCGAGTACTACGCCGAGAAACAAAACCTCCGCGCGCTCAAACGCCAGATGCTCCTCATTCTCGCGTTTTTCACCGTCCTTCTCCTCTTCTCCGTCATGTGGGTAGCCCTGCTGCTCTCCAAGCAGGTCACCGTTCCAATTCAAGCCCTCGCCGAAGGCACCCGCGAAATTTCTTCCGGCAACTTTGACTACCAGGTTCCCGATCAGGTGCAAGACGAACTGGGGGTGCTGGTGCGCTCCTTCAACAACATGACCAAGCAGCTCCGCGACAATCGCTCACAGATCGACCAGTTCACCCGCAACCTGCAGCAAGCCGTACAGGAACTCGAGCGCCGCCGCCAGCTAATGGAAACCGTCCTCGAAAATATTCCCACCGGAGTCGTTTCTCTCGACGCCGCCGGCGCGATTCTCCGCGCCAACACCGCCGTAAGCGGCATGCTCGGCGCGACCACGCCGGACAAGCAATCTCTCGACGATCTCCTCGGCGCGGACGCTTCACGCGCCGTGCAATACCTGATGCGCCGCTCTCTGCGCATGGGCGTAGTCTCCCGCGAAATCGAAACCGTGGTCGGCGGCCGCGTGCTGCACCTCGCGGTCACGGTCAGTTCGCTCGGGCCGCGCCGCGCCAATGCAGGCTTCGTCCTGGTCCTCGACGATCTCACCGAAATGCTCCGCTCCCAGAAATCCGCCGCGTGGCAGGAAGTCGCCCGTCGCATCGCCCACGAAATAAAAAATCCCCTCACGCCTATTCAGCTCTCCGCGCAGCGCCTCTCCCGCTTTCTCGATCGCCGCGACTCCGCCGAGTCGGCCCCCGCCGCCGACCCCGAATTAACAGCACTCGTTCAGGAGTGCTCCCGCCTGATCGAGCGCGAAGTTTCCACCCTCGCCGCGCTGGTCAATGAATTTTCGCAATTCGTGCGCTTTCCCACCGCCAAGCTGGTTTCCACCGACGCCAACACCATCGTCCACGAAGCCATCGAAGTTTTCTCCAATCGCCTCGACGGCGTCACGCTGAAAACCAATCTCGCGGAAAATCTTCCGCAAGTGCGCGCCGACGGCGGCCTATTGCGCAGCGTGGTCATCAATCTGATCGATAACGCCGCCGAATCCCTGGAACATTCCTCAGTCCGTGAAATTCTGGTCTCCACCCGCAATCGCGCCGAGACGGAATTTGTGGAAATATCCGTCGCCGATACCGGCCACGGAATCTCGCCCGAAGACAAAGACAAACTTTTCCTCCCGCAATTTTCAACCAAAGACCGCGGCACCGGATTGGGCTTAGCCATCGCCGCCCGCATCATTGCCGAGCACGGCGGCACCATCCACGTGGAAGACAATCACCCAGCGGGCTCGCGTTTCGTCATCGAGCTACCCGTCACCGACGCTGTCCCCGTGGCGGCCGGCGACAACCACACTCCCGTGCCGGGCTCGCCGTCGGAACCGGAGCTGTCGCGATGATTGCCAAGCCGCACGTCCTCATCGTCGACGACGAGCCGGGCATTCGCGAATCGCTCGCCTCGATTTTGCAAGACGAAGGCTACCTCGTCGACGCCGTCGGCTCCGCCGAAGAAGCCCTCGAGCGCGTCTCCAGCGGCGAACTCGAACTGATTCTCCTCGACGTCTGGCTCCCGGGGATGGACGGCCTCGAAGCCCTGAGCCGCATTCAGTCCGGCACCCATCCGCCGGCGGTCATCATGATTTCCGGCCACGGCACCATCGAAACCGCCGTGCGCGCCACCAAACTCGGCGCATTCGACTTCATCGAAAAACCTCTCTCCCTCGAAAAAATTATTCTGCGTGTGCGCAACGCCATCCAGCAGCGCCGCCTAGAGGAAGAAAACCAGACCCTCCGCAATCAGCTCGGCCACCGCTATCAGGTCATCGGCGATAGCATCCCCATGAAAGCCCTGCGCCAGCAGATCGCCGTCACCGCGCCCACCAACGGCCGCGTACTCATCTATGGAGAAAGCGGCACCGGCAAAGAACTCGTCGCCCACGCCTTGCACGCCGCCAGCCTGCGATCCAAAGGCGCGTTTGTGGAAGTGAATTGCGCCGCCATTCCCGACGAGCTGATCGAATCCGAATTATTTGGCCACGTGAAAGGCAGCTTCACCGGAGCCACCGAAAATAAAATCGGCAAATTTGAAAAAGCCGATGGCGGCACTTTGTTTCTCGACGAAATTGGCGACATGAGCCTGCGCACCCAATCTAAAGTTCTTCGCGTCCTCGAAGAGCAGCGCTTCGAACCAGTCGGCTCCAATCAAACCATCACGGTAGACGTCCGCGTCATCGCCGCCACCAACAAAAATCTCGAGCAGGAAATCGCCCGCGGCCATTTCCGCCAGGACCTTTTCTACCGCCTCAACGTGATTCCCTTCTTCGTTCCGCCCCTGCGCGATCGCCTGCAGGACATTCCCACGTTGGCGCGTTATTTCCTCAACGAATTCAGCGCCGCCTACGGAAAAAAAGGCCGCGAGCTCAGCGACACCGCCGTCGATATCTTGCTGCGCTACCCGTGGCCCGGCAATGTACGCGAGCTTCGCAATCTGGTCGAGCGCCTGGTCATTGTCTGCCCCCAGCCGCGCATCGAGCCGCACCACCTGCCGCCCGAGCTTTTCCGCGGCGTAGCCGAAAGCCCGCAGCAACCCTACAACACGCTCTACGAAGCGCGCAGCGCCTACGAACGCGAATTCATCCTCCGCAAACTCCAGGAAAATCGCTGGAACATGACCCAAACCGCCGGCGCCCTCGGCCTCGAACGCAGCCACCTCTACCGTAAAATGAAGAGCCTGGGCATCGCCGCCCCCGATTAGTTGGCCTGAAGATTCCGCAGGTTCGCCCAACTGTGTCAAACTGGCAAATCTCGGCACCGTTTCTACCGCAGCACGCACCTCCCTACAGGATTCCGTCTATTGAAAACCCCGCTGAACCGCATATCATGCGTGCTGCACTTTTTTTGCGTAAGACACAAATCGCGCTACAGGCCTATTAGTAATGGGAGATTCTGTACTCACAATTTAACGATTGTGAGACCGCGTCTACACATTTGGTAATCGGCGCGTAATGCGTTGGAACTATAATTCATCGCCGGGGCCACGCCCTTCAGCGCATTATGCGGGATCGCTCTAACTTAGTCGGCTGCAAATCGGCACCCTCCGTCGATGCTCTCTGCATCAAAGCGTATTAAAGGAATCGTGCAATCGTGCGTACCGTCGAACTCCCGGCATTGACAGGCATCCGCTTCTACGCGGCTCTTGCTGTTTTTGTCTCGCACGTTTCGCTCATTCCCAAGATGGAGGAACTCAGCGCCGGCTACAAAGTTTTCGATCTGGGCCGGCTCGGCGTTTCC
>JBBRZT010000015.1:0-25214 GCA_038236395.1 Candidatus Acidiferrales bacterium
GCGATCTGGCGGGCCGGTTCCTCGAGAGCGCGCTTCACGATGCCGACTCCAACCGCTTCGTCATCCTGCAGCTTGAGCTTCTCGATGGCCGTGATGCAACGCAGCAGCGCCGTGCCTCCGCCGGGAACGATGCCTTCCTCGACGGCTGCACGGGTGGCGTGCATGGCGTCCTCAACGCGAGCCTTCTTTTCCTTCAGCTCGGTTTCGGTTGCCGCTCCCACCTTGATGACCGCCACTCCGCCGACCAGCTTGGCAAGGCGCTCTTGCAGCTTTTCCTTGTCGTAGTCGGAAGTAGTGTTCTCCACCTGCGAGCGGATTTGCTTGACGCGTCCTTCGATGTCGCCGGACTTGCCATAGCCTTCCACGATGGTGGTGTTGTCCTTGTCGATGGTGATTTTCTTGGCGCGGCCGAGATCCTCGAGCTTGACGTTCTCAAGCTTCAGACCCAGGTCCTCGGTAATCGCCTTGCCGCCTGTGAGTGTGGCGATGTCTTCGAGCATGGCCTTGCGGCGGTCGCCAAAGCCAGGAGCCTTGACGGCAGCGCATTGCAGCGTGCCACGCAGCTTGTTGACCACCAGGGTGGCCAGCGCTTCGCCTTCCACGTCTTCAGCAATGATCAAGAGGGGCTTGCCCATCTTGGCGGTCTGCTCCAGCAAAGGCAGCAAATCCTTCATGGAGCTGATTTTCTTTTCGTGGATGAGGATGCGGCAGTCTTCCAGGATGGATTCCATGCGCTCCGGATCGGTAATGAAGTAAGGAGACAGGTAGCCGCGGTCGAACTGCATGCCTTCGACCACTTCCAGCGTCGTCTCCATGGTCTTGGATTCTTCCACGGTGATGACGCCGTCCTTGCCGACCTTCTTCATGGCTTCGGCGATGATGCCGCCGATTTGCTTGTCGTTGTTGGCGGAAATGGTGCCAACCTGCGCGATCATGTCGCCCTTTACGTCTTTGTGCAGGCGCTTGATCTCTTCCACGGCAACTTCCACGGCGCGTTCAATACCGCGCTTGAGAGCTGTCGGGCTGGATCCGGCCGCAACCGTCTTCACGCCTTCGCGGAAGATGGCCTGGGCCAGCACGGTCGCTGTGGTGGTTCCGTCGCCGGCAACGTCGCTGGTCTTGGAAGCCACTTCGCGAACCATCTGCGCGCCCATGTTCTCGAGCGGATCGCGTAGTTCGATTTCTTTTGCTACCGTTACGCCGTCCTTGGTGATGATCGGCGCGCCGAACTTCTTTTCGATTACCGCGTTGCGGCCCTTGGGGCCGAGAGTAATCTTCACTGCGTCGGCAAGAGCGTTCACGCCGCGCAAAATCGCCTGGCGGGACGCCTCACCTGTTACGATCTGTTTCGCCATACTGGTAAACCCTCCTGATTAAATGGACTCAGTTGCGTTTGTAGCTGGATATTTATCGACTGCTTATGCTCATGCGAACTACTCGGTCTTGCCCGGACGCTCCGGAAAAACCGGCTCTGCTTCCTGAGAAGCGCCTAACTGACGTTACTTCTTTGCCGCTTTAGCCTGGCCGCCCAGCTTGGCGAGAATTTCTTCTTCGCGCAGAATGAGCAGTTCCTGGTCTTCGATTTTGATTTCTGTTCCGCCGTACTTGCCAAACAGCACGCGGTCTCCAACTTTTACGTCCAGCGGATGCAGACCATCTTTTTCCCGCTTGCCTGGACCTACGGCAATCACTTCGCCCTCTTGCTGCTTCTCTTTGGCGGAGTCCGGGATGATGATGCCACCCTTGACGCTTTCTTTTTCTTCAATGCGCTTCACGATCACGCGGTCGTGGAGCGGAGTAAGATTCACTGCCATCTTGAGAGAACCTCCATTTAGGTAGATGTTGCGGTTTGGCCGGGGAGGAAGGTAATTAGCACTCCTCCCGGTCGACTGCTAATATAACTGCAACGCTCGTTGAAGTCAAAACAATTCGCCGCAATATCTTAGTGAGTAGCACTCATATCCCAAATAACTATAAATTGATGATATTAAATATGTTAGCAGATGACCTACCTCACATATCGACCTGAAGGGCAAATTCCATCGGGCAAGATATTTCTTTAAACTATTTATTCGTAACGCAGCGCAACCATCGGATCTACGAGCATCGCGCTTCGTGCGGGTACCCAGCAGGCCAAAAGTCCAACCAGCAGCATCAGTGTCGCCGAGCCGAGATAAGTCAACGGATCACTCGGCTGCACCCCATACAGTTGTCCGGCGATGACTCGTACGACCGCGACGGCGACGGCCGCACCGATCAAGGTACCGCTCGCTACCAGCGTCAGCCCTTCGCGCAACACCATGCGCATCAGGTCGGATCGCGAGGCCCCCAGCGCCGCGCGAACGCCAATTTCCTGGCTGCGGCGAGCGACTGAGTAAGACACCACACCGTAAACTCCCAGGAGCGCCAGAAGCAAACCTAGAGACGCAAAAATTCCCAACAGAACCGTGTGCGTGCGTTGATCGCCCACCGACTTGGCAATGGTCGCAGTTACCGTCGACACTTTGATAACCGCTTGATCCGGGTAGCGGGAAGATATGCTGCTCACTATAGGAGTCACTAGGGCTTCGGGATTCGTGCTGGAGCGGACCACCAGATGATGCGATGCCACTCCCGATTGGAATAGCGGAAGAAAATATTCTGGCTCCGCTTCATACTCGATATTGAGGTCGCGGATGTTGGTCACCACCCCGACAATTTCTCCCCAAACGGGTTTGCCGTTGACATCCTGCGACGCGCTCAGTCGTTTTCCCAACACATCCACTGTGCCCCAGAATTTTCGCGCCATCACTTCGTTGACCACGAACACTGGCTGTTTACCCAGCGTGTCCGCCTCTGTGAATTCGCGGCCACGCAAAATTGGCACGCCCAGAAGACGAAAATATTCGGGCGAAACATAGCGCGACACAACACCTTCGGAAATTACCGACTTGCCGGGCAATGATCCCTCCAGCTTCAGGCCGGCGTGCGAGAACACCATGCCGTTCAGAATTCCGTGATCGGAACCCACGGCGTCGGTCACTCCTGACACGGACTTCACCTGGGTCAGAATTTCCTTCAGGCGCGCGATCTGGCCGGTGGCCCGCTCTTCCGCATCCTTTCCTGGCAACTCGGGTGGCTGGGGAAGTTCGAAAGTCAGTAGGTGGTCGGTGCGAAACCCCGGGTTTTGATGCAGCAAGTGTGCGAGCGTCTGCACCAGGAGAGTAGCGCCGATTAATAGGACGAAGGCCAGCGCCACCTCTACGACCACCAGGCCCTTACCGAAGCGCGATGTGCCTGAGAGGCCAGTGGCCTGCTTCAGCAACTCGTTCGGTGACACGCAGGCCGCGTGCCTCGCCGGTGCCAAGCCCGAAATCACGCCGGATACGACTGAGCAGGTCAAGGCGAACCAGAGAATGGACCAGTCCGCTGATATCTCATGCAAGCGAGGAGTGTCTTCGGGAGCAATTCCGCGAAACAGTTGTACACCAGCAAGAGCCAGGCCGATACCTGCAACTCCACCGAACAAGGCGAGCAGGCAACTTTCCACCAGGCACTGGCGCTTCAGTCTTGCCGGGGAGGCTCCCAACGCAGTTCGCATAGCCATTTCACGGTGACGGTTCCAGCCGCGCGCCAACAGCAAGCTGGTCAGGTTCGCACACGCGATCAACAGCACCAGCGAGGCTGCCGCAAGTAACACTAGAAAACCGGTCCGTGCGTATCCGACTTGGATTTCCAGCAGGTTTTTGACTGTGATCTTATAATCACTGGTAATATCAGGCTTTTCCGCGGCCAGCTGCTGCCCGAGGCGCGCAGCAATTGTGGCTAATCGCGGCTCCAGGTTTTGGATTTTCTGACCTTCCCGGAGCTTCCCGACAACTTCGAAGGCAAAGAAAGTTGGATTCCTCTGCACTTCCGGAGTCAACGAGATAGGTATCCAGAGTTCCACCGCGCCCGGAAATTCAAAGTCTTTGGCGGCTACCCCCACGATGGTGTAACTCTGTCTGTCAAGAATTAACTGTCGCCCGAGCACTCCCGGATCCCCGGCAAAGCTTCGTCTCCACGTCGCGTAGGTGAGGACCGCTACATGATTGCCGGTGGCGGCCTGATCATTGTCGGATAGCAAGCGGCCCAATGCTGGCTGTGCGCCCACCTGTTCGAAAAATCCGCTCGATATTGCCGCGACGCTGAACTCGTCGGCTTGCTTCCCCCCGGTCAGAGTCATGTCCGTTTGCCGGCAGGCCGCGATTTCCCGCAGGCCTGCTTCCTTTCGCAGTGCCTCAAACGCCGGCCACGTTAGGTTGAGAGTGAAGGTGGGAAACATGCCTGTGTGCGTTCGAAAAATCACCAGCCGCGATGAATCCTTGTACGGCAGGGGCTTGAAGATGACCGCATTTACAATGCTGAAAATGGCTGTAGTTGCTCCAATCCCCAAAGCAAGCGTTGATATCGCCACGGCAGTAAAGGCTGGGCTATTACGCATCAGCCGTGCGGCGTATCGCAGATCCTGCACTACGTTGTCTACAAGATTCAGGCCTCTCGCTTCACGACCTTCTTCTTTGACGCGTTCCACACCGCCGAATTCCAGTCGCGCCCGCCTCAAGGCTTCTTCGCGCGATGCGCCTTTGCGCACCAGGTCTTCCGCGCACTCCTCCACGTGAAATCGCAACTCCGCGTCCATTTCTGTTTCCATCTGCGATCGCCGAACCGTCGCTCGTAACCACGAAAGCATCTGTCTCCACGCGGTCATACTTCCTCCCGTTTGGTCCCCAGGATTTCGGCGATCACTTCTGCCATGCGGTTCCACTTTTCGGATTCGGCTTGCAGTCGTTTCTTTCCCGTGGCCGTCAGCCGGTAATACTTGGCCTTGCGATTGTTTTCCGATTCGCCCCACTCGCTGGCGATCCAGCCTCGATGCTCCAGGCGGTACAGCGCGGGGTACAGCGAGCCTTGCTGGATTTCCAGGCGGTCGCGGGAAATCTGCTGGATGCGCAACAGCACACCGTAACCATGCAGCGGTCCCAGGGACACCGCTTTCAGAATCAGCATGTCCAGCGTGCCCTGCAGCAAATCGAGTTGTTTATCCATGGAAAGACCTCCCCTCTCCTAGATCAACTAGGAATGTAAGTTGTCGACTCCTAGACTGTCAAGGGGAACGTGGTAAAAAACTAATTTGTGGATTTGCCGGCTGTTAAATGCGAAAAAACTGCGCTGCGGAGAATCAAGAATCGGGGTGTGATATGCTGTGCCGAATTTTAGGAGCGAAAATCGAAATCCTGGTTTCAAAGGATCAGCCATGGAGCGCAAAAGCAAGCTCATGATTGCGATAGGCGCGGCACTGCTCGCCATCCTCGGCGTCACCGCCCTTTACGCGCAGGACAAGTACTCATTGAAAACGCCGAGCGGGGTCGCGTTCTCTGACTTCAAGGGATACGAAGGCTGGGCGGTGGTTTCTTCCGCCCGGACCGACGAAGTGCTCAAGGTGATTGTCGGGAATCCGATTATGATCGAGGCGTACAAGAGCGGCATTCCGGGCAACGGCCAGCCCTTCCCGGATGGCGCCAAGGTTGCGAAGCTCCAGTGGAAGTTTAAGAAGAGCACGGAGGCGCCCTTTGTTGTGGACGTGCCAGACGTATTTAGTCAGGCTTTCGTCATGGAAAAGGATAGCAAGAGATTTCCGAAGAGTGGCGGATGGGGATACGCGCTGTTCAACTACGACACCCCATCGGACAAGTTCACGGCCGATCCCAGCCCCTCAGACTGCGGAAACGCGTGCCATTTGGTCGTGAAGGCGAAGGACTACATCTTCCACCCGTACCAGAAGCGTTGAACCCGCGCCTATTCCCGCCGCCACCAACCGAAGCGGGCGTTAATTCGCTATGAAAGAAGAAAACGATTCCGGCTTAGATGTGCGCGGTTATGTGCTGGCCGGCGGCGCGAGCTCGCGTTTCGGGCGCGATAAGGCGCTGGTGCGTTTTGGCGAGAGGCCACTGCTGCTGCAAATCGTTGAGCTGGCGGAAAGTTGCGCTTCGGATGTTACGGTCGTCGCCGGCGCGCAGAAGTATGGCGAACCCGGCGCGGAACTGAAAATTACAGAAGACCGCTGGCCGGGCGAAGGGCCGCTCGGCGGGATTATCACGGCACTCGAATACACTGCCACGAATGATCCTGTGTGTCGATGGAATCTCATTCTCAGCTGCGACATGCCTTTCCTGAGTCGCGAGTGGCTGCAATTTCTCGTCGATCGCGCGCGCGGCAGTGACGCCGAAACCCAAGTCATCCTCCCGCATTCCGCGCATGGGCCGGAACCGCTGTGCGCTTGTTACCGCACCGAAGCGGCCGGCGCGCTGAAAAGTGTTTTTGACCGCGGCGTCCGCAAAGTCACCGAAGCCCTGAAACAGGTGCGCACGGAAGTGCTTGACGAGTCCGCCTGGAAACGATTTGATAGCGCAGGGCGATTATTCTGGAATATGAATACGCCTGCGGATTTTGAAGAAGCGCAGCGCCTCTGGAAACTGGGGTGCGACGCGGGATGAGCTGTGCGATACCTGGTGGTCAATAACGTGGAGCAGAAGTGAACAAGGATAATCCGCCAGATTCGACCCCTGAAATTGACCTGCCGCCCATTCCGGAACCTCTGATTCCGGATGCGGCCGCCACTCCCGAACTGCAGACCGTCAACACCACCGCGGCGGAAGACGCACCGAATTATTTCGAGTTCCGCGACGTCTGCAAAAGCTTCGGCGGTCCGATGGTGCTCGACCATGTCAGCTTTCAGGTCAAGCGCGGCGAGACCTGCGTGATCATGGGCCGCAGCGGCGTGGGCAAATCCGTTTCGTTGAAACATATACTCGGTTTTCTCAAACCGGACTCGGGGCAGATTTTTATCGATGGCCAGGACGTGACCGACTGGACCGAAGAAGAATTTCGAGCGGTGCGCCACAAGGTCAGCATGGTTTTTCAGTCCGGCGCGTTGTTTGATTCGCTCACCGTGGAAGAAAACATCGCGTTTCCTCTCGAAGGCCAGCCGGGTCTTTCCGAAGACGACATCGACGCCTACGTGGAAAAACTTGCCAAGACTCTGGAAGTCGACGAGTCGCTCAATAAATTGCCCGGGGAACTTTCAACCGGAGCGCGGCGAGCCGTGGCGATTGCGCGTTCGCTGGCGCAAAATCCCGAAGCCATTCTCTATGACGAGCCTACTACCATGGTCGATCCTATCATGGCCGCGCACATGGGCGATTTGATCCTGCGGCTCAAGGAAGCGTTCCACAAGACTTCCGTGGTGGTCACGCACGACACGCACCTGGCGAAAAAACTCGCCGACTCGGTTGTTTTTCTGCAGGACGGCAAAGTTTCTTTCTTCGGAACGTGGAAAAAATTCGAAAGCTCCAAAGATCCGTTCCTCCAGAATTTCCTCGCGCAAGACGAATTGATTCCCGAGCTGGACGTCACCCTGTGAGCGAAATCGCCGGCGCCTCGTCCGACCCGATCAACCAGCTTCGCAAGGAAATGGGTTTCTGGGATGTTCTGCTCTTCAACATCGCCACGGTACTCGGCCCGCGCTGGATCGCCGCGGCCGCGCATAACGGCACATCTTCCATCAGCCTCTGGGTTCTGGCGGCGCTGTTCTTTTTCGTGCCCACCGCGCTGGTCATCAATGAGCTGTCCTCGCGCTTTCCCAACGAGGGCGGCTTGTACGTCTGGTCCAAGGAAGCTTTCGGCGATTTTCACGGCTTTGTGGCCGGATGGACGTACTGGATCTACACCGTTTTTTATTTTCCGGGCTTACTGCTCGCCAGCACGGCGATGAGCGGCTACCTCGCAGGCGCGAATGGCGCTGTCCTGGCGCAGAACAAAACATTCTTGCTCACCGGTTCGTTCCTGCTGCTGGCCATCGCGGTGATTCTCAACATCATTGGCCTCAACATCGGCAAATGGCTACAAAACGCCGGCGGCGTTTCCACCTACATCCCGCTGCTGATGCTCACCGCCGTCGCGGCTGTCCTGTATTTCAAGAATGGCTCGGTCACCCATTTCACCTGGGCCAACATGATGCCGCACTGGAGCCTGGACACCGTCAATTTCTGGTCGCAGATTGCATTTGCGTTTACAGGGCTCGAACTGGTTTCAGCCATGAGCGATGAAATCAGGAATCCGCGCCGCACTTTACCGCGCGCGGTGTTCAGCGCGGGCGTGCTCATCGCCGCGATTTACATCATCGGTACATTCGCGGTGCTGTCGCTTATTCCCGCCGAGCAGGTCTCCACCACCAGCGGCGTGTTTCAGGCCATCACTTCCGGTTCTACGGCATTGCGCATCGGATTTGTCGGCGTGCTCGCCGCATTATTTGTATCCGTGGGAAATGCCGGGGGAGTGGGCAGCACCGTCGCGGGAATCGCGCGTGTGCCGTTCGTAGTGGGAATCGATCGCTATCTTCCTGCCGCGTTTGGAAAAATTCATCCGCGCTGGAAGACGCCGTACATTTCCATCATCGTGCAGGCGGTGGTCTCCGGCCTGGTGCTGCTGTTCAGCCAGTACAACGAAAGCACCCGCGGCGCGTATCAATTCCTCGTTGACGCCGCCATCATTTTGTATTTTATTCCGTTTCTTTATATGTACGCCGCGGCCATTAAGCTGTCGGGCCGCAAGGACCGCCTCGAAAATCCCCAAGCGGTGCTGATTCCCGGCGGCAAGCTGGGCGTGTGGATCGCTAGCGGCCTGGGATTTCTGGTCGTGTTCGCCGGTATCGTCCTATCGCTCATTCCCCCCGGCGATTCCTCCAACAAACTCAGCTTCGAGCTAAAGCTGATCGGTGGAACAGTAGCCTCCGTGGTCCTTGGCCTAGTGTTGTATTTCCGCGGCGTCCGCGACAAGTCCCGCACCGCCTAAGAGGCTTACGGTGAAGATCGCGGGCCGGTCGCGTTCTCTCTGGCCTCGAGATATCGTTCCACATACTTTCCTAGGACATCGGCCTCGAGATTCACCGCATCGCTTACCACACGGTCGCGCAAATTGGTGTGCGCGTAGGTAAACGGGATTACCGCGATCTCCGCGACGCGACCGTCCCAGCGGGCCACCGTCAGGCTGATGCCGTCAATGGTGATCGACCCTTTCGGCACAACGTAGCCCGCAAATTCCTGCGGAACTTCGACACTTAGAAGCCAGCTATCGCTTCCGCCACCTTCAGCGCGCAATTCGGTCACGCGCCCCACACCGTCCACGTGCCCCAGCACAAAATGCCCGCCAAATTCCTGACCGGCTGTAAGAGGTTGCTCCAAATTCACACGCGCATTTTTTTTCAGCTGCCCCGCCCCAAAAGTGGTCTTCGTGACTGTTTCCGCGGAAAGATCGGCGGAAAAGCGCTCGCCGTGAACGTCGGTGATGGTCAGGCAGCAGCCATTTACCGCGATGCTCTTCGATACCGTCAGTGAACCCGCCAGGGTGGGCGCGTGAATCATCGCGCGCCCGCCGGCGGCCAGGTCTACCGAATGCACGATCCCGATATGTTCAATAATTCCCGTAAACATTGTGCAGCGTTCCCTCGACGGCAAAGTCCGGCCCGAACTGCTGAATCTTTACGTCGCGCAGCTCCGCATGCCCCAATTTTGATGCAGTGGCGAAAGGCACGCGCGTATCGCCGGCAATTTTGGCAGCATAAAACAAAAAAACCTTATCCACGATGTCGGCCAGAAGGGCCGCGCCGTTCAAAGCGCTTCCGGCTTCCAGCAGCACACTCAGAATTTCACGCTTGCCCAATTCATTCATTACCGAGTTCAAATCGACGCGCCCGGCTCGCGTTTTCGCGTAAACAACTTCCACACCCGCATTGGCCAGCGCCCGCGCTTTCGCGGTTTTCAATCCTACACCGGTGAAGACTAACAAATCCTCGTCCGAGGTTTTCACGATTCGCGCGCGCGGAGACAATCGCAGTTTCGAGTCCAGAACTACTCGCAGCAACCTTTTTCTGCGCGGCAGCCCG
Source organism: Candidatus Acidiferrales bacterium (assembly GCA_038236395.1). Taxonomy (GTDB): domain Bacteria; phylum Acidobacteriota; class Terriglobia; order Acidiferrales; family UBA7541; genus Acidiferrum. The sequence goes on from JBBRZT010000015.1 coordinate 9,962, forward strand.
CTGCGATCCGTCAGCAACGGATCATCCGCCAGCACCGTGCCGATGCCCGTCAGCAACGCGTCCGAAGCGTGGCGCATGCGATGCACTTCCGCGCGCGATTCCGGTGAAGTGAGCCAAGTGTTGCTCTTTTTCTTGCCCGCCCGTTTACTTGATTGGGGCAACGCGAGTTGTCCGTCCAGCGTCATGGCCGATTTCAACGTCACCAGCGGCGTCCTCCTGCGAATCCATTTGGCGAACGCCTCGTTCACGCCGCGAGCCTCTTCTTCCAGCAGACCTGTAAAAACTTCGACGCCCGCGGCTCGCAACCGTTTGAATCCACTCCTGGCCACCTTCGGATTCGGATCATCGATGGTAGCTACCACGCGTTGAATTCCCGCCGCGATGATCGCTTCCGTGCACGGCCCGGTGCGCCCGGTGTGATTGCAGGGCTCCAGCGTCACATAAAGCGTAGCGCCCTGAGCTTTTTCTCCCGCTGATTTTATCGCCACAACTTCTGCATGATCGCGCCACTCGTACTGATGAAAACCTTCGCCAACAATTTGCCCTTCGCGAACCAGCACGCAACCCACCATGGGATTCGGGCTGGCGAGACCGGTGCCTTTGCGCGCCAGGCTCAGCGCGTGTTGCATGTACCGAATGGCGTTCGCGTCCACGGCTAGTTGAAGAGGGAATCGGCGTAAGTTTGTGCGTCGAAGGGCACCATGTCGGCAATCTGCTCGCCGGTTCCGACGAAGCGAATCGGCAGGCGCAGTTCGCGCGCAATCGCCACGACGATGCCGCCCTTGGCCGTGCCGTCCAGCTTGGTCAGAATAATTCCCGTCACGCCCACCACATTGGTGAATTCGCGTGCCTGCGCCAGACCGTTCTGCCCGGTGGTTGCGTCCATCACCAGCAGCACGTCGTGCGGCGCGCCGGGAATTACCTTCGCCGCGGTGCGTTTCATTTTTTCCAGCTCAGCCATCAGGTTGGATTTGGTGTGCAGGCGACCCGCGGTATCTACAATCACGGCGTCCGCCCCGCGTGCTTTCGCCGCCGCCACGGCATCGAATACCACCGCCGCGGGATCGGAACCGAATTTTTGCTTGATCACTTCGATGCCATTGCGCTGCGCCCAGATTTCCAGTTGCTCAATGGCCGCCGCGCGAAAGGTGTCCGCGGCGCACAGCACCACGCTCTTGCCTTCCTGCTTCAGGCGGTTAGCCAGCTTGCCGATGCTGGTGGTTTTGCCCGCACCGTTTACGCCCACCACAAAAATCACCCGCGGACCGTTTCCACTCGCCGACGCGTCGTTCGCCGCATCCCCATTGAAGGGCGTGCCTTGTCGCCACACGCCTGACAGCTTCGACTCCGTCAAGATCCGCACGATGTGCGATTTGATTTCGCGCTTCAGCTCCGCGCCGTCCGAAAGCGCATTGCGATCCATCTTTTCGCGCAGCGCGTCCAGAATTTCCCGCGTGGGGGTCACTCCCAGGTCCGCCGAAAGCAGCGCGGTTTCCAGCTCTTTCAGCAGCGTTGGATCGATGCGGCGCTCGCCCTGAAAAATCGTGTCGACGGTTTCCGCCAGCACGCTCTTGGTCTTGCCGACCGAAGTTTTCAGTTTGTCGAGGAGTGTGGGCTCGGGCGGCCCGAAAAGTGAAATCATATGGTTGAACGCTGCCGTTTACGGCGCGTTTAGAAATTGTAGCAGAAGCGATGGTCGCACACGCTGAACGCAGGTCCGGGCACGCTACGCAAGCGGCACAGCCGCAAATTATCAAAGAAAATCCGAGAGGAATTCAATCAGACTTGGACTTCCACCGCGCTCAATCGCAGCTTCCCGGTGCTCACCGAAGACTCCAGTGCCGTCACTACGTCTACATCAAACTTTGCGCCAGCCAGGGTCTTGATGCGGTTCAACGCAAAATCAATATCCATGGCCGACTGGTACGGCCGGTTAGTGGTCATGGCATCCAGCGTGTCCGCCACCGCAATAATTTTTGCCATCAGCGGAATCTGCGGGCCCTGCAGTCCATAGGGATACCCGCGGCCGTCCATGTGCTCGTGGTGCAGCTCGATTCCCGGCAGCATATCTTTCAATTGCGAAACCGGCCGCATGATGTTCGCGCCCTTGATGGTGTGCTGCTTCATCAGGTCGAATTCTTCGGCGGTCAGTGCGCCGGGCTTTTTCAGAACGCGATCTTCCACGCCGATTTTCCCCACGTCGTGCAGCAGCGCGGAAATGCGCAGCGTGTCCAGATCTTCGACCGACATGCCCAGTTCCTGCCCCACCAGCATGGAATATTTCGCCACGCGCCCGGAATGACCGCGCGTATAAGGATCCTTTTCGTCGATGGCCGCGGCCAGCATTCGAATGGAGCCGAGGAACAGCTCGCGATTTTCTTCCGCGGCTTCCTTCAGGCGCTCGATGTACTCCTCGATGTCGCCCGCCATTTTGTTGAAATTTTCAGCCAGCTCGCTGATTTCCGACGCGCCGCGCACCGGCGAGCGTTGATGAAATTCGCCGCGGCTGATAGCTCGGGTGGAGTCGGCCAGGCCACGAATCGGCCCGCTGATGCCCACCGCGAAGAAATAACCAAGAAAAATCGCCGCTAGCACCACCGCGCTGACGAACGCCAGCGCCTGGCGATTCAGTTCGTTCACGCCGGCATCCGCGCGCGCTTCGTCCAGGCTGCGCTCGGCGATGACCGCCCAGTTGACCTCCGGGAACGTGCTGTACGTGCCGATCATTTCCACGTTGCGATTTTTTTCCCGTTCGGTAAAGCGCACCGTTTCCGTGTTGCGCAGTTCCTGGGGCAGCGCCTTGACCTGCGCGACCAGGGAGTTGCTGCCGGCATCCGCGCCGGGCACAAAATTCTTGGGATCCGGGTGCGCCACGATGTGTCCGTAGTGATCCACTATGAACACCGTGCGGCCTCGCACGCTGGCTTCCTGCAAGCGGTGCGAAATCGTTTCGAGAGAAACCACCGCGGCCAACATGCCCGTAAAGTGGTCGCCGACGTCGCGCAACGGCACAGCGATCACGAAGGCGGGCCGGTTGTCGGGAGCCAGCGCCAGCGGATCGCTGCGAAATTTCACCACGTTCAGCTCCTGCGACTGCATGCAGGTGACGAATGCACGTTGCAACGCTTTGGCCACGAAGGGATCCTGCTCTGCGCGAAAATTTCCCTGCGATGCACTGGTGCCTTTGCCGGAGCGGCCCACCGCCGTCAGGTACACGAAGGTGTTGCGATTGCTGTCGACGAAATTTTCCAAGAGGCGAGTGACCTTCGGCTCGGAAACTGGGTCTTCCACGTTATCGACCAGCCCGGTCAGCGCGAGAATCTGGCGCTCGCTCATCAACTGTTGGGTGAGGTTGGATTCGAAAAACTGCACTTCCTGTGAGATCGAGCGCGTCAACTCGGTCTGCTGCACTCGCTCTGTGTCGGCGAGTTTGCCCTGGCTCAGGTGCAGCACCTGGCGGTGATACAGCCCGATAGGCACGGCGCTGACCAGCAGCATCGCGCCCAGCACCAGCCAAAGGATGCGCACGCGCCCGGTGCGCACACGTTCCCACACGGTTTCGAGGTTGATACTCATACGCCAGGCTCTATTTTAGGGGAACGTTGCGCTCAGGAGTGGTCCGCTACGCGGGCGCGTGGCGCATGTGCAACTGGAACGTTGGTACTACGGGCCAACAATCACTCCGGGCCGGAAGCCCGCGAAAACAGCGCCTATTCGCGCTTTTGTGGACGTTCCATGATTTCGAGCATGGCCTCGCGAGGAGACTTGCCGTGATGCAAGATCGCTTCCACCTGCGCGGTGATCGGCAATTCGATGTGATGGTCGCCGGCCAAAGCCAGCAGCGCCCCTGCTGTGCCCACGCCCTCCGCCACCATGCGCGTGCCCGACAAAATTTCCGTCAGAGTGCGCCCCTTGCCCAACTCGATTCCCAGTTGCCGGTTGCGGCTTAGCGCGCCGGTGCAGGTCAACACCAGATCACCTAGTCCGGCCAGGCCGCTCAAGGTTTCCGCGCGCGCGCCCAGCGCAAGCGCCAGGCGCGACATTTCCGCCAAGCCTCTGGTGATCAGCGCAGCGATCGCGTTGGCCCCCAGCCCCAAGCCCTGGCAAGCTCCCGCGGCGATGGCCATCACATTTTTCATCGCGCCTGCAAGTTCCACGCCCACTACGTCGTCATTGGTGTAAACGCGAAATGATGGTGTGGCAAATTCCGCCTGGAGGTAATCGGTGAGTGGCGCGCCTTCACGGGTCTTCCCTTGCGATGCGACTACCACTGCGGTTGGATCTCCGCGCGCGGCTTCCAGCGCGAAGGATGGGCCGGACAGCACCGCGATTGGCGGCGCATGCCGCTCCGCGAAAGCCTGGGCGATGACTTCGCTCATTCGCAGATGCGTCGCTGGTTCCAACCCTTTTGTCGCGCTGACGAAAACTCCTGCATCGCCGTGGATAAACGGGAGCGCCTGCGAGTAAACGTCCCGCGCGTGCGCGGACGGCATAGCGCCAATGACAATTCTTGCGCCGGCCAAAGATTGTTCCAGGTCATTCGTGATTTTTACTTCTGCGGGCACGACACATCGAGGGAGGTACAGCTCATTCTCGCGACTGGTGCGCACCGCTTCCGCCAGCACTGCATCGCGCATCCACAGCGAAATCTCATGCGTCTTGCGGCTATGCGACAATACGATGGCTAGCGCCGTTCCCCAGCTGCCGCCGCCGAGGATGGCAATCATGGTCATTCCGTTTTGCTGTCTTTGCTGAGCGTAAATTTCGGCTCCACGCCCTCAACCAATCTCTGCAGGTTCGCGTCATGCTTGTAAATAATCAGCAGCGATGCAGCCATGGTGCCGAAAATAATCACCGTCGGCGGAGCGTGGTACGGCGCCCACAAAAAATAAATCAGCAGCGGCATCGCCGCCGCCGCAGCGACCGAGCCTAGCGAAACATATTTCCAGTAGGCTGCGACCAGTCCAAACAACGCCAGGGCTGAAAGCGCCGCGGGAGCGCACAGCGCCAGGAAAACTCCCAACGCTGTGGCCACACCTTTTCCGCCTTTGAATCCCAGCCAGACCGGATAGCAGTGGCCCAGCAAAACCGCCAGGCCCGCGATCATCATCCATGTCGCGCTCTCGTTCGAATATCGGCCTGCCAGCCACACCGCCGCGAATCCCTTTGCGGTGTCCAGCACCAAAGTTAAAATTCCCGCCGCCGGCCCCGCGACGCGCGTCACGTTGGCGGCCCCGATATTTCCGCTGCCGGCCTTACGGATGTCTTCGCGGCCAAAAATCCGCGTGACCAGCAGGCCCCAGGGAATCGAGCCCAGCAGGTACGCCGCCGCCGCAATTCCCACCAGCGTAATCGGTATGCTGACGGCCATATTTTTCAGGCGTTCGCCGCCTTCGCGAATCGAAACGATGACAACGTGGAATATTGCGAGCCGCCCGAGTCCAGCCGGCTTTCCACCAACTGAAACTCTTCCCAGAGCATCGAGCCAAAATCGTGGCCTTCGTATTCACGCACCGCAGCGCGAATAGCCGGTATCGCGCTGCTTTGTTTGCAGCGCGCCAGAGTAAGGTGCGGCAAAAACGCGCGTTCCTCCACGGGAATCCCCAAACGTTCCAGCCGCCGATCGATTTGCCCGGCCAGCATCTGCATGGAATTCGACGCCTGCATCGTGGCCCACAAAACGCCGCCGCGTTTTGCGTGCGAGGCGTAGCCCAACCCGCGAATCGTCGCTTTCACCGAGCCCTCCGGCCGTACGCCGCCCAGCTCTTCCATAATTCCCGCCAACTCTTCAGTGGAAGCCTGGCCGATAAATTTCAACGTCATGTGGAAATTTTCCGGGCGCACCCAACGTAGCTCCATGCCGCCAGCCTGCAAATCTTTCTGCACTTTTTTTTGCACCTGCCTCTGCGCCGCGGCGAGGTTTTCTCGCACCGCTTCCGGTATTTGCAGCGCCACAAACAAGCGCATCGCCACGCCTCGTTCGGAATTTATCTTTTCGCAGCCCGCCCGGGTCCCTTGGAAGAAAGTTTGATCTCGCCGCCGTTGTACAAGAAATGCACACGCACCATGTCCAGCGCCAATTGCGAAGCCTGCCAGCGAATCGATTCGCGATCGCCCGGCAGCGTCACGCCGCGCTCCACGATTCCGTCGCTGTGCGCCAGCGCGATGTGCACCGTGCCGACTGGTTTTTCTTCGCTGCCTCCGCCCGGCCCCGCGATTCCGGTCACGCCTACTCCCAATTCGGCGCCCACACGACGCCGAATTCCGTCAGCCAGCGCGGCGGCCACTTCGGGGCTCACCGCGCCCTTGGCGGCAATCAATTCCGGCGGCACATCCGCCCACGCGGTTTTGCGCTCGTTGCTATAGCACACCACACCACCAAGAAAATAACTGGAGCTGCCCGCGGTGCTGGTCAGCCGCTGCGCCAGTAATCCACCGGTGCAACTTTCCGCCACTGCGATGGTGGCGTGATTCATAGTCAGCTCGCGCGCCACCACTTCGTGCAGCGGCTCGCCATTGCGGGAAAAAATTCGATCGGTCAGCGCAATGTCGAATCCTCGCTCGATTTCGTCCAGCGTTTTCGCGGCTTGCTCCGGCTGATCGCTCCACAGCCGCAAGTGGACCTGCACTTCTCCGGGCGCGGCCAATACGGTGGTGATTACGTCTTCATAGCGCTTGTAAATCGGTGCGATGCGCTGCTCAACGTGCGATTCTCCCAGCCCCGTCACGCGCAGCTCGCGATGAAACAGGCGCACGCCTGTGGCGCGGCGCGCCAACCGAGGCGCAATTTCTGCTTCAAGAATTCCGCGCATCTCCCGCGGAGGACCGGGCAGAAGCACAACAATTCGCTCGCCCTGCTCAATCCACAGCCCCGGCGCGGTCCCGCGCGGATTGTCCAGCGCCTCCGCGCCTTCCGGCACCATGGCCTGGCGCACATTAATCTCCGGCATCTCGCGGCGGAAACTGCGGAAGCGGGCTTCAATCGCCTGCACGATGCGATCGTCGCGCTGCAGTTTGCGCCCTAGTAGCTCCGCGACCGTTTCGCGCGTCAAGTCGTCCGCTGTGGGCCCCAAGCCGCCACAGGAAATAACCAGCTCTACGCGCTTCATCGCGTCCGCAAAGGCGTCCCGCAAATCCGCGGCGTTGTCGCCCACCACCGTCTTACGTACCACTTCGATCCCGAGCTTGTTCAGCTCTTCCGTAAGGAAAAGGGAATTGGTGTCCAGCCGGTCCGGAGTAAGCAGCTCGGACCCGACCGCGATGATTTCAGCCTTCATCTATTTTGATTATCCGTTTAACGGCAAGCCGCGTACTTCCCAGTCCAGCGTGAAGAGTGCATTGGTGGTGGCCACAATGGCGCGCCCCGAAGGTTGCAGCGCCAGCCCCACAATTCCCGAGCCGCTCAGCGCCATCTCCGCTTTGCCTTGCGGGGTGATGCGCACGATGCCGCGGTGTCCCGCGTGGCAGGCGGCGACGTACAGATTTCCGTCGCGATCGAACGCCAATCCTTGCGGACGCCCGAGACCGCGGAAAAAAACTTCCACATCGCCGCCTTGCGACACGCGATACACGCGGTCAAAGCTCGAAGTCGTCGGGCCGGTGACGAACAAATCGCCGCTGGGATGAAACGCCAGGTGATAGGCGGCGAACGACGGCTCCAGCGTGGCGAACACAAAAATTTCCTGGCTGGGGCTGATCTTGAAAATGGTTCCGCTGCGATCGCCCACGTAAAGATTTTCGTCCTTGTCGAAAGCGATGCCGGTGGCCACGCCCATTCCTTCGACCCATTGTTCGCTGCGGCCGTCGGGAGTGATGCGATGGATGGTGCCGTCGTGCCGGCAGGACACAAATAAATTTCCCGCGCGATCGACCGCCAGGCCGGTGGGATTAATAAGCGCAGTTACAAACGGCTTGATGCTGTAGTTGGCGGTGACTTTGTAAAGCGAGACCGGCACGCGCTGGCCGCGCGAACCACTGAAGGTCACATAGATATTTCCGAGGGCGTCCACCGCCGGATTGCCAACCGGGTGCAGGTTGTCGGCGATTTGCATCCCGATGGCCACGGGATGTGGCTGGCTTTCATGGTCGGCGGTGGTCACGCGCACGATCCCGCCGGTCGCTCCGTCTGGCACGCGGGCGATCAGCCGGCTTCCGCTCGACAGCGCCAGGCTGGCTTCCGCGTCGCCAAAGCGTACCGTCGGCAGCGCCTGCGTGCGCGCCGCGAAGCCGCTACCGTAAATCACCACTTCGCCGCCGGGAATCGCCGCCGTGGGCGCGACTCTCTCAATGCGTGGACTGCCGTTTTTTTCTACCGCCCCGCCCAAGCCGAGTTTCATATCACTCTGAAGTGTAACGCGACACGCAGCACAATTGCAGCGTAGATACCTGCCATCCAGTCGTCGGCCATGATGCCCCAACCGCCGGGCAGTCGCTCCAGTTGCCGCGCGGGAAACGGCTTCCAGATATCAAACAACCGAAAAAGTATAAATCCCAGCAGCCAGCTTTTCCAGTTGAGTGGTGTGATCCAGAAAAATAAGTAGTAAGTGATCAGTTGGCCGGAGACTTCGTCGATGACGACCCATTGCGGATCGCTGATTTGCGCATACTTCGCCGCGCGGTCCGCGGCGATCACTCCCACCGCGGTGATGATCAACGCAATCCATATTTCGCCGTGACCGGGCAGCAGTCCCCAGGTCCAGAAATTCTTGCCGGGAAAAAATTGCGTAACTGTCTTGATGCTGCGAAATCCCAGCCAGCTCATTAACAGCGCCAGCGCCACGCCTCCGGCGGACCCCCACGTCCCCGGAGCCTTCGGCAAATAGCCCAGGCCAAACCAGGTGGCCAGCAAAATGGAAATATGAGGTTTTGATCGCCGAGAGGGGATTGCGGAATCGGTTTCAGTGCTCGGCTTCATCGGGTTCGGGCAGATCCAGGATGATCGTCTTGCGGTCGCCTTCCTCGCTGTCATCTTCGTTGAAAATGGGCTCAGATACCACGTACTTCTCGGTGGCCCACTTGCCGAGGTCCCGTTCTCGGCACTTTTCGCTGCAAAACGGAAATTCTCCATGCACCGCGGAATCCGTAGCCGTCTTACATATCGGGCATTTGTGTTACATGACGCTCAACCTGAATTGTGATTTTCACTTCGAATATTGCCAATAAATCTACCCTAAAACGCGCAACGCTGCTCCGGTAGAAATCCGCGTCAGGTGCTGAACCGGCTGACCCGCGCCGCCACTTCGCATGAAGCCATTCTCGCTCACACGCCGCGGCAAAATCTCCACTACCCTGCCGATCAAATCGTAGTTATCGGTCCGCGTAATCTCCACACGCGTCACATCGCCGGCTTCAGCAACTTCTCCGGCCACTTCCAGGTCTGTCAAATAAAGTTTCCCGTCGATCTCCGGCGCCATGCCTTCCAGCCGCGCCTCCCATACGAGGGGATTGTCTTTTGAAGGCCCTTCGACCAACGCGACGGCCGTCGATCCCTTTTTCGCGCGCAAATTCTCACGCGAAATCTTTTTCTGAATAGCCATCAGCCGGTTGCGCCGGTCGGTAATCGTTTCCGCATCGACTTTGTCGGCCAGCGGGTAGCTCGCGGCGTTGTCCACGTCGGAATACTCGAACACGCCCATCCAGTCGAGCCGCGCCGCGCGCACAAAATCGCACAACTCCGCAAAATCGATTTCCGCCTCGCCCGGAAATCCCACGATAAAAGACGTCCGCAGCGAAACGCCCGGAATAGTCGTCCGCACCCGCTCCAGCAATTTCAAAAACGCGTCGCCATGCGACCCGCGCTTCATCCGCGCCAGAACATTTCGGCTGGCGTGTTGCAGCGGCATATCCATGTACCGGGCAATGCGCGGGTGCGAAGCCAGCGTGTCCAGCAGTTTTTGCGTCACGCGATTCGGGTAGGCGTAAAGAAACCGCACCCACAATAAATCTTCCACCTGCGCCAGCCGCGCCAGCAGTTGCGCCAGCCCATCGCGCAAACCCAGATCTTCGCCGTAGGAAGTGGTGTCCTGTCCGATCAGGGTAATTTCTCGCGCGCCATTCGCCGCCAAATTTTCCGCTTCTTTCACCACCGATTCGAATCGCCTGCTGCGAAATTTTCCGCGCAGCTGCGGGATGATGCAGAACGTACACGGATGATCGCAGCCTTCCGCAATCTTGATGTACGCGGCGTGCCGAGGAGTGGTCACCACTCGCGGCGTCAAATCGTGATATAGAAACGCCGGCGCTTCGGGTGGCAGCATCCGCAAATCGCCTTGCACAGCCTCCAGAATACGTTCCACTTCGCCGGTGCCCACAATCGCGTCCACTTCCGGCACCTGTTCCAGAATCTGGGCGCGATAGCGCTCCACCAGGCATCCGGCCACGATCAATTTTTTCGCCGCGCCAAACTTTTTGTGCTCGGCCATTTCCAGAATGGCGTCCACGGATTCTTTTTGCGCCGCTTCGATGAAGCTACAGGTATTCACTACCAGTACTTCCGCCTCGTCGGCCCGGGGAGTCAGTTCATAGCCGCCGCGCGCAAGAATGCCCATCATCACCTCGCTGTCGACGAGGTTCTTGGGGCATCCGAGGCTGACGAATCCGACTTTAGTCATACGTTGAAAATGTGCAGGGTTTACTGCGGTATTTTCGCGTTCTTAGTGTAACACGCACCTGTAATACGCACGGGGGGGCGCGTGTGCCCGGGCCAGGCGATTCAGGGTCACGTTCAGCGCGAGCGAACCGCTACCCGCACCTGCGCCAGCAATTCCCTCAAGCGCACTGCATTGCACGGCGCTTCGCCGAATCTCGCCCGCCCATAAATTTCCGTAAACTCCCGTAGCGCCGGCGCCACTCGCGCGTCGCCCACGCCGGCCGCGAATTCCAGCGCGGTCTGCGTTTCGCGCCGCGACGCGATTCCGCGCCGATCCAGCACGCGCAGCAGTTCCGAATATAGCCGAGCGGCCAGTTGCGGGTTCAGATCTGCTGAGCGCCCCACCCGCATCTGCGCGTAGACTTTCAGCCGCCGGATAATCTCGGGAATCATATTCACGCGCAACACCACCAGAAAAAATACCAGCGCGACGGGCAACAGATAACGCAATTTCGAATGCTGGAACTGCCAGTCCTTCATCCAGTCGCGGCTTTGTTGCTGCTTCCTTTCAAACCATGCGCGCAGCGATTCGCTCCAATCCTTCGAGCTGGTCTTCAGGTTCTGCGCCAGCACCACCTGGTGCGCGAAATCGTAGCTGATGATCCATTCGTTCCAGGTCAGCGACATCCAATCCATGTATTGCTCCAGCCGCCTGAAAAATCCGCCTTCGCTCTCCGGCCCGTCCGGCGTGGGATCGAAAGTGATCCAGCCGTTGCCCGGGAAATAAGCCTCCACCCAGCTGTGCGCGTCGCTCGCGCGCACCACGTAGTCGCCGGCCAGGTCGTTGTATTCGCCCGGCAAAAATCCATTCACCTCGCGCGCCGGAATTCCCAGTGTGCGCAGCATGATGGTCATCGATGTGGCGAAATATTCGCAGTGCCCGGCCTTGGTTTCGAACAGAAAATGTGCCAGCGGGTCCTGGCCGGGTTTTCCCGTCAGCGTCAGGGTGTAGCCAAATTTGCTGCGCAGATAAAGCTCCATCGTCGCGGCTTTGTCATACGCTGTCGTTGCACGCGCGGTGATTTGCTGCGCGAAGGGAGCCACTCGCTTGTCCAGCGTTGGCAGTTGCAGGTATAGGCGCTTGATATTTTCCGGATAGTCGTCGCCCGCGGCCCTTAATTTCACCGGATCCAGCGTCGGCAGCCGCGAAAATCCCGAGTAACGCACCGCGGTGTAATTGTGAAACGGATTGAAGAGCGAGCCAGTCCGGTCCCTGAAAAGATACGTCTTGCGCGCGGACGTGTACACGCTGCCGGTTTCTCCGTTGAAATTCCCGCGCAGCGAAACCGCTTTGCCCGGCACAAAAATCGCGTCCGAAGCCATCGGCTCCAGGTAAACGGTATACAGCATCGCCGGCGCGTGCAGCTCTCCCTTTTGCAGGTCCGAGCCGGTATAGATCCAGCCTTCCGCATTGGGCGTCAGCGTTTCCGAGCCGCGCTCGGACGCCGTCCAGCGCTTCCCATCAAAATTCGTCAGCGCAATTCCGCGCCAGCGCAGCCGCCCATATCCGACCGGGTGGCCCGTTTCGACGCGCATCACGATTGCAGAGTCTTTCTTGATCTCCCCGATCTGCCCGATTTCCACGTCGTCGTTGAAGCCGGTCATCAGCGCGGGATTAAAACTGGTGCGGCCCAGGTAGCCTGCGCTGAAACGCGGAAAGAAAAAGAACAGCGTGCCGCCGATGATGATGGCTCCCAGCGCCACGCTCAGCGTCGCAAAAATCAGCGCGCGCGTAAGCGTTCGTTCCCGCGCGGACTCTCCCGCCGCCGCTGGCACCGCCTGCGCGCCTTCCGCCGCGCGCCGCAGCTCGATTCCCGTAAACGTGGCCACACCAAAAATCAAAAAGGCAAAAAAGCAAAACAAAAACGTGGTGTCCACGGTAAGCACTGCGGCGGCCAGGATCCCCGCGAACGCCAACATGGTTAAAAACGTCGCGTCGCGGTCGCTCACCGCGCTGTACAGCCGCACCAGCATCACAAAAATCAAAAAGTGCACGGAACCCAGCAGCGCCGCATACAACGGAGGATTGGCGCTGTTCGCAACTACCACGCGCGAAATCAGCAGCACGTCGACGGGGAAAAATCCCAGGTAGGCGACCACGAGCCAGGTGGCCGTTCTGTTGCGCAGCTCTGGCGGATGTCCGCGCCACCAGCGCACTGCTTTGTAAGCCACAGCCGCCGGCGCCAGAAGCGCGCTGAAAATATCGAGCTTGCCGGTGAACGCCAGCGTGCACACCGAAGTGAAAATCAGCAGCAGGAGGGAGACGCGGAAGAATCGCTGAGCGGGCGCAACGCCCGCGCTTGCGGCATTGCCCGAAACTACAGTGCCCGGATTTGCTACAGAAGTCGCCATGGCCAGTTTTTATCGTAGCATCCGCGGCAACGGCGCTCACGCGCCGGGTCGATGCATCACTCGGGAGAGTTACCCTTTACTTTGCCGCGGCCAACGCCGCGCGCGCTACTTTCCGTGTCAAATTCGAAACCGGCACCGTAGAAAAATCCTGCAACAGGATTTTTCTCGCTCCCGGAATATTTGGCAGCCTGGCAAACTCCACACGAAACGGAAATACGCGAATCGCCCGATAAGTCACCGTATGGCGAACTTTCCCCAGCGCCGTCAATCGCAACGGCAGGCGGCCGGGCGCCGCCATATTTTTTGCCACGAAGCGCCGCAACGCTCCGGCTGGATTTTTCCCCGCCGACACCGTTGGAAAATGCCACATCTTCGACACCAAGGTGGGAATATCGTCGTCGGCAATTTTTCCGGTTCCGTTTTTTGGCGGCGGCAACAAAATGCACCGTCCGCGCCTATCCGCCATCACTACTACGGCCAGCGTTACCTCCACGGTGGCGCGTTTCTTGCGTTTTTCTGGAATTAGTTCCTGAATCCCCAATTTTCGTGCGTGGCAGAATTTCGCAACCGGGCACAGCAGGCATTTCGGTGAGCGAGGAGTGCAAACCGTTGCGCCCAGCTCCATCATGGCCTGATTCCAGTTGCCGGGCGATTCGCGCGCCAGCAGGTGGTCGGCAGTTTTTTGCAGCAATCCCCAGTGTGCGCTTTCGCGAAGATCGCCGCGGATCGCTCCCAATCGCGCGATTACCCGCGCCACGTTGCCGTCCAGCACCGCGTGCTTTTCGCCAAACGCGATGCTCAAAATCGCGTTAGTGGTGTATTTTCCGATCCCGCGTAAACCGCGAATTGTCTTTTCCGTCGCGGGAAAATTGCCGCCGTGTTCGCGTACCATCTGCTGCGCCGCGGCTTGCAGGTTTCGCGCCCGGCTGTAGTAGCCCAGCCCAGACCACATCCGGAGCACTTCGGCCTCTTCTGCTTCAGCCAAGGCCGCCACATCCGGGAATCGCGCGCAGAATTTTTCAAAATAAGGAATTACCGCTGCCACACGCGTCTGCTGCAGCATGATTTCCGAAATCCAGATACGGTAAGGGTCGCGATTGCGCCGCCAGGGCAGGTCCCGGTGGTAAGTTGTAAACCACCCGAGCAGTTGCAAGCGGAATTGCTTCAGTGCGGCGTTGCGAGGGAAGTGGTCGGCGGTCATCGACGCCGTATTCTCGCACATTCGTGCGGCGCGATTCGCGCGCGCTCATTTTACCGCCGAAATAATCAGCGCGACAAGTCGTCCAAAAAAATCACGTAAGACGAATGCCATACATTGGCGGGAATCGATCCGCGTGGCTGGCTGGTCACAATCACCTTAAACAGCTCCGGCGACGACGCCAGGTCGGTGATCAATTCATGTTTGGGATCCGGAGGCAACGGATTCGCCAACGCCAGGTAACGCAAAATCAAAAATACAATATCTTCCGCCGGGGCTAGCCGCGTCTCCACTCCCGCGCTGCGAAACTGCAGTGCCGCGTTGCGCTCGTAGAAATGCCAAGTGAGCGCAGCGCACAGGGTGATCGCCCGTTCGAATCGCTCGCTGGCCGTCTGCGACGTCGGCGCGCTACCTGAATTCAGCACCGGGCTGATGTGCGGATCGAGCACCAGCAGCACCCGGCAGTCGTCTTCACGAGTGAACTCCCTCACCATCAGCGAGCCCGAGCGCGCCGAAGCTTTCCAGTGCACATGGCGCACGCTGTCGTTGGCCACGTAGCCGCGCAGCGCGTACAAATCCTGCCCGCGTCCTTTCGAAAGGCTTTCCAGCGCGCCCTGCAGCCCCGGCAAAATCTCCACCAGCTCATCGGTCGGCGCCACCGAAGGATAAACGACCGCTTCCGTTTTCAAATCCATGCGCCGGGCCTTTTGCAAAAACCCGAACGGAAAGCGGGTCACGATCCGAAAAGTATCCTGGCGGTGTACGCCCCGCCGCGAAAAAGTCATCGGCACGGTTTGCTGCACCTTGCCGCCCTTGGGCAGATACGGAAAATACACGGGAGTTTCCAGCATGGCCGGGGCCGGCGCGCCTTTGGGCTTCGCGGCCTCGACGCGCAGCGAAAAACTCGGCAGCGTGCGCTTTTCGTTTTGCAATTCGATGGTGGCGCGCACCGGCTGGCCCGCGAAAATATGCTCGGGCAGCTCCAGCCGCATTTCCACGCCCGAAAGCGTCGTCGAAGAAAGAATTCCGGACATTAAAATGATGGCGATCAGGCA
>JBBRZT010000016.1:0-24376 GCA_038236395.1 Candidatus Acidiferrales bacterium
CGAGGAAATCCAGCACGCCCTGCGATTACTTGAAATTATCGGGCGCACCGATATTCCGGTGGTTCCCGGCGCGGCTTTTCCATTGGTGAACAGCAAGGAATACATCGCCAAATGGGAAACGTTGTATGGAAAGGTCGTCTATCAGGGCGCGTGGAATTACGCCAAGGGTTATTCCGTGCACGGGCCGTACGACATTCCAGCCATGCCCGAAGGCGCGCCCTCCACAAAAGCTTCCACGGAAGATGCCGCGCGGTTCATGGTGCGCATGGTCCAAAAATATCCGCATGAAGTCACCATTTACGCTGCCGGGCCGATGACCGATCTGGCGCTGGCGATCGCTCTCGATCCGCACTTCGCGGAGCTCACCAAAGAGCTGATCGTGATGGCCGGCAGCATCAATCCTCACACCGACGATCCGGAGTTCAGCTTGACGCCGCGGCGTGAATTTAATTTCTGGATGGATCCTGAGGCGTCACACGCGGTTTTGCACGCGCATTGGCCGCGCATCGTGTTGACTACCGTGGATATTTCCGTTCAGACCCGCATGGAGAAAAACTTGATCGCTGAAGTGGCGAAAAGCTCTACGCCCGCGGCGCAATACGTCGCGAAATATGCGGAAGCCAATTATTTGTGGGATGAGTTAGCCGCGGTCGCGTGGCTCGACCCCAGCTTCATTACCAAGTGGCAGAAACTTTACATTGATGTGGACACCGATCATGGCGCTTCCTACGGCGACACCATTGCCTGGGCACCTGGCCAGCAACCCGGCATGGGCGAACAGCTCGTGGAAGTTCAAAAGGAATTGGACAAGGAAAAATTCTACAAGGAATACGTGCAGCTCTTGACTCGCCCGACGCCCAAACCCGCTCGCTAGCTTCTTTTGAAAACTAAACTACGGATGGGGCTCGGAGGTCGTTCGCAGCGCTTCTCGATAGTCGCTGTCGTCCGGCTCGAGTTCGGCGGCCTTCTTGAATGCGTTCAGCGCTTGCGCGCGATCGTTCTTCAACAGCCAAATTTTCCCAATTTCGAAATAGGCGTCCGCTTCCCGGGGATTCACCAGCGTTACCGATCGCAATGCCGTCATCGCCGCGTCCAGATTTCCATCTCGTTCTTCGATCACCCCTCGCACGTATAAAAAATCCGGCTGATAGGGTTGCAGTTGCAGCGCCTTTTCGATCGCGGTCCTCGCCTGTGAGTTCTGCCGCAGGGAAAAGTAAATCTTGGCTTGCTGTGAATACGCGAAACCGTTGTCAGGATTCTTTTCGAGGGCCTCTTGCAACAATTCCTGCGCTTCGGTCAACTTATTCTGCATCGCCAGCGTATTGGCCTGCTCTACCAGGTGCAGCGACTGCACACGGTTTTCTGAACGTTCATGCTCCGCGCGCGACGCGGTTTCAAACTGCGCACGCACTCGCTCCGCCAGTTCTTTCTCACCGGCGCATTCGTAGGCGCTGGCCAGCAAGAACAATCCGTCTCCATCCAGCGCGATCGCTGGTCCCGCGGGTGGTCGAAGAATTGCCGCAGCCCGTTGACATTCCTTCAACCTGACGAGTATTTTGGCATTCAGAATCCGCCCGGGCAGATAATCCGGGCGAGCCGCGACCACTTTTCCCGCATCGCTGCGCGCTTTTTCATTCTCGCCGACATCCGCATGAATTCCCGCGCGCAAAAACAACGCCAGGCCGTCGTTCGCATCCTGGCCCAGCACCGAGTCGAGTTCGCGAAGGGCTCCGTGGGAATCTCCTTTTCCTAGATACGCGGCGGCCAACAAATTCTTGATGGCATTGTTAGTGGGCGCGCCTTTCAGCGCGGCTTGGAGAGCTTGGATTGCCGCGTCGTAAGCCTGCGCATCCACTTCCAGGCTTCCTGTTGCGCGCAGGACCTCAACACTCTGGGGATGTTGCCGACGGGCGAGTTGCAATATTCTGCGCGCTTCGTCGTCGTTGTGAACCTGCCGGTAAGTTTCTGCCAGCGCCAGTTCGATATTTTCGCTGTCAGGGCGCAAAGCCAGAGCACGTAGATACGCCTCTATCGCTTCCGGGAACCGGGCACGCTCGACCAGCAACTTCGCCAATCCGATCTGCAGCCTGGCGTCGCGTGGAGCCGCGGCGATTTCGCGCCGGTATTTTTCCACTGCGTCTTCGTCAGCTAACTGTTTCTTTCCAGCCGGTGATTGTTGGAGTACATCAGACCTGCGCGCCTCCCCCGCCGTAGCGTTACCGGAACCTAAAATGAGGCCCAGCACGGAAACAGTAGCCATCTGGATGTATCGCTTGGGAAAAATTCGCATGATGTAAATAAATTTCCGCTCGAAGGGTTCCGATGACCGCCCGCGCATCGCCAGAGGCAATCTGCAACAAATATAGCAGAGAAGAATGAGTGCTTCGGACGGCGCTTGCCGATGGCCTTTGCACTTCGCCTTATGCTATCGTTCCCCGCGTTTGCGGCCTGACCCGCTGCCTTGCGCCGCAAATCTCTAAGCCGATCCGTTGGCGCCACGCGCAGGAGAAATATGCCAGAGCCCGCTAAGGTCGTTGGAATCGGAAGCTGCGGCGTCGACTATTTTGCAATCGTTCCTCGATTGCTGGGCCCGGAAGAAAAAATAAACGCTGATCGCCTGGAGATTCATGCCGGCGGAGTCACCGGCAACAACCTCACGCAAGTCGGACGCTTGGGAATTTCTGCCGCATGGCTAGGCTTGATCGGCGATGATGACAGCGGCCGGCTGATCACTAAAGCCTTCGCCGATGACGGCCTGGATCTTTCCGGCATTGAAACCATCAAGGGGGAACAGTCCACTTTCGTGTGGATTCCCGTCGACGCGCAGGGCGAACGCTGCATCTATATGTTCCCGAACATCAACGGGAAACTTTCCGCCGAGCAGGTGCGCACGCTTTTTTCTTCGCACATTTCCAAAGCGAAACATTTTCATACGGAAGCCTCGCAACTACCCTTGTCTCCCATAAAGGAAGGCATGCAGATTGCCCGCGCGGCCGGCGTGCGCGTGATCTTCGATCTCGACGTCGCGCCCAGCTATTTCGCCCAGGCCAGGCTGGGCAGCGAAGACGAACTCATCGCCGCGCTGCAACTCGTGGATGTGTTGAAACCGTGCAAAGCAGCCGCGCGCGAAATAACCGGGGAAAGCAACTACGAAAAAATGGCCACCAAGCTTTTGGCGCTGGGACCAAAACTTGTGGCCCTCACGATGGGAGCCGACGGCTGCCTCATCGCCAGCGCTAATCAAATGGTTCGTGTGCCGCCATTTCAGGTCAAAGTTGTAGACTCCACCGGCGCCGGGGATGCCTTCATGGGCGGATTGTCGTACGGCTTGCTGCAGGGATGGGACCACCAGCGTGTCGGCGTTTTCGCCAATGCGTGCGCGGCAATCTGCTGCACCAAGGTGGGCGCACGCTCGATGGGCCGCTTTGATGACGTGATGGCATTGATCAAGTCGCAGCGCGGCGCGGAAGAGTCGGCCTTCTAAGAATATTTCAGTCGAGTACGCACAGGAGAAACATAAATGTTTGTGCCGCACACTTTCATTGTGGCCTTGATCATGATGGTCGCCAGCGCGGTTTGCTGGGGCTCCTGGGCAAATACCTATAAAGGTGTGAAAAATTATCGTTTCGAACTTTTTTATTGGGATTACGCCGTCGGAATTTTTCTGATTTCACTGGTTCTGGCTTTCACCATGGGCAGCACGGCGAACGACCCTTCGAGTTTTCTGAATAACGTCCACAGCGCGGACAATTCCAACATCGCTTCTACGATGTTCGCCGGGGTGATTTTCAATCTTGCCAATCTTCTGCTGGTCGCCGCGATTGATATGGCCGGACTGGCTATCGCTTTCCCGGTGTCCATCGGCATCGCGCTGGTTGTCGGCGTGGTTTCCAGCTATATCCTGCAGCCCAAGGGACACGCGGGACTGCTGGCCGCGGGCGTAATTTGCGCTCTCATCGCGGTGATTCTCGACGGCCAAGCCTACGGCAGCCTGGCCGCCGCCAATCGCGCGCTGACCAGAAAAAGCATCGTGACCTGCGTCGTCTCCGGAGTCTTGATGGGCATCTGGGCGCCCTTCGTTACTCGCTCGATGACCCACGGCAATACGCTCGGCCCTTACAGCGTCGCCGTATTCTTGACGCTCGGCGCGCTGCTGTCATGTCTGGTGTGGAATATTTATTTTATGAAGCATCCCCTGGCGGGACAGCCCGTAAATTTCGCGGATTTTTTTCGCGGCCCGGCCTCCGGACATTTTCTCGGCATTCTGGGCGGCTGCATCTGGGGGGTCGGCACGGTTTTTAACCTGGTGGCGGCGAATTTCACCGGCGTGGCCATTTCGTACGCCATCGGCCAATCTGCTCCAATGGTCGCGGCGTTGTGGGGCGTACTGGCGTGGAAAGAATTTCGCGGCGCCCATCAGAGAGCGTACGTCTATCTCGCGTGTATGTTTATTTTTTACCTTCTATCGATCCTGGTGATCTCCTACGCCAACACCGCGACCTAAGGCTCCGAATCTTGTAATTCTCCAATGATCCGCAATTCCCGTCGGCTTTGGCTCCTCGGACGCTGAACATTCCTATTGAGGAAGGTGTGCCTTGTGGGACTCGTGCGTACAGATTTCGGCATGGTCGTTGCTAATAGGCGAGTTACGGCCATACTTCGCGGTAATCGGAGGAGTTCGTTGGCTCCCGTCGAGGTAAAGCGGCAAAGCTACACAGCCAAATCGGGACGGTTTATCTCTTGGGTCGTGCCACTTTGAAATTTATCGGCATTATTTCGTATGAACTTCGAGAACCGTTCCGCGTCGAATTCAGCGTCGTCAAGAAAAATGGATAAGCATCCCGACTCCGAAAGAATTTTCGCATTACGCCGGTATCTCGTCGGCTTTATTGTCGTGGTCATCTACGTACTGCTGGATCGCTCCACCGTTTTCTTTCAGATGTGGACCGATATCAGCGCCTGGTATCCGCCGATAGGATTGGCCATAGCAGTAATCATCGCCATGGGCGCACGCTATGCGCCGGTCCTCCTGCTTGCCGGGTTGGTTTCCGCCAAACTGAACTATCACACCACGACGTTGAGCTACAATTTTCTGGCGGGCAACCTAATTATCATGAGCGCGTATACTGGCGCCGCTATTTTCATGCAACGCGTTTTGAAAATGGATTGGCGGCTTACCTCAATTCGCGACGTGATGTATTTCTTATTCGTCGCGCTCCCCGCCTCCGGCATAGTCGCTTTCCTAGGCACGTTGATGATCGTCCTCGATCACGCCATCCCCTGGAACGAGTATGTCAAAGCGGCCTTGAATTGGTGGGTGGGGGACGCAGTTGCCATCACTTGTATAACGCCGTTTTGCCTGGTTTTCTTGATGCCGGCTGTGCGCCGCTTCGTGGGCATGACACCCACCCCGATGGACGTGGAATCTGCATTCCCCACGCGAAGCATTCACGAAGCCCATGGACACCTCCGCACCGTTGAATCCATAGCCATTGCCAGTGTGATCGCAGGGTCGATGTTGGCCATTCTCGGACCGCACTCCAAAGACAATCACGATATGTTTTACTTTTTTTTCCTCCCGATCATCTGGATCGCCGTGCGCCGCGGATTGCGGGGAGCCACGACCGGCATCCTGATGGTGGATGTCGGCATCGTTCTCTCTCTTAGAATTACTCCCGGTGACCCGTCTCATTTCGCCGTGTTGCAATTCCTGATGCTGATTCTCTCGGTCACCGGGTTGGTACTCGGCTCGTTGATCAGCGAGCGGGACCGCACCGAGTCGCACCTCTTTCGCGAAGAAGAGCGTATCCGTCTGCTGCTCGAATCGGTCGGCGATGCGGTCTATGGGATTGATACACACGGGAACTGTACGTTTTGTAATCCTGCTTTCCTGCGGTTGCTGGGATACCCGTCGCAACAGGCCCTGCTGGGAATAAATATTCACGACGTCATCCATCACACTCAGCCGGACGGTTCGCCTTTTCCATGGAATGATTGCCAACTTCGCGAGACATTCAAGTCCGCAGAAAAGTTTCATGCCGTCAGTGAAACGGTGTGGCGCTCCGACGGCACCAAGGTTCGCGTGGAATTGTGGTCCCATCCGCTCGTTCAGAATGGCAAAGTCCGCGGTGCCGTGGTCACCTTGACGGACATTACCGAACGTTTGCGCGCTGAAGAATCCTTGCGCATGGGTAAAGAGGCGGCGGAATCCGCGAATCGCGCTAAGAGCGATTTCCTGGCCAATATGAGCCACGAATTACGGACGCCCATGAATGGAATTCTTGGTATGGCCGCACTGGCTTTGGACACCAACCTCACCCCGGAACAGCGTGAATATCTCGTCATGGTAAAGAGCTCGGGCGATTCGCTGCTATCGCTTCTCAACGACATTCTGGACCTGTCTAAAATCGAGGCCGGAAAGCTGGAATTGGAAATTTCCGACTTCTCCATCGAGGACTGCATCGAAAAAGCGCTAATTCCGGTTTCCCCACTGGCCCAGAGAAAACCCATTGACCTGGCCTGGAACATTGTCGGCGTGCCAGCTTTCGTCCGCGGAGATCATTCGCGGCTGCGGCAGGTATTCATCAACCTTCTGGGTAACGCGATGAAATTTACTACCCAAGGTGAAGTCAGCATTGTGGGCGAACTCGCGAGCCAGACCGAGACGGCCGTCAAAGTACATTTCACGATCTCGGATACGGGGATCGGCATCCCACTGGAGAAACAGGCCAGAATATTTGAATCGTTTGCCCAGGCGGACATGTCCATCAGCCGCAGTTACGGCGGCACCGGGCTGGGGCTATCGATTTCCGAACGCCTGGTGAAATTGATGAACGGGCGGATTTGGCTGGAAAGCGAAGAGGGCCGGGGCAGTAAATTCCATGTCGAAATACCTTTCCTGCCCTCCGTTGCCCATGGGGACTCCTTCAATCCCGATCGCCGACTGTCCGCGCTGCATCCCCGCATCCTGATCGCGGACGAAAACGCTGTAAACCTCGCGCTGCTGAAGCGTGTCCTGTCCGCCTGGGGCATTGAACCACTGGTTGCGTCCGGCGATCGCGAAGTCCTGGCCATTTTCCAGGAGCATCTCCAAGGAAGCACGGCTATTTCCGCGGCCGTTCTCGCGGTGGAACGCCCCGGCCCGGTGGGGCTTGAGTTGGCTTCCCTGCTCCATTCTTTAAAAAGCCCGGCGCCTCAAATCATCTTGATGTTCTCATCGGTGATCGACGCCGAGAGCGCCGCCCTCTGCAAGCGCCTCGGAATCATCGCCATTTCTAAGCCTCTTCGCCGCTTGGCGTTGCATCAAGCCCTGGGAGGCGAGCGCCGGGCCACGTTCGTGAGAGAGTCCGCTATCGTGTCCGAGTATGCCGCGCCCAGCGCCGGGCTTCGGATTCTGCTCGCGGAAGACAACGCCATAAATCGGCACTTGATTTCGCGCATCCTCGAAAAAATGGGCCACTCGGCTGTCGTTGCCGCGGATGGCAAGGCCGCCCTCGCCCAGTTGTCCCAACAGGAATTCGATCTCATCGCCATGGATATGCAGATGCCCGTCATGGACGGAATCGAAGCCACACGGATTCTCCGGCGGCAGGAAATGGGCACGCTCCGGCACACGCCCATTATTGCCATTACCGCCAATGCCTTTGACGAAGATCGCCGCAAATGCTTCGACGCAGGGATGGACGGCTATGTCGTCAAGCCGGCAACTTCGCAAGCCATTCGCGATGAAATTGGGAGAGTTCTATTTACTCTTGGCGGCAAGCAAGCCGTTATACTGGAAAATCAAGCGATCTGAGTCAGCCATTCTTAGGCGCAGCGGCTCATACCTTGTTCGCTGGTGGGACGCCGAATCCCATTTCCGCCCCGCTTGCTTTAATCTCGCGAGAGGTGTTCTCCTAGGTTGTTCATTTTGCCGCTCTTACCGCGCGGCCGCTCAGGCATCCAACTTGCCTTTCAAGGTGTATCAATCTTATGGACATTCAACGACCATCGAACGCACACGCTAAGAAGATTCGACGCATCCTGTACGCCACCGTTGCCGTTCTGCTCATCGCCGGTGTCACCTTCGGACTCTCTCGTTTGCGCCCGGCCGCTCCTTCAGTGGACCGCGCGACGGTGTGGACCGACGAGGTAAAAAGGGGTCCCATGCTTCGCGAAGTTCGCGGCCTCGGCACTTTGGTTCCGGAAGACATCCGCTGGATCCCGGCGCAAACCGATTCGCGTGTGGATCGCATCGTTCTCCGCCCGGGCGCCATCGTGAAACCCGACAGCATCATCCTGGAACTAAGCAATCCGTCGCTGCAGCGCGATGCGCTGGACGCCGAGTACCAACTCAAGGGCGCCGAGGCCGACTATGAAAACCTCAAGGTCCAGGTAAACAGCGAGCTGATGAACCAGAAAGCGCAGACCGCTGCGGTCCGCAGCGATTACGAGCAGGCGAAGCTTCAACACGACGTTGACGACAAGCTCCACGAACAAGGCATTGGGGCCGACGTCACCGCGAAACTCTCCAAAGTAAAAGCCGAGCAGTTGGCCATTCGCGTTCAACTGGAAGATCAGCGCACCCTGATCGCCAGCGACTCCGCCGTTGCGAGGCTTGCGGCACAGCGCGCTCACGTCGACCAGCAGCGCGCGCTATACCAATTGCGCCGCACCGAATTGGACGCTCTGCACGTACGCTCTGGCATCGACGGCGTTTTGCAATTGCTGCCTGTCGACGTCGGCCAGCATGTCACACCCGGGACAAACCTGGCGCGCGTCGCAGATCCGAAAAAACTTAAGGCCGAAATCAAGATCGCGGAGACCCAGGCCAAGGACGTGGTCATCGGCCTGAAGGCGGCCATCGACACGCGCAATGGAATCGTATCCGGCCATGTTTCGCGTATCGATCCCTCGGTGCAGAACGGCACCGTGACCGTGGATGTGGCTATCGACCAGTCGCTGCCTCAGGGCGCGCGCCCCGACCTCAGCGTCGACGGCACCATCGAAATCGAAAACCTGAAAGACGTGCTGTATGTCGGCCGTCCCGTACATGGCCAGTCCGACAGCACCGTGGGAATTTTCAAATTGGATGAAGACGGAAGTGATGCCACGCGCGTCAATGTAAAGTTAGGCCGCAGTTCGGTGAATACCATCGAGATTCTCGGCGGGTTGAAGGTCGGAGACAAAGTAATCCTCTCCGACATGTCCGCTTGGGATAATTTCGATCGCATTCGACTGAAGTGATGACGCATCTGTTGATCTATTGGGAGAGTCGTTGATGCAAACATTTTGGCAAGATGTCCGCTACGGCCTGCGCATGCTCGGGAAGAATCCGGCCTTTACGGCGATTGCCATTCTGACGCTGGCTCTCGGCATCGGGGCCAATACCGCTATTTTCTCGCTGGTCGACCAGATGCTTCTCCGGCGCCTGCCGGTAAAACATCCCGATCAGCTCGTCGTTCTGCGTTCCCCTGGACTCAAGGAAGGGCATGTATGGAGCGACGGCGATGATGCTCAGTCTTTTTCCTATCCCATCTACAAAGGCTTGCGGGAAAACACTTCGGTCGTTTCCGGCATGCTCGCCCGGTTCGCTTTCAACGCCAGCATTTCCAGTCACGGCCAGACGGAACGCGGTCTTGGCGAGCTGGTTTCTGGAAATTATTTTGATGTTCTCGGTGTTCGGCCCGCGTTTGGCAGGCTGCTTACGCCCGAAGATGATCGCGTTCAAGGCGGCCATCCGCTGGCGGTTTTGAGTTATGCCTACTGGCAACAGCACTTCGGCGGCGATCCCGGGGTCCTGAATCAGGCGTTGCTGGTCAACAATACGGAACTCACCATCGTGGGTGTCGCGCAAAAAGGTTTCGATGGCATCCAGCTCGGTCAAATCGCCGACGTCTTTGTGCCCATCATGATGAAGGGCCAGATGACCCCCAACCGTAATGGGCTGGACGATTGGAACGATGCCTGGGTGGCCATCCTGGCCCGCCGCAAGCCGGGCGTTTCTTCCGCTCAGTTGGAGGCCGGCCTCACCGTCACGTACCGGCCTTTGCTCGAGCAACAACTGGCCACCAACAAGAGTTGGGACCAGAAGAAACGGCAAGAATTTCTAGCGAAGAAAGTTCTCGTTGTACCGGGGGCCGTCGGCCGCCCAACTTTACAGAACGACTCCGGGCCCGCGCTGATGGCTTTGTTCGCGCTGGTAGCGCTGGTGCTGTTGATCGCGTGCACCAACGTCGCCAATCTGCTGCTGGCCCAAGGCGCGTCGCGCCAGCGGGAGTTTGCCATTCGCAGCGCTCTGGGCGCCAGCCGCGGCCGCATGGTTCGGCAACTATTAATCGAGAGCTTGCTCTGCGCCCTGGGCGGTGGCGCCTTGGGCTTGGTGTTCGGTTTGTGGCTGATGAATCTTCTCACCCCGGAGGTTGCCTCCGCGGGAGTATCCGGGCTTTCGTCCAGACTTGACGGAACGATTTGGGCGTTCGCCGCTGGAGCGACGCTGTTATGCGGAATTCTGTTTGGCGGAATCCCCGCCTGGCGCGTCACGCGAACCAGCGTCACGCAGACTCTAAAGGAACAAGGCTCGACCGGTTCAGTGGCCATGTCTCACGTGCGCTTTCGCAAGTTTCTGGTGGCTGGGCAGGTGGCTTTTACCTTGTTGCTTCTGGCTGGCTCGTGTCTCTTCACCAAAACCCTGTGGAATCTTCGCAAGACGGATCTGGGACTGAACACTTCCAACGTAATTACCTTTTCTATTTCTCCCGCGCTTAGCGGCTACGACAACGCGCGCAGCATCGCACTCATCGACAGCATGCGCGAGCGTCTCGCGGCGCTTCCCGGCGTTCGCGCCGTCGGCACTTCCGAGCTGGCGACCCTGACCGGCAGAAATGCCGGTGTGAACATCACCGCGGAGGGTGGACCGCAGACTCCCGACAATGCGGACGTCCTGGTCGACTTTATCAGCCCGGCTTATTTTTCTACGCTCGGCGTGCCGTTGATCGACGGACGCGACTTCACCGCCGCCGATTCGGCAAGCGGCAACAAAGTCGTGATCATCAATGAAACGATGGCCAGGCATTATTTCCCGAATCGCAACCCGCTTGGATTGCACCTGGCTTTCGGCGGCGGCAAAGTCACGCCGGACAGGCAGATCGTGGGAGTGATTAAAGACAACCGGCAAGACCACGTGCGCAGCGAGATGTCCTCGTATGTTTTCCTCCCGTACGCACAGAACAAAACCATAACGGGAATGTCTTTCTACGTGCGAACCCAGCAGGACCCTTTGCTGATTGCCGATGAGATGCGCGGCGCGGTGCGCAATCTCGATCCCAACATGCCGGTGTATGACCTTAAGACCTTCGACCGCGTTGTGGACGAAGATTTACTCGCGGAGCGCCTCATTGCCGCGATGTCCGCCGGTTTCGGTCTTCTGGCCGGGCTGCTGGCGGCATTAGGAATTTATGGAGTGCTGAGCTACCTGGTGATTCAGCGCACTCGCGAAATCGGCATCCGCATCGCTCTCGGCGCGGCCACGCGCGAAGTTCGCGCCCTGATTGTGAAGGAAGTCGGCTTCATGGTGATTGCCGGCGCGGCGGTCGGATTGCCCGCCGCATACGCATTCGCGCGACTCAGCGAATCGCTGCTGTTCGGCGTGCACGCCAACAACATCGGCATCTATTTACTCGCTCTTACGGTGATCACGGTGATCGCGGCGGTGGCGTGCCTTGTACCGGTCCGCCGCGCTACCCGGGTAGACCCTATCATTGCTTTGCGTTACGAGTAGCAGCGGAACTATTTGGCCCGCGGTTCGTATCAGTAGTGTGATTTAAGGAGAGGAAATGACTGAGTCGAACGGAATCCTCATCAAGATGGAAGGCGTCAAGAAAGTCTTCTACACCGACGAGGTCGAAACCCACGCCCTGTCGGAAATTCATCTGGAAATTCTGAAGGGTCAGTATATTTCCATCGCTGGGCCGTCCGGCTGCGGCAAATCCACGCTGCTCTCCATTTTGGGGTTGCTGGACTCGCCCACCGACGGGAACTACTGGCTCAACGGCCAGCCTGTCTCCAAGCTGACCATCAGCGAACGCACCCGTATTCGCAATCGCGAAATCGGCTTCATCTTTCAGGCCTTCAACCTGATCGGCGACCTCACCGTGTATGAGAACGTCGAGCTGCCGCTCACCTATCGCGGCACCGGCGCAGCGGAGCGCAAGCAGAAGGTGCAGCATGCCCTGGAGCGCGTCGGCATGGCTCACCGGCTGCGTCATTACCCTTCTCAACTCTCCGGAGGTCAGCAGCAGCGAGTCGCCGTTGCTCGCGCACTGGTTGGCGACCCGCTGATCCTGATGGCCGACGAGCCTACCGGCAACCTTGATTCAAAAAATGGCGAAGCCGTCATGGAACTGCTGCGTGACCTGCATCGCAATGGCGCGACCATCTGCATGGTGACTCACGACGAACGCTACG
The DNA here is from genome assembly GCA_038236395.1 of Candidatus Acidiferrales bacterium. Lineage (GTDB taxonomy): Bacteria > Acidobacteriota > Terriglobia > Acidiferrales > UBA7541 > Acidiferrum. Next base: position 12,445 of record JBBRZT010000016.1, read on the forward strand.
CCCATTTTGCCGAGCGTAATATTCACCTCTTCGATGGCCGCATCGTGGATGAAACCAGGGAAGTCGGCGCAAGCGCTTAAACGGAATTTTTTCCGACCCGCAAATATTTTTGGCAACCATTTTTGTAACTGAGGCTACTCGCATGGATACCGTCCGGCAGGATGTTCGCTACGCTTTGCGTATGTTGTGGAAGCACCGTTTCGCAACCTTCGTCTGCGCCGGTGCGCTGGCGCTGGGGATCGGCGCCAATACCGCCATCTTCAGCATGGCCGAAGCGTTCCTGCTGCATCCCGTGCCGCTGGAAGATGTGAATCGCATTGTGGCTATGGTGGATTCACAGCCGCAACGCGTGGAGAATTCTCCGGTCGCGCCCGCGACTTACCTGGAGTGGCAATCGCAGGCCAATTCTTTTGAGCAGGTCGGAGCGTATGCGTGGGACGGCGTCAACTTCACCGGGGACACCACGCCGCAAAAAATTCAGGATTTTCTGGTCACCACCAACTTTTTCTCTGTTCTGGGCGTCCAGCCACAACTCGGACGCGATTTCCTGGCGGAAGAAGGCCAGCCCGGAAGAAATCAGGAACTGATCCTCAGCCACGGACTTTGGGAGCGCCGCTACGCGTCCGATCCCAAAATTCTCGGTAAGACTGTAAAGGTCAACGGTAAACCTTTCACGATTGTGGGTGTGATGGCTAAAGGTTTCGACTATCCCATGAGTGCGGAAGCATGGCTGCCTATGGCTTTCGATGCCAAAGCGCGTGTCGATCGTGAACATCGCCAGCTCTGGGTGCTCGGGCGCTTGAAACCCAAGGTCTCCATCGTGCAGGCCAAAGCTGAAATGCTCACTCTTGCGCGACGCCAGGCCGATGCTTTTCCCGATTTCTACAAGAGCTTTCAGCTTCGCGTGCTGCCTCTCGGTGAGTACACCGCCGGCGATCTGAATCGTCAGTACACTCTTCTGTTACTGGGCGCCGTCGCTTTCGTCTTGCTGATCGCTTGCGCGGACGTAGCCAATGTTCAGTTTGCGCGCGTGTCCGGCCGGCAAAAAGAACTGGCTGTGCGCACCGCCATGGGCGCAAGCCGTTCCCGCATCGTCCGGCAATTATTGATTGAAAGCGTGATGCTTTCGCTTTTCGGCGCGGTAATCGGACTTTTCGTGGCGCAGTGGGCGCTTACTTTGATTCTTTCGCACATGCCTCCCGACATCGCGCGTTACGTGGCGGGATGGAAAACCATTCACCTGGACTTGGGCGCATTTTTGTTTACCTTCGTCATCGCCCTTGCCAGCGGCATTATTTCCGGCATCGCGCCTTCGTTGATGAGCTCGCGCGCCAATATTTCCGAAACATTGAAAGAGAGCGGCCGTGGTGCCTCGTCGGGACGCGCGCGTCATCGCCTGCGAGGCGCGCTGGTGATCGCCGAAGTCGCGCTGTCATTGATCCTGCTGGTCGGCGCCGGACTCCTGGTAAAGGGATTCCACGCTTTGCTCAGCGTCAACCAGCGTTATCATCCGGAAACGTTGTTGACTCTGAACCTCGATCTGCCAGACGTGCAGTATCCGCAAAAATCCGCGCGCGCCGCTTTTCACGACCAGCTTCTTGCCAGTCTGGCCACTATTCCACGGGTTCAATCCGCGGCCATGGCAACCGCCGTACCCTATTCGAATGGCGGCGGTATTAGCGGCGACGGCTTCTCCATTGAGAATCGGCCTTTGGAGAAGCGTGAGGAAGCTCGCAGCGCCATCATGGAAACCATCAGCCCGAATTATTTCGCGCTGATGAACATTGGACTGCGCGACGGCCGGGTCTTCGCCGATTCAGACGCGGACAATACCCAGCCTGTTGCCGTCATCAGCGGCAGCCTGGCGAGGCGTTATTTTCCGGATGAAAACCCCCTGGGCAAAAAGGTGCGCGTCGGCGACGACGATTCCAATCCGTGGTTGACGGTGGTTGGCGTCGTTGACGACGTACATTACAACTGGCTGCAGAAAAATGATGTGCCTACGCTGTACCGCCCATATCGCCAGAATCCGCCGCGTTACACCACGGTAGTTTTGCGCACTGACGGCGATCCTTTGGCTTTTGTCTCCGCGGTGCGATCCAAATTCGCCGCCATTGACAGCGAGCTGCCGATTTACGAAGTAAAATCGCTCGACGTGGTGATTAACGAATCCATTGTGGGCATCGCTTACGTCGCCGCCATGATGGCGGCTATCGGGGTGATCGCGCTGGTGCTCGCTTCCGTAGGTGTGTATGGCGTGATGTCTTACTCCGTCAGCGAACGCACGCACGAAATGGGCATTCGCATGGCCATGGGCGCGACCGCCGCTGCGATTCATCGGCTGATCATCGGAAACGGAATGCTGCTCACCGCTATCGGCATTGCCATCGGACTGCCACTGGCATTTGGCCTGGCGCGGGCGCTGTCCAGTTTGCTCTTTGGAGTGAGTGCCGCCGATCCTTTCGCTTTTATCGGCTTGCCGCTGATTCTTGCTTCGGTAGCCGCGTTGGCATCCTATCTCCCCGCGCGCCGCGCCGTTCGCGTCGATCCGTTGACGGCTCTTCGCTATGAGTGAAACAATCCGCAAGGACTACTAAGAGGAGCGCTGTGGAACCCCTGATTCAATTTAAAAATCTCGAAAAGTCTTACGATGCCGGCGGCAGCAAATTCTTTGTGCTCCGCCGCATCAATTTAGATATTCAGGCGGGCGAGTTTGTAACCATCATGGGGCCGTCGGGCGCCGGGAAATCCACGCTGCTGAGCATTATCGGCATGCTGGACAGCGCCTGGAGCGGCGAATATCATTTCCTCAGCGAAGCTGTTCACAAGCTGAACAACAAGACTCGCAACGAGCTGCACAAAGCCAACATTGGATTTGTCTTCCAGAGTTACCACCTCATCGACAATTTGACCGTGTTCGAAAATCTTGAAGTGCCGCTCTCTTACAAGAACATTCCTCACAAAGAACGTGTCAGCCTGGTCTGCGACGCTCTCGATCGCTTTCACATCGTCGGAAAAAAAGATTTGTTTCCCAATCAGCTTTCGGGAGGCCAGCAGCAGCTTGTTGGCGTGGCTCGCGCCGTGATCCTGCATCCGAAGTTGCTTCTCGCCGATGAGCCCACCGGAAATCTTCATTCCGCGCAGGGCCAAGAGATCATGGAGCTCTTCAAAAAACTGAATGACGCGGGCACCACTATCATTCAGGTCACCCATTCGGAGCGCAACGCCGCCTACGGCAATCGCATCATTCAATTAAGAGACGGCTGGGTGGTCAGTGAAAGCTCGCCCGCCGCAGTGCAATCGGCGTAACCGGTTTGGGCTGGCTGCAAGAGTCCCACAAGCTCGCGGTCCCCAGCCCAAGAAGCTGATTTAGAATAGACTCGCCTCCGACGAAATGAAGCCTGCTACTCAGTCCTATCGCGTCTTGCTCGCCGACGATCAACCCGACATCCGCGACGCGCTGCGCCTTTTGTTGAAGCGGGAAGGCTACGAGACCCACGGCGTGGCTTCTCCCGCCGACGCTCTGGCGGCTATCGAGTCGCGCGAATTCGACGCCGTGCTAATGGACTTGAATTACGCGCGCGACACTACTTCCGGCCAGGAAGGCCTCGACCTCCTCACCCGCATCCAGATGCTGGACAGCACGCTGCCCGTCATCGTCATGACTGCGTGGAGCAGCGTGGAAGTCGCCGTGGAAGCGATGCGCCGCGGCGCGCGCGACTTCGTGCAGAAGCCCTGGGAAAATATCCGCCTGCTTTCCATCATTCGAACGCAAATCGATTTGCGCCAGGCCCTGCGCCAGGCTTCGCGCCTGGAAGCCGAGAATCGCCTGCTGCGCGCCGAATCGCGTCCCACATTTCTCGCCAAAGCTCCGGCGATGCTTCCGGTGCTCGATTTGATCGGGCGCATCGGCCCGTCCGATGCCAATGTATTGATCACCGGCGAGCACGGCACCGGCAAAGAAGTGGTTGCGCGCACTTTGCACGCGTTGTCCGGCCGCGCGTCGAAACCCATGGTCACCGTCAACGCCGGCGGCCTTTCTGAAGGAGTGTTCGAGAGCGAGCTTTTCGGCCACGTGAAAGGCGCGTTTACTGACGCGCGCTCCGATCGCGTGGGCCGCTTCGAACTGGCCGACGGCGGCACTCTGTTCCTCGACGAAATCGCCAACGTGCCGCTCAATCTCCAAGCCAAGCTGCTTCGCGTTCTGGAAACCGGCGAACTCGAGCGCGTGGGCTCCTCTTCGACGCGACGCGTCGATGTGCGCGTGCTCGCAGCCACCAATGTGGACGTAAACTCCGAAGCCGCCGCCGGCCGTTTTCGCCAGGACCTGCTCTTTCGCCTGAACACCATCGAAATCCTGATCCCGCCGTTGCGCGAACGCCGCGAAGACATCGACTTGCTCGCGCATCATTTTGTTCACGGCTATTCGCAGCGGTATCGCAAAAATATTTCCGGCTTCGATCCCGCCGCGGTCACCGCGCTTCATGAACATCTCTGGCCCGGCAATGTGCGCGAGCTCGATCACGCCGTCGAGCGCGGCGTGCTGCTTTCCGCCGGGCCTCTGGTTCGCGCCGCCGATCTCGGTTTGCGCGCGGCGGCATCGACCGCCTCCGCGCGTCTGGAAGAAATGAGCCTCGACGAAGTCGAGCGCCACTTGATCCGCCGCACGCTCGCGCGCCACGATGGCAACGTCAGCCAAGCGGCGAAAGCGCTGGGCCTCAGCCGCAGTGCGCTGTATCGCCGTTTGCAGAAGCACGAATTAGGATGAAGCGCCTCTCCTACGAACGCCGGCTGCAATACTTGGCGCTCGCTGCGGGTCTCCCCGGTTCTTTCATTGCGCTGATTTTGCTGTGGACCGGTTCGTACTCCTCCGGCGCCGCGTGGACTCTCACTCTTCTGATCGTCACGCTGTGGCTCGGCTTTGCGTTTTCGCTTCGCCACCGCGTGGTTTTTTCTCTGCAAACTCTCTCAAACTTGCTGGCCGCCATGCGCGAAGAAGATTTCTCCATTCGCGCTCGCGGCGCGCGCCCCGACGACGCCATGGGCGAAGTGATGATTGAAGTCAATGCCCTGAGCACCATGCTGCGCGAGCAGCGCCTCGGCGCCATGGAAGCCACCAGCCTGCTTCGCATCATCATCGAAGAGATCGATCTGGCCATCTTCACTTTCGATCATGAAACCAAGCTACGCCTAGCAAACCGCGCCGGTGAACGCTTGCTCGCGCGCCCCATCGAACGCCTGCTCGGTTCCACCGCCGAGGAATTGCGGCTGGCCGCATGTCTCGAAGGAGAATCCGCGCGCACCATGGATCTCACTTTTCCCGGCGCATCGGGACGCTGGAGCATGCGCCGGGGCTCTTTTCGCCAGGGCGGTTTGCCGCATCACCTCGTGGTTCTCAGCGATTTGAGCCGCACTCTCCGCGACGAAGAGCGGCAGGCCTGGCAGCGCCTCATCCGCGTCCTCGGTCACGAGCTGAATAATTCTCTCGCGCCCATTCAATCGGTCGCCCAAGGTTTGGAGAGTGGATTGAACGCCGCAAATCAGTTACCGGAATTGCGCACCGGACCCGCGGCGCCCATCCTTGAAGATTTGCAGCAAGGCCTGGGAATCATTCGCTCCCGCACCGAAGCTCTCGGCCGTTTCATGGCCGCGTACGCGCGCCTCGCGCGGCTTCCAAAGCCGAAACTGCTCTCGGTGCGCGTCGCCGATTGGGTCAACCGCACCGCCAAAATTGAAACCCGTGTGAAAGTTTGTTTGAAGGAAGGCCCGCCCGACGTCGTGATTTCCGCCGACGTGGACCAGCTCGAGCAACTGCTCATCAATTTGATTCGCAACGCGGCAGACGCCTCGCTCGAAACTCGCGGCGGTGTGCAAGTGGGCTGGTCACTCCAGGGTTCGCAACTGGAAGTCTGGGTGATCGACGATGGCCCCGGCATTCCCAACACCGCGAACCTTTTCGTTCCGTTTTTCACTACCAAGCCCGCGGGTTCCGGCATCGGCCTGGTGCTCAGCAGGCAGATCGCGGAAGCCCATGGCGGTGAGCTCACCTTAAAGAACCGCGTGGGCACCCGCGGATGCGAAGCCCGCCTCAGGTTGCCGCTTTAGATTCTGCTTCGCTACACACTTCTTTGCGTATAATTCCGGGGTGAACTTAAATCGATTTACGCCGGCGAACCAGGAGCCCAAAGGCGTTCTGTTGCGTCAAAACCTCACTGGGTCTACCACGCTGCGTGCGTCTTCTAACATCTGCCATATCCATCGCCAGTCGAGCACGAGGCCCGTGTTTGTCTCGGTCCTTGCCGGCGCGATGTTGCTGCTTTGCGGCTGCGGAAAATCCACGCCTAGAGTCCTGGGCGATGCCGCTCATCCCGCGCTCGTCCACGTTTACACCGTTGCAGAAGAAACCGCGCAGCGCCGCGTGCAGGCCTCTGGTTCCCTCTTCCCTTTCGAAGAAAGCATCATCAGCGCGCAGGTCGAAGGCCGCATCTCGCAGGTGTTGGCTGACGTCGGTGACAACGTGAAAGAAAACCAGCCACTGATCGTCCTCGATCCCCAGGAATTGCAGTTTGAAGTAGACCGCCAGCGCGGAATCGTCCGCCAGGTTCGCGCGCAGCTGGGCATCAACCCGGGCGATCCGCCGCCGTCCGACCCCAAAACGCTCCCCTCAGTACAGCGCGCCGAGGCCGACCGCTTTGAAGCCGATCAGAAATATAACCGCGCGCGCGAAATGTTTCAGGGCAAACTCATTTCCCAACAGCAACTGGATGAAGCCGCCAGCCGCTTTCAGAGCACCAAGGCCACTTACGGTGTGGCGCTGCAGGAAGTTGACCGCCTGAAGGCTTTGCTGGTTTCCAGCGAGGCCAGCGAAAAACTGGCCGAGAAGAAATTAAACGACGCGACTATCCGCGCGCCATTCCGCGGCGCCGTGAAAACCAGGGACGTTCATCCCGGAGAATTCCTTCGCGTGCAAAGCCCGGTCATGGTTCTGGTGCGCACCGACCGTCTGCGCGCCCGGCTCGCTGTGCCGGAGCGGTGGGCCGGCTGGGTGAAAGACGGCGCGACCGTCGATTTACATGTCCAGGCTTTCCCCAACGAAACTTTTCACGGACAGATTTCGCGCATCAATCCATCCGTCTCCCAGGATTCCCGCACCTTTGACGCCGAGGCCTTGCTGATCAATGCGGACGGCCGCCTGAAGCCTGGCTTTTTTGTGCAAGCCTCCATCCCCAGCGAGAAGGAAGAAAAGACCATCTTTTTACCCGAGCGCGCGGTGAATTATCGTTACGGCGTCTACAAGGTTTTCCTGCTGCATGGCAACCAGGTCTCCGAGCGACAGATTCGTCCCGCGGGTCAAACCGAAGACGAGCGCGGCAGGCGTTTTGAAATTGCCGAGGGTTTAAAGCCCGGCGACCGTGTAGCTGTCGCCCTCTCGGGGGAATTGCAGGATGGTGCTACGGTCCGGGAGCAGGCAGAGGGCTCCGCGGGCACAAAGTAGCGCGCGTATCGAAACCGGCGAAAAATATCCATGAGACTCGCTGAAATCTGCGTCAAGTATCCCGTCTTCACGGTGATGCTGATCGCTTTTCTGGTCACGCTCGGAATTTTTTCCTACCGTGGGCTGGCCGTCGATCTTTTCCCAAAGGCCGATCCCGCCACCGTAAACGTCGATGTGCAGCTTCCCGGCGCGACGCCCGAAGAAGTGATCACCGGCGTAGTTCTTCCGCTGGAAGACGCCATCTCCTCCGTCAGCGGCATCGACGAGATCACCGTGTATTCCACCGAAGGCTTCGCGGACATCACCTGCACGTTCGTTCTCGAGCGCGACATCGAAGGCGCGGCCCAGGACATTCGCGAAAAAGTCGCCGCCGCAATCAACAACTTGCCGCGCGATACTCTCCCTCCGGTCATCACCAAGCAAGACCCGCAATCCGATCCGATCATGACCGTTCTCGTCTCCGGCTCGCTCAGCCGCCGCGAATTAACGGAAATCGCCGACAAGCAAGTGCGCCGCGCCATCCAGACCGTTGACGGAGTCGGCAGCGTCGATCTCAGCGGCGGTCAGGGACGCCAGATTCGCGTGTTGCTCGACGCGCAAAAGTTGACCTCGCACAATTTCACGGTGCTGGATGTGCGCGACGCCCTTCGCCGCGAAAATATTGAAGCTCCCGGCGGCCGCATGATTACCGGCCCTCAGGAATTGGGCCTGCGAACTCTTGGCCGGGTGACCTCCGCAGAACAATTCGGCGAAATCGTCATCGGCACTCGCAGCGGAACGCCCGTGCGTGTTCGCGACGTGGCCCAGGTGGAAGACGGCGCTTCCGAGCTGCGTACCTGGTCGGCCTTCTTTCGAAAAGGAGTTCCCGGTGAAGACGTCGTCACCGTCCAAATCCGCCGTCAATCGGGCGCCAACACCGTCCGGGTTGCCGATGATGTGCGCAAACAGCTCGATTTTTTACAGACGCAATTGCCCCCCGGCGTGCATCTTCAGGTCATTCACGACATCTCTGAATTTATCCGCGCGTCCGTCCATTCGCTGCTCGAGCACCTGATTCTCGGCAGCATCCTCGCCAGCCTGATCGTGTGGGTCTTCATGCGCAACTGGCGCGCCGTACTCATCGCCGCGGTGGCCATACCCACATCCATCATCGCCACCTTCACCCTGATGCGCGTGATGGATTTTTCGCTCAACAATATGACTTTGTTGGCGCTGACCCTGGCGGTCGGTATCGTCATCGACGACGCCATCATCGTGCTTGAAAATATTTTTCGCTTCATGGAAGAAAAAGGGAAAGACCGCGCCACCGCCGCGGTTCAGGCCACCCGCGAAATTGGTCTGGCCGTTATGGCCACCACCTTATCTCTCGTGATTATTTTCCTGCCCATAGCTTTCATGACCGGCTACGCGCGCAAATATGTGAACTCTTTCGGCTGGACCATGGCCATGGCCATCCTCGTTTCCCTGCTCGTAGCCTTCACGCTCACCCCCATGATGAGTTCCCGCCTGCTCAAAGTAGGCGAAAAGGAAAAAGAGCAGCACGCCCACGGCTTCATGCACCACATTGAAGAATTCTATTTGATGCTCTTGCGCTGGTCGCTGGCCCACCGGCGCATCATTCTCATCATTTACGTCCTCGTTTTTGCTTCCACGTTTGGCCTTTATCATCTCGTCGGCCGTGATTGGATTCCGGCCGACGATCAAGCCGAGCTGCAAAGCTCCTTCACGCTTCCTGAAGGCACTTCGCTCGAAAAAACCACACAAATGGCGCAGGACATGGCCAAAAAAGTTGAGGCGTTGCCAGAAGTCGCCTTCGTCGAAGCCTTGACGCACGGACCAACCAATCACGCGCATCTTTTTATCGGCCTGGTGCCGCGCTCGCAACGCAAACGCACTCACCAGCAAATGGCCTCCGCGGTCAGGGGGATTCTGGGAACCTATCGCAACATTACCTACAACGTGCGCCTGCCTTCCGTGTTGGGCGGCGAAACCTATTTTCCGATTGCCGCCATCATCCGCGGCCCGGAATTAAGCCAGCTGGCAGAAATCAGCAAACAGGTCGCCAATCGCATGCATCAATATCCGGAATTGGTCGACGTGAACCCCAGCCTCAATCTCAATACTCCCGAGCTGCAGGTAAAGCTCGATCGCCAGCGCGCCGCAGATATCGGCGTGCGCATGACCGACGTAAGCGATGCGGTGCGCCTCTTCTACTCCGGCGAGGATGAAATCACGCGTTTCAAGGAAGGCTCCGAGCAATATCCGGTGATCATGCAGCTGTTGCCCGAGCAGCGTGACAATCCCGACGTGCTCGCCGGAATAATGGTGCCGTCCACCAAACTCGGACAGGTGCGCCTGGAAAATGTCGCCTCCATCGTGCGCGGCTCGGGACCGGCAACTCTGTGGCGTTACAATCGTGAATTTCAGGTCAGCGTATTTGCCAACGTGGCCCCCGGCTATCCGCTCGACATCGGCGCCTCACACACTGTGCAGTCCATCAAGGAAGTCGGCCTGCCTCCCGGCTACTCATACCGTTTTTCCGGCCAGGTAAAAGTGCTGGAAGAAACCACCTGGAATCTTCTGCTCGCGATGCTGCTCGCTTCGATCTTTATGTACATGGTGCTCGCCGCCCAATTCGAAAGTTTTTCGTATCCATTCATCATCATGCTCACTCTACCGCTCAGCATTCCTTTCGCGCTGTTCTCTCTGTGGATCACCGGCCGCGCGCTCAGTCTGTGGAGCGCCCTGGGAATGTTCCTGTTACTCGGCATCGTAAAAAAGAACGGCATCCTGCAGGTCGATTACACCAATCGCCTGCGCCTCGCTGGCAAGCCCGTGCGCGAAGCCCTCCTGGAAGCCAACCGCGTCCGCCTGCGCCCCATCCTGATGACCACACTCTCGATCGTCGCCGGCTTGATCCCCGTCGCCATCGGCATCGGTGTCGGCTCAGAACAGCGCGCCTCCATCGCGGTAACCATCATCGGCGGGCAAACGCTTTGCCTGGTGCTTACGCTCCTGATCGTTCCCGTCGCCTATTCCTATCTCGCGGAGTTAGAAGCTCTTCCCTTGCGCGATTTACCGCGCCGCCTTTTCGGCCGTGCCCGTGTACCTATTTCCAGTTCGTCAGACGACTAGCCACCTAAAGTCCGCGCCCCCTCTCAAATCGTAATCCGCGCGTCATCCCGCGTTCACATGGTGTCGAATTTTGTACCTGTTCTGGAACAGCTCATGGACTTGGTCAACTTTTGCACCCGAGTACAGTAGCCGCCCGTTTGCCTACCTCTTAACCTGCACTTGCTGCGGACGTCGGCCCTCCCTCTCCGAGCAAATCAAAACGCTGGATATCGAAGAGATGAAGCTCGGATTGGAAACGCACAAAGTTTTTACATTCTGCAAACTCATCCTGGTTCTGACAGCCTTGCTGGCGTTTCAACTCGCCGCGCCAGCGGCCCACAGCCAGACCTGCATATCTTCTTCGGGCTCGTGGTCTAATGCGACACTGTCGTCGGCGCAATCGGCGACATTTCGTGTGGTGTACGACGCAACCCCTTCGGCCAGAATCATGGACGCGGTCGCCGGCCTTTCTTCCTCCTCGGCGCACGCATTCACTGACATCGCCGCCGCCACTCATTTTGATCCCAGCGGAGTCATCAACGTACGCAATGGCTCGGGATTTAGCGCCGCCAGCCGCGTCCTCTACTCGGCGGGCGTGAAATATCATTTCATCCTCGACGTAAACGTCGCCGCGCACACTTACACCGCCTACATCGTGGTCGGCTCCACGCAAACCACGTTGGGTGCCAATGCGAAGTTTCGCAGCGAGCAATCCGCGGTGAAATCCCTGAACAACGTAGGAAACTTGAGTTCTCAGGGTTCTCTCAGCATCTGCAACATCGCCGTGTCCGCCGCGCCTTCCTCGACAAAATTAATTTTGAATCCCCGCACCACCAACCTGAATTTTGGAAAGGTCAGCGTATCGAGCAGCAGCAATCAAAACATCACGTTGACCAACGCTGGAAACTCAAGCGTCACGATCTCCAAGGTTACCGTTTCCGGCGCGGGGTTCAATGCCAGCGGCAGCGTCGCCGGGCTCATTCTGAGCCCCAATCAAACCGCAACTGTCCGCGCCACATTTGCGCCTGCAGCCATCGGAACTCAGTCCGGCTCGATCGTCGTCAGCAGCAACGCCACAAATTCGCCCGCCAACATTGCCCTCTCCGGCACCGGTGTAGTCGCTGCCGCGCACTCTGTGGCCCTGTCTTGGAGTCCGAGCAGTTCGGGAACTACTGGGTACAATGTTTACGTCGGATCGAATTCCGGTGGACCGTATTCAAGATTGACGCCCACTCCAGTGACCGCGGCCGCATTCTTGGACACCAATGTCGTTGCCGGAAAAACCTACTACTACGTCGTCACCGCATTAAATTCTGCCAATCA
>JBBRZT010000017.1:0-24307 GCA_038236395.1 Candidatus Acidiferrales bacterium
GTGTTGCAGGCGGTTCGCGCCATCAAGCTCCCGCAGGACGAGTTGTTGGGACGCAGCACGATGAACATCGGAACCATTCGCGGCGGCCGCGCGCCGAATGTGATCGCCGATCATGCGCAAGCTGAAATCATGTTCCGGCTGGTGGGCAGCGCGGCGCCAATCCGCGAGGCGCTAAAAGATGCAGTGGCGGGCCGCGCCGAAATACGCGAGGTGTTCGGCACACCGGCGCAACGGCTGGAAAGTTTTCCGGCACTGGAGACTGCGGTGGTCTCGTTCACCACGGACATTCCAAGTTTTGCCGGCTCATGGGGCAAACCGCTGCTGATCGGCCCGGGAAGTATTCACGTGGCGCACACCGCCGAAGAGCACATTTCGAAGAGGGAATTGACGGATGCCGTCGAGATCTATGCGCGCATGGTTAGAACATTGATTTCTGACGGGCAGAAAAATTGACAGGCCGGAGACCGGCCGCACAGCCGCTGCGCACCGGCTGCTGGTCGACAAACGTGCGCGGCATGTTAAAATTCAAAAGCTAACGTGGACCGGTAGCTCAATGGTAGAGCAGCTGACTCTTAATCAGCGGGTTGCAGGTTCGAGTCCTGCCCGGTTCACCACTTGCTTTCAATAAGTTAGCTTCGTCTGACTTCTCGCTGACAAAAAACTGTGCCCAATTTTGTGCCACACCCGGCTCAAAATCCGTCCCGCTGAGCGTATCCACGGCCTTGCGCTTCGCTTCCATGCGGATGTGCGAATACCGTTCCATCATGGCGCGGGAGACGTGCCCGGCGAGAGCCATTACAGTTGAGTCTGAAGCCTGGGACTCGGCCAATCGCGAGATGAACGTATGACGAAGATCGTGGAAGCGGCAGGAGACGTTTGCCGTCTTGCGTGCGCTCTCCCAGGCTACTTTCCAGCGGTGCATCGGTTCTGTGGGCACCATCTCGTAGGCACACGGTTTTCGATCGTTTCCGGCGAGCCCATATTTCTCATGAGGGAAAACGTAGTGCTCCGGCTGTGCGCCGGAGAAAAGACCACGCCAGCGCGTCAGGACGGCCACGGCGCGGGAATTTAGAGGGATCACGCGGCCCGTACCTGCCGCCGTCTTAGATTTGCCCACGGTGAGCGCATTTGCGAAAAAATCAACTTGTGCCCATGTAAGGCCGCGGATCTCATTTGCACGCATACCGGTGTTGATTGCCAGCATGATGACAGCGTAGAGACTTCGGCAGCGGCTCTTCGAGGCCTTGTCGAGTAGCGCAGTCTCTTCCGCATGGGTGAGAGCCCGTCCCGGCGATGGGTCTTCCTTGAGGAAGTCCACATCCGCCGCGATTGCCTCCCACATCCGATAGCGCCGGAGGATGCTGCGCAGCACGCTTAGCTCAAGGTTCACGGTGCGGTTGCTGACTTCCTCGCGCTTGCGCCGGTTTTGGTAGGCCGCGAAGTTCTCGGCGCATAAATCGCATAGCAATTGTTTGCCGAAGTTCTTGGTGAGCTGTGAGATGGCGAGCCTATAACTTCGCTCGGTAGAGGGCGCGATTCCGGTGCGTGTCTTAAGCCAGTCTGCCGCAGCGATGGAAAATAGGGGAGGGAGCTTGCGACGCTTGATCTGATTCCAACTCTCTTCAAGCTCGCGGCGACGAGCCCGCTCCGCGTCTTTGGCGACGGTCTTGCTTTCACTCTTCGAGGACTCACGTATCACTTGTCCCGCAAATCGAAACTTGTACCACCACACATCGCCCCGCCTATAGACGCTCACTTTGATTCTCCCTTCTTTGGTGGCCTACCGCCCTTCTTTGCCCATTTCGAAAGTGTGGCTTTGTCGTACTTGTCGGCCCGAGCTTTACCGCCCTTGCGCCCGATACTGGCGAGGTATTCGCGAATCATGTCGTTTGTCCCTTTCGTCATAACTTAGCGGCTAAGATATACTTGACGGCCAGGTTTGTCAAGCGCAGAATGCGAGAACCCCTACGTGATTGAGGAGTGAAACATGGCTGGGATGAGGTTGGACTCGGACTCATGGAGAAGGTATCGGGGAGTATTTCAGGAACTTGCGAATGAGGAACGAACTCTCTTAGAAGGCACACGCAAAGATTCTGCTCTTCGAGCGTATAGCACTTACGGAGACCGTCCAGAGATCCTCGGAATTAGTAGGGCTGCGCCATCAGCGTTTGTTGTGGTTGATAAGACCGAAGACCCCCTAGTCGAGACACGATTGATTGAAACGGGGGAAAACGAGCACGGGCCTTTCTGCCTTCTCAAAACGCCTGAATTTGGGGTTTGGACGTTAAGCAAAGGGCCAAATGAGAATTTTCAAGCTCGGTTCCAAGTTATGGCAACTCGTGCCGCGCTCGATTTGGGCTCTCCTCCAGACGCAGAGCCATTAGACTTTTGGCTGCATCGTCTGTACTTCGATCTGGGAAAAACTGGTAGCGACCAACTTTTTGCGGCGTCGGCTGAAGGCGGAATTATTCTTAATGTTTGCTTGGCTTCCGCTACCTTCTGCGCTCGTCTTGAGAAAAGAGCACTCGAAATATCGGTGTCCGCCCAGACTAAGGGTCAGCGAGGGCAGAGGAAGAGTGAAAATCCTGAAGTCGCAAAACGCAGGGCACTAGTCAATTCCAACCCAAACATTTCAGCTTCCGAAATGTGTCAGATATTCGACCGCGAAAAAGCTCCGCTCCCCGCTAAGTGGCAGGAGGCGGGATTCAAGTCTTGGAGTAGGATTTATCGGATTCCAATGTATAGAAGCAAAATCGCTGTCTTGATCTCGAAAGACAAGCGAAATTCCTAAATACGAACTTTCTTTCTTTCCTTCCTGCTTTCCTCGTGACTTTTCTAACTTTAGATGAGGTTTCGCCCCAGCCACTTACGGTATTGAGGGTGAACTAATGGAGTTTTTCTTTCCCTGATGGTTCTAAAGCGCGATTGTTTGCGATTCTCTTCTAAGAAATGCGATTCAGGAGGATCCAAATGCCGGAACGATTACTGACGGTTAGAGAGGCGGCGGCGAGAACCGGCCATAAGGAAGCCACTTGGCGCGCATGGATTTTGCGACGAAAAGTCCCCTACCACAAAGTGGGACGTTCTATCCGTATTGCTGAAAGTGATTTGGGGCGCTTGATTGAAGAGTCGCGCATTCCCGCGAGGGCAAGCAGGTGAACGGTCCTAATCATGATCTGATTGCAACTCCTCATGCCAATGAAGCGGAGCGTGCGGTTCTGGCGACCGCGTTAATAGACGCAACTTCTCTCGGCAGCATCTGGGACACCTTGAAGACCTCGCACTTTTTTTCATCCGAGCATGCCGAGGCCTATTCGGCGATGCTGGAACTTCGAAAAGAGGAAAAACCGATAGATGCGCTCTTGCTCTCTGGAAAACTGAGAGAAAAACACGGGTTTTCGGAGCAGGAGGCAGCATTGCGCGTCTCCGGTCTCATCAATGGTGGATTCAAGGTTGCAAACGTCCAAGCCTACGCATGGCGGATCATCGAGGCTGAAAAACGCCGTTCGGTCCTCCAAATGCTTCCGGAGATCGAACGGTTGGTGAGTGAGGGAAAGTCGCTCGAAGATGTCAGTTTGCGATTACGGATGGAGGCAGACTGCCTCAACTTAAAAGGAAGAAAGAAACTAGTTTCACTTCGAGCGGACGAACTACTGGAAAGAGTAATACCCGTTCGAGAAATGCTCTTGTCGCCGATCATTCCGAGTCAATCGCTTTCAATGCTGTACGCAAAGAGAGGCATTGGGAAGACGTTCCTTGGCCTTGGCGTGGCTCATGCCGTAGCTTCCGGAAGCAACTTTCTGCGCTGGGAGGCTTCGACTCCTCGCCGCGTCTTGTACGTAGATGGAGAATTGCCAGGGCGACTTCTGCAAGAACGCTATCGGATCGTTTCTGGAAACGCTCCCAGCTCCAATTTGCAATTCATTTCGCCAGACTTTCAAGACAGTGCCATTTCCGACCTCGCTTTACGAGACGGGCAGGCCCTCATTGAGGCACACCTGGATAGCGTAACCCTCCTGATTTTGGACAACCTGTCGTGCCTTGTTCGAGGCGTAAAGGAAAACGAGGGCGAAGGATGGCTTCCTATCCAGGGTTGGGCACTCGACCTTCGGCGTCAAGGAATCTCTGTTCTCTTCTTACACCACGCGGGGAAGCAAGGCACCCAAAGAGGTACATCGAGGCGAGAGGATGTACTCGATACGGTGATAACACTCCGCAATCCTTCAGACTATCGGGCAGAAGAAGGCTTGAGGGTCGAGCTCCACTTTGAGAAATGTAGGTCGCTCACCGGGGAAGATGTTCGTCCTTTCGAGGTAAAGCTGGAGAGTCGGATGGGGGCTGTCGAGTGGACGATGAGAGATGTCGAGGATGCCACGAAGGCGCGCGCACTCGAACTCTTGGCTGCTGGGTGGAGCAGGCGAGATGTGGCCGACGAGATTGGCGTATCCAAGTCAACGGTGCAACGGTGGGGCAGGTTTGCGAATGTCCCATGTCCCAATCCTAAGGAGGTGGGACAGCGGGACAGCGAGGAGTGCGGGACACCACGGTGGGACGAGCCGGACCTGGAAGAAACGAAGTTGGTGACCAGAAAAGGATTGAGTCGGGACAACGTGTGGGACACCTTCACGGCTAACGGTCATATCCACGACCAAATTGAAAAGGGGATCTCCGGTGACGAGACAAGCGAAAATTGAATCCATATCAGTCGGTGAGAGGTTTCTGACGCTCGCTGAAGCCGCAGAGGTGCTCCGTTTAAGCACAAGAACAGTGAGAAATTACTTAAAACGAGGCGAAATCAGGGGCAAAATCATCGGAAAACGCTGGAAATTTAGGCGTGCAGATCTTGACGCTTTCTTTGAAAATGCTCCCTCTGATTGGGATTTCATTGGAAAGCGCAGCGACGGGGATTAGACGGTGTACGTATCTAAACGCATTCTCAGAGGTTGGGGCGGAAGGTTTCTAGGGTTTAGGATCGACTGCGAACGAGTCCCTATGCTTCCCGCTTGGGCCGTGCGCGAGGTTTGGGACGACCCCCGACGCATCCCGTACCTCTTGATCTGGAAGCATCCCCGCGACGGTAGCAACAAAGACGCCGTCCGGATAGCTCGGCAAGTGCCACGGACGAGCCTTCCCGAGGCTGACTCGGTTGAGATTAAGCGAACGGACGGCAGCACTGTGCCAATCTACTTGGCATGGCGAAGGCAACCACGCGGAGGGCGAAGCTTGGTCTTAAAATGCTGGAAATGTCAGCGGCCAAGCCGAGCGCTTTATGGGTGGAAAGTTGGAAATGACGGACGATATTTGTGCGCCGTACTTGCTGACTGGCAATGCCGAAGGTGCGCCGATCTTTCGTATGCGTCGGAAGGAGGGGCGCTGGTGTACCGTAGCGGTGTCGTGTCTCGCATTTTCCGGATGCCTTGCGCGGCTACGAAGTGCCCACGGCCCGATGTGTGGTTGCCTTATGTGTTCTCTTCGCCAGAAGCGGCTCGTGGAGCGGGAATGTTCTAGAACATGGTATTTACTGTGCAACAACCCTACGAAACGCAAGAGGAAATTGGTCGCCCGGTTGACGAATCATCTGTCGGGGCGGATATAGATCGCGCTGGCGGACGGAGAGATTCTATCCGCGATGGCATGGGCTAAACCTCAGTATGGAAATTGCTTCGATTCCTGCTTCGAGAGCACCCCATATGGAAACCAGAGTATAAGCGTGAAGGAGTGGGAACCCGTGTTCGCGCTCGTTCCCTTCGAAAACTCGGCGTTGTCAAGGCGTAGGCGGAAGTTGAGATCGTCTTCAGGTATTCGTTCTTTCGATGGGAGGGTCTTAAGAGCCGCAGGCAAACTTTCCACAATCTCAAGACCTTCAACACAAATATCAAAAAGCCTCTGCATCGTCACAAGCGAGTCGAGACACCGGCGCAACGGTGCAAACGCATATTCACGAGTTCCAAACACTATGCGAGGATCTTAACATGCGGCTGTTCCGAGCAGGCTTGTCGCGTTTTTCACGGCTAGACAATCGGCAGTGCACCCTCGCAGCTTGATAAATACAGCAACCGTGGAGTGAGGACATTGTTGACGCCGACTCTTTGAGCGAGTAATGTTGCCGCCACTCAATCACTTGACAAACAAAGAATGCGTAAAAACCGGATAATCACGCACAAGATCAAGCGCGGGAGCCTGATCCATTTTGCGTTAGATGGAATAAAGCGCGAGTCCTTCGATGTGATCAAAACAGAACTGGCCAGCCTGTTAAAGAAGCGGGCTGGTGTGTATGCACTTTATCAGAACGATAAACTCGTACGGGTCGGGCTCGGAACGAACATCTACTGGCGTTTGAAGGGGCATTCTAAGTCCCCTGCAGCGTGCTGGTTGGCAAGTAGGCAAGGATCGGGTGCAGCGCATCTGGCGACGCGAGGGGCTGAAAGTGCCGCAGAAACAGCGGCCCCGCCGAAGATTGTGGCTGAACGATGGATCGTGCGTGCGGCTGTGACCAGCGCGGGCGAAGCAGGTGTGGAGTTACGACTTCGTAAGGGCGATGACACACGACGGCAGAATGCTGCGGATGCTGACGCTGATCGACGAATACACCCGAGAGTGCCTGGCGATCCGTGTAGCCAGGAGACTGGGGAGGTATGAAGTGATCGAAGCCCTTGCGGATGTGATGCTGTACCGAGGAATACCGGAAAAACATTCGCTCGGACAATGGTCCGGAGTTCGTGGCGAAAGAGCTACGGGAATGGCTGGCCAAAGTGGGCACCGGGACGCTGTACATCGAACCGGGAAGTCCTTGGGAGAACGGCTACTGCGAAAGCTTCAACGGAAAACTGCGGGATGAGTGCTTGAACGGAGAAATTTTCTACTCCCTGAAGGAGGCGCAGATCGTGATCGAGAACTGGCGCGTGGAATACAACACGAAGCGGCCGCACTCGGCACTCGGCTACAGGCCGCCTGCCCCGGCGGCCTGTAGCCCCTGGGGAGTAAATCCATCTTCACAGCCTATGGCTGTGATATAAAAACTCTCACTTCTTCTGGACTAACAAATCAGGCCGGTCAGGATCGCTTCAGGTGAAATAGCCCTAAAGGTCAAACTGTTGACGGCTTCTATTTCTACTCACAAAAAAATCTTCTTCTTATTTCATTTCGTCTGAAACGACTTGATATAGTCCGCCAGATTCTTGATCCGCTCTGTGACTTGGACCTTATCCAATTGGCCGGCTGCCGCAAACTCTGTTCCCCAGACAGGCATCTCAGCTGGGCCGTGCGCTGCCATTGTCACTCCATTGCCAAGTACACGTGAGACGTAGGCATCCGGGAATTTGCCTCCATGACGTCGCGACAGCGTGGTCAGGTCGGGCGGCACGCGGTATGGGGGAGGGAATGGGCCACTTCCTTTCAAATCACTTCCGTGACAAGCCGCGCAATGTTTCCCAAACAGTTCGGCTCCGGAAGGGACATTTGAAGTCGGGACGCTAGCTTTCTTAGATTGCTCCTCCTGCGCCGCAGATACGCTGACAACCGACCCCAACAAAACACACGATATAACCCACCAGATAGCTCGATTAGTCATGCAATGCTTCCAGTAGAGCCATTCAGTCCTGCCAACGAACATCGCAGAAGATGCGTTCGGTCCGTTAGGCTAGCCTGCTTGAGGGTAAGCAGCACAGGGGGGAGCCAGATGATGAAACTGCAAACCCGCACGGCTCGCTGGCACTACGATTCCTTCTCCTGCAAAGACGCCAAGTAGACGCCGAGCTCTTTGATACGTTTGCGCACTGCGATCTCGTCATAGTTTTCCATGGAGCCGAAGACGGGCCCCCATATCGGCATATCGGATGACCCGTGTGAGACAATGCGTGTTCCAAAACGCAACACGTCGGAGACATATTCTGACGGAAACTTCCCGCCGTGACGCTTGGCGAGCGTGGTGAGGTCGGGCGGTGGCGTCTTGAGCGCGAGCGCCGCAGGCCCGTTGCCCCGAGCGTCAGCACCGTGACACGAGGCGCAATATTGTATAAAGAACTGCTTTCCGGACACCGCAATGGTCGGTCGCGCAGGTGTTTTGGCGACGGCCGATTTATTTTCCACCTTCGTCTCGAAGGCCGCCAAAATTAGAACGCCAAACAGAATAGTGCGGGAAACAGACATGATCACCTCCGGGGACTGCGCGTCACTTCGAGAATCATACCGGTCTACCCAATGCCTGTAGTCGCATTCCCAGAACGATCTCCTCTTCGTGCCAAACGAACTGGCATGAGGCGCGATGCAGCCAATCTAAGCCGGAATTTCCATGAACTCCCGAGTGGCTGACAGTTTATGCCAGACTTACAGTTCAAAATTCCGGTCGCGCAAGGGTAATAAAAAATCTCCGGTCACGTCTGTTCAAAATGGGTCACTCTGGCGGTAGATGACCTAGCAACGGAATTTCACCAGGGGGTTGCTGTCGATTTTTCTAGTTACGCTTACGAAGCATGCTGCTTTTCTCACAAGGCCATCTGCAGAGGATTTGGCGAAGGTGTTCAATTTTGAACAAATTCGGATGGCCGCAGGCCGATCACGGCGTGACATGCAACCATCTTCCAGCTCAAATCACGACAGGCGCAGAGACAACAAGGTCTGTAATTCAGCATAGCTCCCATACTATGCCTTGGAATTTGAACAAGCCATTAACGTTTATCGCGGCTATTAAAAAAACAAGTGAATTTTACACAGGAATGGTACTAGGCAGGGGAGGGCCGCGGACACATTACAAGCCACGTCCCCAAAGGTAGCAGCTAAGTTTTCGCCGATAGCCGTTTGTCAGATACCTCGGCGCGAGGCTGTGTCCACAGCAGCTTCACGATTACTTTGCCGCTATCCTCATAAGACAGCGTGAATATCTGGCAACACGTTTCGCACAGCCAGTAATGTCTGACCCCGTGTGCTCCCGCTGGTGAAATCAAAGCATGACCGCTTGCGGACCCCTGGGGGGACTCTAAAGTGGTTCCAGGGTGAAACCTGAAAAATTTGCCTCCTCCCGTCCACTCGAAGTTCATAGCGCACCCAGGGTTGGCGCACTTCGGAAGTATGCTCTGATAGAGCGGCCTCGCCGGTAGCCCATTTCCAACCTTTGCGGGGCCTAATTTGTGGTTTGCTGTCGTTTCCGCCCGTTCCTGTTGCAGCCGCGAAATCGAATTGCGCAGCCAATTGCCCGCGGTTTCCTCGATTGTCCGCTGGTCGTCATAGCGATACAAGGAATCCAGAGTGTCGCCCTTGGCACTCAGCGGAATATGACGGCAGGGAATTTGCGTATCCCGGAACTCCGCGGGCGTCAGCTCTAGCAGCAGGCAAGCGCTGCATGGCACGCGCTTACCTTTCGATTCGTAATTCATGCAACTCGGGGAGTCTTCAAAGATATAGCGAGCTCTCCATTGCGTTCTCGGCGATTGCGTGTATCCGCCGTCTTCCAAAAACTCCAGCTCGGTTTTTAGAACTTCCAAGAGATCGCGTTCATCTTTCTGCATACTGCACCTCCAACTTAAGTTCCCAAAATATCTTTAATGTTCAAGAGACGCTGTAACTGCGGTCACGCAGTCGTGTGACCACCGTCACAGTAGCCACACTCCCAATCGCCAACAATGCTCATCAGCGCGCCGCATCGCGCGCGTGCCGGTTAGAGACTATGCCTATGCAGTTTCATTTCGTGCCACGCACATCCGAGCGTATACTTCGGGACAGTAAATCTATGCGTGCTCCCTACGGTCTGGAAATCATCGAAAATTGTCTCGCTTGCCCACATCGTGAGGATCGGCTTTTCTACTCTTCTGAGAACACCGGGCCAGGCGATCTAAACAAACCGTACAAAAGTGGACAGTTTTGACAGATGGATTTTGTTTCAATTCCCGGCGTATCTCCCTTTCGCGGCGGTTTGCGTCGGCGGATTTTTCTCAGAAGCGGTTGCCCTACGCTTATGGGGTGCGCTCAGCAAACTTTCTGCTGACAAACTTATTTGTCGGATGAGCCGGGACGTGTGACACAGATCACTGCAATCGGCCCGATGGATGAATAAACTGTGCGCCGTTGAGCAATGGGTTTGCCGTTCTTGGTGTGCGGGGTGCAAATGAGAATCGGATGGCAGTCCCAACTGTCCGCGCTTGTGCTATCCGTTGCGGGCTTGATTTCTTGCGGCGTTCTAGTTTCTCCCCTGCACGCTCAGAAGGACAAGAAGAGCGCTAAAGTCTCCGGCCAGGCGCAGGAATATGAGCGACCAACAGATCCTGCGCTCTACGTTGGATACGAAACCTGCAAGACCTGCCACGAAGACATGCCGTCGAAGGATTTCTTCAAGAACTACGAAGCTTCTCCGCACTATGTCACCACACTCGATACCAAAAAGGGACCCGAATGGCATGGGTGCGAGGCCTGCCACGGGCCGGGAAAAGCGCATGTCGAAAGCGGCGGAGACAAATCAAAAATTTTCAGTTTCAAGAATGTGTCGGCCAAGGACGTCAGCGCCCGCTGCCTCAGTTGCCACACCTACGGGGAAGAGCATAGCAATTTCGCCCGCTCTGCTCATCTTCAGAACAATGTGAGCTGTATCGACTGCCACTCGCCCCACCATCCCAAGGAACCTGAACGGCTGATGAAAGAGAAGCAGCCGCAGCTGTGCTACGGATGCCATTTGGAGACCAAGCAGCAGTTCAATCGCACCTTCCATCATCGGGTGAACGAGGGTCTGGTGAAATGCAGCGATTGCCACAATCCACATGGCGGTTTTCTAACCCGGCAGTTACGCGCCACCGGGGCGCAGGACACCGTGTGCTACAAATGCCACGCGGACAAGGCCGGGCCATTTGTCTTCGAACACGAAGCCGTGAAGATTGAGGGCTGCGTAGCTTGCCACACGCCGCATGGCTCGTCGAATCCTCGTCTACTGAAACGCAGCCAGGTGAACCTGATCTGCCTGGAATGCCACGCCTTCACGGTGGACGCGGGTCCTCCGGCGACACCGACATTTCATAACCAGGCCCAGAAATACCAGGCCTGCACGATGTGCCACGTGGCCATTCATGGGTCGAACACCGATCACGTGTTCTTCAAACCCTAAAGGAGTGGGCCGATGCCAGGGATGACGAGGTTAATAGTTTGCCAGTTCGCCGCAGTGCGGGGATTTCTTCGTCCGCTGTGCGCGGCTGCCATATTGTTGGTGTCTTTTCCGGCTGTCCGCGCCGAACAGGAGCCCGAGCAGCAGGGAGTCGACCAGGGAAATTACAATATCAAGCAATCGATCGAATTCGGCGGCCGCTTCGTTTCGGTCACCGGGGATGCGCAGTCTTACGATACCTTTATCAATCTTCAGCAAGGGCCGCGGCTGCTCGGATTCACGACCGAGATTCGTTCGCTGGACCACCACGCTGCGGTATTCGACCGTTTGAATTTCACTAACTTCGGATACGGAGGCGATCCTAACCAAGTCTCCAGGCTGCGCATCAGCAAAAATCTGTGGTACAATTTTGATGTCCAATTTCGCAAAGACCAAAATTTTTGGGATTATTCGCTGCTGGCTAATCCTTTGAACCCCGTAACTCCGGCGTTCGCGAACGCTCCGGGCGGTTTCAGCCCAGTTATAACCCAATCCCCCCATTTGATGAATACTCGCCGCAAGCTGGGAGATTACAGTCTTTTGCTGCTGCCGCAATCCAAAATCCGTTTTCGGCTGGGTTTCGCGCGCAATACCAACGACGGGCCGACGTTTACAACCATTCATCAGGGCACGGAACAATTGCTGTTACAGGACTGGAAAACCACCACGAACACCTATCGCCTGGGTGTGGACTTCCGGCTGCTTCCGCGGACCAGCATCAGCTACGACCAGATCTGGAATTACTACAAGGGCGACAACGGCGCCACCGATCAAAACCAGAGTTTTGTTCTTTCGAATGGGCAGCTGGTGGACCTGGGCGTTTCTTTCAATGCGGGGGCGAACCAGCCGTGCGGCAACACCTTCGGCGGCCCGCCGCCGGGTGATGTAAATCCCGTTTGCAGCGCGTACTTCGATTATTCGCGGCATGCGCGCACACGCACCAACTCGCCCACGGAACAGTTAAGCTTGCAGTCGAATTACTGGAAGGCCGTGGATCTGTCAGGGCGGTTCAGTTACACCGGCGGCGATGCCAGGATGTTCGACAATGCACAGGTGCTTGCGGGGCGCGAGTCGCGCACAAATTTGAGAAACGATAGCACCGGAGGTTCCGCGTTCGGGCGTCGTATGTTGGCTTCGGCCGATTTCGGTCTGACCTGGCACGTAACCAGCCACTGGAGCTTCATAGATTCGTTCCACTTTTCGAATTTCCGCTATCCCATGCAGTTCGATTCCTCCGATTGCTCATTTTTCAGCCCCAGTTTGTTAGCTGGAGCGCGCATCTTCACGCCACTTTCGGCCGTACCGCTGAATTGCGCAGCACCTGTGGATGGCACAGCGGGGACGCCCGTGCATGCCGCGGGCTCTGGGCCGGATATTTCCGTGGCCGCCGACAGCAATTTTCTGAAACAGGACGAGAAGACCAATCTGGCAGAAATCGAATACCAGTTCTCGTCAAGACTCGGCGCGCGACTTGGATTCCGTTATCGCCATCGGGCCATCGGCGATAATCCCTTTTCCGGAGTCACGGGGGTGTACTTCCCGAACAACGCGAACCGCGGAGATTGCGCGTTAGACGCTGGGCTACTGCCGGAAGGGTGCACCGATAACGGGGATGGATCCTTTACATTCGTCACGCCGGAGCCCGCCGAAGGTCCCGGAGAAACCTTAATCAATGAGTACGCCGGGGTGTTCGGTGTTTGGGCGCGGCCCACGACGAACTGGCGAATCAGCTTCGACGTCGAGCTGATGAGCGCGGATAACAGTTTTACGCGCATCAGTCCGCGGCAATCTCAGGAATACCGCGTCAGGAGCAAGTACAAGCCCACCAGTTGGATGAATATCGATGGATCGGTGCGCATCTGGGAAGCGCGCAATAACATCGCGGAGGTTAATAATCTGCAGCACGACCGCGCCTACGGACTTTCAGCAACCATTCAGCCCAACGAGAAATGGGCATTCGAGGCAGGTTACGACTACAACGATGTCTTCTCGCAGATACTGATTTGCTATGTCAGTAGTACAGCGCCGCCGGGGCTGGCGCAATGCCCCGATGTTAGCGCGCTGGTTCAGCAACTTTCCACATACAGCAACAAGTCGCACTACGGAAACTTCGACGTGATGTGGACTCCGGTTCACCGCATCACCATGCATCTGGGAGCGAACCTTACGGGAACCAGCGGCAGCGCCATCTTGCTTAACCCCAACGCCGTGCCGGGCTCGCTGAACTCCAAATGGCTTCGCCCCTTCGGCGGCCTGGATTACCGGTTCGGCAAAAACTGGACAGGTAAGGCCTACTGGGGCTATTACGGTTACCACGAAGACACTACGAACAATCCACAGGACGTCTTCGCGGCCAGAAATTTTCACGCCAACACCGCGACACTTTCGTTGCGTTATGCATTTTGAATAGTTTGTGGACTTACAAATCTGACAAAATCGAAAGGCGAGGAAATGTCCATGGATGGTAAAGGTACAAGAATTTTGTTAAGTGTTGCCGCGATGATTTCTTTGGGCGTATCGCCGCGTTCAGGCCGAGCCGATGACGCTAGCGTAAAACTCTACGCTTCAAAGTGTGCCATGTGTCATGGGGCTGACGGAAAAGGAGAGACCCCTTTGGGCAAGGCCAACAAGATCCGCGACCTGGCGTCCGCCGAGGTCCAAAAGCAAAGCGACGAGGACTTGACGGAGGTCATCACCAAAGGCAAAAACAAAATGCCGGCACAGGGGAAAATCTTGAAACCGGACGAGATCAAGGGCCTGGTCGCTTACATACGTGGGCTTGCGAAGAAATCTTGAATCCGCCGGTTGAGGGACGAAAATTGGAGTCTCCTGAGAGAAGTAGAGTTGTTCTTGACCCTCTTCCTGATCGTAGATCTTTCTTCGCCGTGTTGCTGGGAGCTGGAGCGGCTGGAGTAGGCGCGCTTCTGACCGTACCTCTGGTTCGTTTCGTGCTTCATCCGTTGCTTCGCGTGACGACACCGACGGCGTGGTCGGACGTTGGAAGCGTTGAAGAATTGGGTGCGGCCGCATTGCCGGCGAAAAAGTTGATCACCGTGGAACAGCGGGACGGCTGGCGCAAAATCATTTCAGAGAAAGCCGTTTACGTCATAAAAGATTCGAATGGTCACCTGGGAGTTATTTCTTCCGTCTGCACCCATCTTGGTTGCTCGGTCCCGTGGCGCGCGGAGAGAAATCAGTTCGTATGTCCATGTCACATCGGCGTTTTTGCCCCGGACGGGAAGCTGGTCGGCGGGCCGCCTCCACGAGATATGGATCGTCTGGAATCCAAAATCGAGGGCGGCGTTTTGAAAGTTCACCATCAGTATTTCCGGCAACTGGTGAAAGACAAGCAGATCATCGCCTGAACATTTGGGGGCTTCATGGAATCCGATCACTCCACGGCCAATGTGGAGTCCAACCTAAGTCCCGCGGGGCCGATGCGCCGAGGCGTTTTCCACTGGGTCGACCTCCGCACCGGCCTCGATGAGTTGCTGCACAAGGGTCTTGATGAACCAATTCCGGGAGGAGCGAGCCTGGCCTACGTTTTTGGCTCAGGACTGTTGTTTCTATTTCTTTCACAAGTGATTACCGGAGTGTTTCTTGCGTTCTACTACGTCCCATCCGCCGATCACGCGCATACGACGGTCGCGTACATCACTAAGGAAGTAACGGCGGGATCTTTCATCCGCAGCATCCATGCCTACGGTTCGAGTGCCATCGTGATCGTGCTGGTTCTGCATCTGACGCAGACATTTCTGTATGGCGCGTATAAGGGCCGGCGGGAACTGCTGTGGATCGCGGGATGTGTTTTGTTTGCGCTGATGCTGGGCATGGCGTTCACGGGGTATCTGTTGCCGTGGGATCAGAAAGCATACTTTGCGACGACGGTGGGCACAAACATCCTTAGTGAGATTCCATTAATCGGCAATTCTCTGAAGAGTCTGCTGCGCGGCGGGTCGGAGATGGGCACGCTGACGTTGTCCCGATTCTTCGTGCTACACGTGTTCATCATTCCGGCGATGATTTTCGCTTTTGTGGGGGCGCATGTTTATTTATTTCGCAAAGCAGGAGCCGCGGGCCCGATCAATGAAGATTTGATAGAGCCGACACATCCGGCTGCGCCGTTTTATCCAAAACAGGTCATGCTGGATATGATTTTTGCGCTGCTAATCATGGTAGCGCTGGGTGTGCTTGCGCATTACGCACCGACGGAACTCGGTCCCAGGGCGAATCCGGCTGACACTCAATTTTTGCCGCGACCGGAGTGGTACTACATCCCTGTTTTTCAGTGGTTGAAATATTGGCACGGGGCGCTCGCGGTGCTGGGAATTCTTGTGATTCCCGGAATAATCGCACTTCTTTTTGTGGGATTGCCCTTTCTGGATCGGCGGCCGGAGCGGCGCCCGTGGAAACGTCCCATCGCGCTGACGGTGTATTCGCTGATCTTTATCGCCATGGGCGCGCTGGGCGCTCTCAGCCGTCACGATGATTCGCGGGATAAGGGCGTGTCCTCGCAGATTGAAAAACAAAACGAAGAAGCCAAGGCTTTCATGAAGGCTCCCTTTGAGCCTGCGGTGGAGGGATCATCTGTGGTGCAGGGGAGCGCGCCAGTCGCGGATCCCGCCACCGCAAAGGGCAAGGGGATTTTCGAACAGCAAGTGTGCAACGCTTGTCATGGCGACAATGGAATCGGATCTGCCGCGGGCCCGAAATTAATTGGTATGAGCGCAAAATTCGACAGCCAAAAGATAGAAGCTCTGTTAAAGCATCCAACGCCGGCCATGACGCAGGGCGGAATGTCGCCTACAGAACTGAATGCCGAAGACCTGAAAGCCTTGATTGCATACATTGAAAGCCTCAAATGAGATGGAGGAACAGAATAAAACTTCGGTCTCCGGTCGTCGTGATGATTTCGTTTACGAATGAACCGGTAGGAAATTTTGAGGAGGTAAGCCAGTGGCATCCCGAAATCACCAGACTGATTTGAATTCGAACGACGAGTTTGTTCCCCAGGGCGCAATCGCTTTTTTTGTCGCCATGCTGATCGCGTTTGCGGTGATCTGGGCGGGGCTGTATCTCTTGCTTGTTCAACGACAGTTGTGGATCTAGGTCCAGGGTCATGGCGACAGCGTCGGAAAGCATCAATAGTCAAATCAATCCGCTCGAGAAGCGCGTAGTTTTCGGCGCGATCATATTCATGATGGCGTGCCTCGGGTTGATCGCGTATGCCACCTGGGGCCTGGGAATCAATGCGCCGACCTGCGTGCCGGACTCCAAGGGCTTCGATACCAAAGCCTGCATCCCAAATGCGCGAACCCGGTGTGTCCAACGCAATTTAATTGGACTGACGGCGGCAAATTTTTCCGTTTCCATGCCGACACCGCGCAGGAAGGAGATCGCCAAGACAGAATGATCTCACCGGCCGAAGCGCATGCGGTCAGGCACTATTGGCTATGCGAACAGTGCAGCCGTGTTTTCACGCTGGCGTACAACGATGTAGCCGGAGTCTCGGTGCAGTTGCTGTGGACGGAGCTCGCCAGTGCTGCATCCGACCAGCAACTTTCGGCGAACGTTTAGCGGCGCCCTGATGAAAACGGTTAAAGCAATGTTGCCCGGAAGGGAAGGTGCGTTGCGTACTGAGGCTCCAGCTTGGTCGTTCACAATTTTCTCCCGAGACGGATTCACTGCCTCCGAAGCTTAAGATCTCCATAAATGGAGCGGCAGTTTGCCGAGGCGAGCAGTAAAGTTTGTAAGCTATAATCCGCCATTATAATGACTCCCAAGGGTTCAGAGAATTGACCGATACATATACTTCTTCTCGGGGTTCCCGGCGAGGGAAACTCATTTTCGCCGTCGTTCTAGTTAGCGCGCCGCTACTCGGCTTTGCGGCTTGGAGCTGGATCACTCTGCACGTGGGTTATTCGAATGGTGAGCGTGTCGGTTACGTCCAGAAGATTTCGCACAAGGGCTGGGTATGTAAAACCTGGGAGGGCGAATTGGCGATGGTTAGCATGCCCGGCACTGCTCCTCAAATCTTCTCTTTCACGGTGAAGGGTGACGGCGTCGCCCGCAAAGTAATGGATGCCGCGGGGCAGCGGGTGGCGCTAGTTTATGAGCAGCACCGGGGGGTGCCGTCCAAATGTTTTGGCGAGACAGAATATTTCATAACGGAAGTTCGCGTTCTGGGGCCGTGAACGATCAAGAATCGTCCTAAATGCTGCGTTGGTTCCGCGCGTGTTGCAGTTAAAACCAGCAGCACGATCGGGGTCTAACATTTCAAAACGCCCCGTTCTCGGAACAGTGAGGACGGGGCGTTTGCGCTAGTTCGAGAATCGGCGATGGGATCGAGTTCTCAGGACTTGACTGTCAATACTGGGCAGTGTGCTCCACACACCACGCGATAGGCCTTGCTGTGAGGCACATTGCCTGCGAGGCTCTTTCTGGATTTTGCACCCATCACAATGAGTTCGGCCCCGGTGTCTTCAGCGATGCGAAGAAGCTGTTCAACGGGATCGCCGAAAACGACGCGGACCTCCACTTTGCAGTGCACTTCCTTAGTGCGCGGCACCAGGCCCCTAAGCTGGTTGTAAAAGTTGTGCTCCATTTCGATGAGCACTTCCTTGCCGTGCTTTTCGGGATGCGGCAGCACATGCAGGAATGTCAGCAGTGAACGGTGTTCTTGAGCGAGTGAGAACGCGTACTGGGCTTCTCTCTCCGCGTTGGCGCCAAAGTCCGTGGTAAACAAAATACTCTTGAACTCAATCTCGTACCACGGCTCCTTCTCTGCCAGTGGCCCGACTGTAAGAACAGGCACGTTCGCTTTACGGAAGATTTCTTCCGCGCTCGAGCCGATCAGTACTTTTTCGATCGCACCGGCCCCGTGTGTCCCCACGATCACCAGGTCGATGTCAAACTCCTTTATGCATTCGTCGATCGCGGGCCATAAATTTCCTTCCTTGATTATGCTTTTGAACGGAACCGCCATCAGTTCTCCCGACTTCTTAGCCTGGCGAAAGCGCGTCTGCACTTCCGTGTGCTTCTGTTCAAGCGACCGCGCCGTATATTCCGGCGAAAC
Source organism: Candidatus Acidiferrales bacterium (assembly GCA_038236395.1). Lineage (GTDB taxonomy): Bacteria > Acidobacteriota > Terriglobia > Acidiferrales > UBA7541 > Acidiferrum. Next base: position 18,198 of record JBBRZT010000017.1, read on the forward strand.
TAGCGGATAACCATCCAGCGTGACTACATGCGTCAGGTAGATGGCTGAGCCGTATCGGCGCGCGAACGACGCGGCATACTCAATCGCCCGATCGGATGCCGCTGAAAAATCCGTAGCGACGAGGATGCTTTTGAAAAATAGACCCTGCGCAGGTGAAACTTGAACTGCGATTGCCGTAGCGTTGGTCATAATGCCTCCCTTTTCGGTGCAGTGAACTAATTGCGTTAAGGCCGTGCTGCGCTTGAAGCTGATGCCATGTTGCAGCGTTTAGCGATAACGGTCTGTACCCGCAGTCACGTTCGAACGTGACGTACGTCACAGTTCGCCTTGCATGAAATGGCGGGACGAACACCGCGGTTGTTCTTCTCAGCGATAAAGAATGATTTTCCTGCACTGGTCAAACATCTCCGCCTTACCCTTGCCCACGATAAAGATTTGAGGTCCCTGACCTGTCCCTCGCCAAATTGATAGCTGGCTCTCAATCAGCAGCTTACACAGGGGCGTGTAACATTGTTACGGGAACGAGATTCAGGGCTGTTGTAGAGTTTTGGCGAGCCACAGGGGTAAAAGGTAAAAGCCGGCAGCCTGGATCGACGGCACCGAGGTGGCGTCAGACCAGCATTTCGTCTTGTTGCGAGGCGAAGACCAGCAGCAAGGCGCCTGATTCCGTTGTGGATGGGCCGTGAACACTGCCCGGCTCGCTGCGACAAAAATCGCCGGGCACCATGCGGACGCCATCAATAAAGAAGTCGCCTTCCAGCAGAAAAACCTCTTCTATATCATTGTGGCGGTGAGCAGGATAAACGGCCTTCGGCTGTACGCGTACGAGAGACGTGGAATATTTGCGTTTGCTATCCACAAAAAGAGACTTACTCAAGATTCCCGGGATAGGCGCAGGCTCCCAGGGCATTTCATTTGAACGCATAATCAGTAAGCCAGCCTTGTGCAACAGGATTCCAGCTCGGGATAGTTCCTTCCCTCGGGAATCTTCTGACAGGAGGGTTAGCAGTCGGTCTCTTAAGTCTGGAGGGGGAGCAGTAGACACTCCCGCCGCTAAGTCAGCGATGACGTTTCCAAATTCCTGCAACTCCGATTGACATTCGGGGCATCCGTGCTGCAGGTGCTGTTCAAAGGAATTTTTATCGTCGGGCGAGAGGTCTCCGAGCGCGTACCGGGCGGCCCATTCCGTGGGATCGTGCTCTTTGTGCGGATCGGGCACTTTCATAGGGGGTTCGCGCTGGGCCGCAGGTGCTCCCGCATGTGCATCATACCCATTCTTATCCAGGATTTCACGGTACCTAAAGGTTGCCCGAGTTTCTCGGCGATGGCAGTGTGGCTCAAGCCCGAGAAAAACGCCAATTCTATCGCTTGGCGGTGTTTGGGAGTAAGGGTGTTCAGCGCCGAGCGCACGCTGCGCTGGAGGTCTCGAGCGGCAAGCGTTTCCTCTGCATTGGGCGAACTGTCAGTGAATTGAACGGCAGGGTCTAGAGGCTGCTCCGCGTTTAGTTTCTTGCGGGAACGGAGAGAGTCAATGGCCCGTGAACGCGCCATCATGACGAGCCAGGTGACGGGGGCACCGCGGGATACAGAATATTTTTCGGCCTGCCTCCAGACCTGCAAAAAGACGTCTAAAGTTACTTCTTCGGCGACGGAGTGATTATTCACGATACGCAGCACCAAGCCGTATACGAAGTGACCGGTGCGATCATAAAATTCCGCGAGGGCGCTCTGGTCCGACCGGGTCATTCGGAGAATGACTTCGGCAAGATTTGGTCTGGTTTCAAATTCGTCAAGCAGGGATTTCGTAGTAGCCAAGAATGTTGTCCCGGTCCGGGCAAGGAGAAGGCTCAGGCATTATAGCAGGCTGGCACGTTTGGTGCCATGCGTAAAACACTGTATGCAGCTGGACTAGGCCCATGACTGCAAAATTTTGCAATGAACCCCATACACCGCGACGCGGATTGCTCAGGAATGGCAATTCAGGGGGTGATCTGTCGAAAGTGGAAAGATGCGGAGCGAAAACTAGAAGCAATTGTCATTGCCGTGCCCCGGCGATGCCTAACGGGCGCTGTAGAATGCACGGCGGGCCGAGCACGGGCCCGAAAACGCCCGAAGGGCTAGCGCGTTCCCGGAGAGCTAACTGGAAAACCGGTGAGTATTCCGCCGAAAATAAAGCAAGCCTACGATTCCTGCGCCTTGCATGGAGGTTTTTTGAAGAGATCGGGGTGTTCCCGCGAAAGAAGCGCACCCGTGCTAGGCCCCTTACAGCTGATGATCTAGTGTTCCTGCATCTATATAGCGCATCTGATGACTGGTCCGAAAGGAGCTCCTTGTTGAAGCGGTCGGTTGAAAGCCGACGAATGGTGCCAAGGAAACTAATTAACCTTGCGGGGTTGCCAGTGCCTTATGCGGCGAAAATCACAAAACAACGGTAATCATGTGTGTGCCCCATTTTGTGCCCACCTTCAGTAGAAAATCGTCGCAAACGGTAGTACTCAGGAAAAGGTGGAATTACGTGAATCGATGCGACAAATCAACGTGATAGCAAACAATCACAAATGATAATACAGGCCTCAGGACGGTCTCTTAATCAGCGGGTTGCAGGTTCGAGTCCTGCCCGGTTCACCAAATGGTCTTAGTCGAGTCGCGTAACGGGATTTCGTAAAATGCCCTACCAGTTTACCGAGTGGGAGCAGGAACCGGAGCCGCAGGCATCATCCTCGCATGCGGGCGGTCCGCCTGGAAAGATTACAGGAGTGGGAACACTCGACCCACCGGTTCCCCCGAAAAGCCGAGAGCCCCTTTTCCCAATCGCCGGGTCGTTGTTTGTGCGAATGGTTGCGGTGGTCATTTTGATCGGTATCGTTGTTGCTACGTTTCTGTTGGTTCTCCCCCACGGTCGCTGGGGTGGATAACGCGCGAGCGGCCACTCGAGAAGTGTTGAATCCCAAATTGTGGGCGTAGATCGTGACGCGATGCAAACTCGCGTTTGAGAGTTTGCACCGCATCAAGGTTCTGGCGTTAAGCCAGTTTGCCGACCGAGCTATTGCACGACCACGGTGAGGGTGGTGCTGTGCGAGGCAGTTCCGGAGGTGGCGGTAAGCGTCAAGTTGTGCGAGCCCTTGGCAACTCCCTGAGCGGGGGTGCTGCCGCCGCCGCAGGCGGCCAGGCCGCAGACGCCGACGAGTAGTGCGGCAAAGACGATCGTTGCGAGGCGTGCAGTGCTTAGCCCGCCGAGCGATGCGTGGAGACGGTCGCGGAGCGGTGCGGCGTTGGCCAAACAGAGCAGCATGACAAGCATCACGACGAGCAGTGCGGCACGCAATGACAGGCCCACCAGAATAGGCGCTGGCGGATAGCGCAGCCACGAGTTTGGCGGAGCCAATATCTGGCCGGTGGCCTGGGTGCTTAAGGTTACGGTGACGTTGGTGGGCGTGCCGGTGGCGGTGAACGACGTGGGCGAGACGGCGCAGGTAGACAGCACCGGTGCGCCGGTGCAAGCCAGCGTTACCATGCCGGTGAAGCCGCCTTGCGGGGTGACTGCGACCTGAAAGGTTGCGGTACCTCCAGGGGAGATAGTTTGCGTGGCTGTAGTCGCCGCGAGGGTGAAATCCTCGCCAGTGCCTGCCAGCGCGATGGACTGCGTGGTGACCGTGGCATTGTCCGTGATGGTAACGGTCGCAGCACGTGCGCCGCCGGCGGTGGGCTGGAACGTGGTAATGACGGTGCAGGCCGCGCTCACCGCGAGTGACGCGCCGCAATCGTCAGACACCATGAAATCGCCGGGGTTTGTGCCGGTCACAGCGATGCTGGTTATGGCCAGTGCCGCGCCACCGTTGTTAGTGAGCGTGACTGTTTGCGAGGCGCTGGGCGTTCCGGAAAGCGTCGCTGGGAAAGTCAGAGTGCTGAGGGAAAGATCGGCGGTCGGCGCGACAGTCGCGGTAGCGACGCCGGTGAGCGCAGCGGTCTGCGGACTTCCAGGTGCATCATCGTTTACCTGCAACGTGGCTGATAGCGAACCCGCGGCGATGGGAGCAAAGGTCACGTCAACCGTGCAAGTCGCGGCGGCTGCCAGCGCACCGACGCAAGTCGTGGCGCCGTGCTGAAAGTCGACGTTCGAACCTGTTTCGGCGATGGAGATGCTGGTTATGTTCACCGTTGACGAAGTGCCGTTGGTTACCGTAAAGGTCTGGATGGGAGAAGTTGCGCCGGGGGCCAAGGAACCGAAGTCTGCAGTGGCGGGCGAGATCGATACCGCCGCCGGTTGGAAAAACAGCATGTTGGAGCCCGAATCAGCCGCTGCTACCCCGAGCCCTCCGGCGGTTGCGAAATTTCCGACTGCGAACGAGTACATGGTTCCGACATCCCTTGAAAACGATCGCTTGGCTTGAAATGTTCCATTGCCATTGCCGAGATAAAAATCGAGCGCGCCGGTAGCGCGGTTCTCAGCGACGATGTCCAACTTTCCATCCCCGTTGAAATCGCCCACCTGCAAGGCGCGGTCGTCACCCGTTCCAATGGACACTGCGGCTTGACTTGTGCCGTCGCCGAGACCTTTCAGAAATTTGACTCCCTTGCCTCCGAAAGCGGACACTCCGACGTCCAGGAATCCATCGCCGTCAAAATCGGCAACCACCAGGCCGACGGCGTTGTTGAGCGAGCCGTTCGTGACTGGGGTTTGAAAGGTTCCATCTCAGTTACCCAGCAGAACTGAAACGCCCGTACTGCCGGTGGCCACCAGGTCGAGCATGCCATCGGCGTTCATGTCCGCAGCTACCAAAGCATTTATCTGTCCCAGAGACGCGCCGTATACCACCGGCGCCGAGAAGGTACCGTCGCCAATGCCGAGGAACACCTCGACTCCGCCGCTTACCTCGCCAGCCAACACGTCGAGATTCCCGTCGCCATTCACATCGGCCATGGTGATGCTCGCCGCCGCGCCCAGGTCGTTGGTGAAGATCGACGCGGCTTGAAATGTGCCGTCGCCAACGCCCAGCAGCACCGCAACCCCTCCGGAACCGCTGGCGGAAAGCGACGTGACCACCAAGTCCAGTTTGCCGTCGTTGTTCACGTCGCCGGCGGTTAGTGCGAATGGGTTTCTGAATGTATTTGAAATCGTAGTTACCTGGCCGGCTTGAAATGTGCCGTTTCCGTTCCCAAGGAACATCGTTACCGACGTGCTTCCCCGATTGGAGGTGACCACGTCCAGTTTTCCATCGCCGTTGAAGTCTCCGGAGATGGCACCCCAGGATCCCAAAGACCCGGCGTTGGTGGACTCTATCAGCGCCAGTGAGGTGATCGCGGTGACCACAGGAAGAAACATCAGATTGGATTTCCCCCCACCCGGAGCAGGCGTAACCACGGTGATCCAGCCGGTTCCTGCTGCGGCCGTGAGGATCGCGGGAACGGCGGCCGTCAGTTTTCGGCTCGAGACAAACGTAGTCGTGAGTTGCGTGGAATTAAAGAAGACCTGGGAGGTCGCCGTAAAGTTCGACCCTGTAACCGTCAACGTGAACAGCGCGCCTCCCGGAGCGACCGCCACCGGACCGATCGCCTCGATGTATGGCACCGGTTGTGTAGGAAGCGCTGCCGCAGGCGGCGGGACTGCCGCCATGGTCAGCGCTATCGCAGTAAACAGAATCCCAAAGCTCTTCCAGAAAGTGCGTAACTGCGCGGCTTGGCGCATTTTGGTGTCCTTTTACTCAGTGGCAGATGTTCCGAGTCGTGAGGACGAGGGCGAGTCGGTAGCACTTCTTTGGAAGCAATTTGCAGACCAGTGTCTTTTATGATGAACACACCGGTTACGGTCGAAGTTTGCGCTGCGAATTTCAAAAGAGGAACCGCCAAACCCAAAACGGCACGGCGCGACCACGTTCCGCGCTTGCCCGGCCACCGGGAGTTCAAGTTTATTCCGAGTGCAGAAGCGCTAGGGAATGACCGCCTTGACTTCGGAGGAGTGCGCGCTTTCCTGATTGGCAGAATTTAATGCGGTGACGACGTAGTAGTAGGTTTTTCCGGCAACGACATTGGTGTCCAAGAATGCGGCCGCGGTCACTGGAGTGGGCGTCAATCTTGAATACGGTCCACCGGAATTCGATCCGACGTAAACA
>JBBRZT010000018.1:0-24176 GCA_038236395.1 Candidatus Acidiferrales bacterium
ATTCTGGTGGTTTATTTATTTCTGCAGGGTTGGCGTGCCACGCTGATTCCACTGCTGGCGGTGCCGGTCTCGCTGGTCGGCACGTTCATACTTTTCCCAGTATTTGGTTTTTCCATCAATACGCTTTCTCTGTTTGGTCTTGTGCTGGCCATCGGCCTGGTGGTTGACGACGCCATCGTTGTGGTCGAGGGCGTGGAACGCCACATCGAGGACGGCTTGACGCCCAAGGCTGCGGCGCTGAAAGCCATGGAAGAATTATCCGGCCCGGTTATCGGCATCGCGTTGGTTCTCTCCGCGGTATTTGTCCCTACCGCATTTATTCCCGGCATCACCGGCCGGCTTTACCAACAGTTCGCCGTCACCATCGCGATTTCCGTGCTGCTGTCGGCCTTCAACGCGTTGACGCTCAGCCCCGCGCTGGCCGCATTGCTGCTGCGGCCCAAGACAGAGAGCCACGGATTACTCCGGCGCTTTTTCGACTGGTTCAATCGCGTCTTCGATCGTGCAACCGATGGCTACGTGCGTTGGAGCGCGGTGCTCATCCAGAAAACAGCGGTGATGCTCATACTGCTGGTGGTGTTCAGCGTGGCAGCGTTCTTTTTCGCCGGCCGGGTGCCCTCCAGCTTCCTGCCCGACGAGGATCAGGGCTACGCCTTCGTGAATCTGCAGCTTCCCAATGGCGCTTCGCTGGAACGCACCACCGCGGCAGCCGCTGACGTCGAAAAGATTCTGCTGAATACTCCCGGAGTGAAATACGCGACCAGCGTCGTGGGTTTCAGCCTGTTGAGTTACGTGCGCACCAGTTACAACGCGTTCTTTTTCGTCACTTTCAAGCCGTGGGATGAGCGCAAGACTCGCTCCGAACAGTTTCAAGCCATCAAAGCTGGATTGAACCGCCAACTCAGCAGGCTCCCTGCCGGGACGGCCTTCAGTTTTTCACCGCCGGCGATTCCCGGCGTCGGCACTTCGGGTGGATTCACTTTTATTCTCGAAGACCGTGCCGGCAACGACGTCCAGTTTCTTGCGAAAAATCTCGCCACCTTCATAGACGCCGCCCGCAAGCGCCCGGAAATCGCAGGTTTGAGCACTACCTTTTTGCCCAGCGTGCCGCAGCAGTTTGTGGAAGTGGACCGCGACAAAGTGCTGAAGCAAGGCGTGCCGCTGAACGACGTTTACCGCACCATTCAGGCTTTCATGGGCGGATACTTCATCAACTATTTCAATCGCTTCGGGCGCCAATGGCAGGTGTATATCGAAGCGGAAGACCAATATCGCGCCAAGGCGGAAAATGTCGGCCAGTTTTACGTGCGCAACAGTAAAGGCGAAAACGTTCCGCTGTCCACGCTCACCAGCATCAAGCCGTGGCTCGGCCCGGAATTCACCATGCGTTTCAACGAGCATCGCGCGGCTCAACTGAACGGCGCCGCGGCGCCGGGTTTCAGCGCGGACCAGGCTACGGCGGCGCTCGAAGAAGTTTTTAAACAGACCATGCCGCGCGAAATGGGCTTTGACTACTCGGGTATTTCCTACCAGGAACAGAAGGCTCGGGAAGGAGTGCCCGCTTCGGTGGTTTTTGGCTTGTCTCTTCTTTTCGTATTCCTTATTCTCGCGGCGCTGTATGAAAGCTGGTCGCTGCCGCTCAGCGTATTGCTCAGTACGCCCGTCGCCATCTTTGGAGCGTTTGGAGTTCTCTATTTGCGCCGCGTGCTTGCTGGGCGTTTTCCTGCCTCCCTATATGGTGCAGATCGAAAGCGATGTTTATTCGCAAATTGGTTTGATTGTGCTCATCGGATTGGCGGCCAAAAACGCGATTTTGATCGTGGAGTTTGCCAAAGAAGAATACGAGAACGGGAAACCGCTGGCAGATGCCGCGCTGAAGGGCGCCCGGCTTCGCTTGCGGCCCATTTTGATGACGTCCTTCGCGTTTATTCTCGGTTGCGTGCCGCTTTGGACGGCGTCCGGCGCCGGATCGGTAGCCCGCCAAATCATGGGCACCACGGTGATTGGCGGAATGCTGGCCGCTAGCGTGATCGGAATTTTCTTCGTACCTTCGATCTTTGTTTTGGTGGAGAAATGGTCCGGTGCGGGCAAGGAGCACGCTCCGGGAACACTGCCGGCGGCGACTGCTCCAGCGGTGGGAGATTGAGATGGACCACCGCGAAAAAAGAAAAACCCGCGCATCAGGAATGGCGGAGCAAGCAATGAAAAAATTATCGCCATCGCTCGCCGTTCTGGTGGCCGCGGTTTTGATGGCTGGGTGTACCGTCGGGCCGAATTACCATCGGCCGGTGGTGCAGACTCCGGCAACGTTTCGCGATCTGGGCGAAAATACCCAAGTGCAGCCGCAGGTAGCGTCGTACGCGGATCTTCCCTGGTGGCAGGTGTTTCAGGATCCGCAATTGCAGGAGCTCATCCGCACAGCGCTGAAGCAAAACTACGATTTGCAGTTGGCGACCGAGCGGATCAATGCGGCGCGCGCGCAAGTGACCATCACCCGTTCCAACCTGTTTCCGCAGGTTAACGGTAGCGGCAATTTTCAAGGCGGAAAAGACGGCAGCTCGCAGGCCAGATTCAACTTCCTCAACCTCGGGGCCGACGCGGCGTTTCAACTGGACTTTTTCGGCAAGCTGCGTCGTGCTACCCAGGCGGCTCGTGCTCAGTTGCTGGCCACGGAAGATGCCAAGCAGGTCGTGGTGTTGACGCTGGTCAGTGATGTGGCCAGCGACTATTTCACTTTGCTGCAGCTCGATCTGCAGCTGCAAATCACCCGCAACACCGTCGAGGCACAAGAAGCTTCGGTGAGGCTTACCAACCTTCGCCTGCAGCACGGGGTGGCCAACAAACTGGAAGTCTTGCAGGCGCAGGAAGTTTTGGATTCCGCCAACGCGCAAATCCCTGACCTGGAGCGCCAGATCGCGAAGCAGGAAAATGCCATCAGCATTCTGCTGGGGAATTATCCGCAAGGGGTACCACGCGGCCGGCCGCTGGTGGAGCAGCCACTGCCTCCCGATGTGCCGCCGGGCCTGACTTCTACTTTGCTTGAGCGGCGGCCGGATATTCGCCAGGCCGAGCAGGTCCTTGTCGCGGCGAACGCCGAAATCGGCGTCGCCCGGGCGCAATTTTTTCCGCAAATCTCGTTGACCGGCTCAGGCGGCGGTGCCTTTGGACGAAGCAGCATCTTCTCGGGACTAATGAGCTCTCAAATCGGAGTGTGGTCCTACGGCGCGCAAGTGGCCCAACCGATTTTCACCGGCGGGGCGCTGCGCGGCAATCTGAAGCTGGCGGAATCGCAGCATCAGCAGGCGCTGATTTCTTACCGCGAAGCGATCCAGCACGCCTTCGGCGACGTTTCCGACGCACTGATCGCGTATCAGAAATTCCATCAGGTGCGCATCCGCCAGGAGGACAGTGTCGCGGATCTGCAGGAGTCTGTGCGGCTCTCCAACATGCGCTACAAGGGCGGCACCACAACGTATCTCGAAGTCCTCGACGGCCAGCGCTCTCTCTTCTCCGCTCAACTAACGCTGGCCGACGCGCGCGGCACGGAATACCAGAGCCTGGTGCAACTTTACAGAGCCCTCGGCGGCGGCTGGCAGCAATAGCTGTGGTCGGCAAGCTCCCGAATCCCATTTTCATGTGGTAAATTTCAACAACTGCCAAACTTGGCACTTCTCGTTCCCCGGTATATACTCCCGCCAATTCGTTCGGTCTGACCCAGCCAGTCCATGACCACACCTTCGCAACCACCTGTGCCTGATTCGTTGCCGCAGGCGGAGCAGCGTATTGAGTCCTGGGGCGAGATTGCCACCTACCTCCGCAGGGAAATTCGCACCGTTCAGCGCTGGGAACGAAACCTCGGCCTGCCGGTTCACCGCCTGACCGTTGGAAAAACCAGTTCGGTCTACGCCTTTCGCTCAGAGCTGGACCGCTGGTATCGCGAGCGCGAGCCGCGTCTGCTCAACGACGAACCCGATCCCGCACCGCCAGACCAGAGCGCTGACGAACAAGACGATTCATCCGGCAGCAAGCCCGACGATGATTCCAAGCCTAAATACTGGCTGATTGGCGGCCGCCGTCGCTGTCTGGCTAATGTCTATCCCCAACCCGCCCCGAATTACCAGGGTTCCTGAAACCAAAATTCCTGAAACTAAAATCACAGAAACGTCCCCAACTCCGCTCACAAAGGTCAGGCTATTCGTGCGGCCCTTCGACACCCAAGCCGACGACGCCGGCGACAAGCAATTTACCGAAGGATTGACTGAAGAGATCAACACACAGCTCGGGCGACTCGATCCCGACCGTCTCGGTGTCATTGCGCCGACTTCTTCGCGGTTGTTGAAAGGGAAACCCATCGCCGAGCTGGAAACTCTCTTGCGAGTTCAATTTGTTCTGGAAGGCAGCGTGCGCCGCGCCGGCAAACAGGTGCGCATCGACCTGCAACTGATTTCGGCGAAAGATCAGACGCCGGTCTGGGCGGAATCCTACACCGACAACTTGCGCGACATTCTTAAGGTGTAGGACAAGGTGGCTGGCGCGGTTGCCCAAACCATCCTCGCCAAACTTCCGCCGCCCGCAATCAGCGCTCCTCCCCCGGCCATTGACCCCGAGGGCTATCAGCAGTATTTGCAGGGCCGCCGCTACTGGGCGGTGCGCGATATCCCCCACAGCGTCGCCGCTTACCAGCAGGCGGTGGCGGGAATGCCGGGCTATGTTCAGGGCCATTCTGGCCTGGCGAGCGCTTATTTGCTGTTGGGCCAGGCGCCGAATGACGGTGTGCCCGCGGCTCAATCCGTACCCAAGGCACGCGCGGAAGCCCAGCGGGCCCTTCAGTTGGATTCTAGAAATGCGGAGGCCCATGATGTCCTGGCGTTTATCGCCATGAGTTATGACTGGGATTTTCCCGCTGCCGAGCGTGAGTTCCGCGAAGCCATTCGCCTGGAACCCAACAATCCCACCGCGCACCAGTGGTGGGGCCAATATCTGATGGCTCGCAATCGCCTCGCCGAGGCCCAGGCGGAAACCAGCAAGGCGTTGGACCTGGATCCCGTCTCGCCCATCTTTACCACCGCCCGCGCCGAGGTTTACTACTATGCGCGCGACTACGACTCCACCATCGCGCACTCCAAATTGACTCTCGAGCAGACTCCCAATTTTCTGCTGGCAGAATTCTGGCTGGCCTCCGCCTACCGAGAAAAGAAGATGTTCCCGGAAGCGATCCAGCACTTTCAAATCGCCTGCCGGATCGCGCCCGACAACCCGGCGCTGCTTATGTCCTATGGCCACGCTCTGGCTGTCTCGGGAGATAAAGCGGGCGCTGAAAAAGTTCTAAAACAGCTGAGCGACCTTTCCAAGCACCGGTATACGCCTGCAATTTACTTCGCTGGAATGCAAACCGGCATGGGAGATAAGGATCAGGCATTCGCCTCGCTCGAAAAGGCTTTTATCGAGCGCGACGATCGGCTGGTCTTTCTCGCTGTCGACCCGATTGCGGACCCGTTGCGCTCCGACGCACGCTTTCGCAACCTGCTGGGGCGCTTGCGGCTTCCTTAGCAAATAAAGTACATACAATCATTTAGTTAAGGCGCACTCCATTCGCGGCGACGATAGCCTTCTGTCATCTTTTCTCCTCATCAGGCTGGTTTACACCGCGTCACTTCGCGACATCCAGCGTCATGCCCTAGCCGACGCTCCTCGTCGCTTGCAGGTCGTCTCGCCCGCCCGCTAGATTCGCTGCACCGGAGCAAAACCCGGAATTCCCAATGGAGGCCTTCGAATGCGCTACTTCGCAGTTCTCGGTCTGTTTCTCGGCATAGCCGTTTCAAACGTCCGCGCTCAAGAAACAACGCCCATCGCGGAGCTTTCCGCCGGCTACTCGTTTTTGCGAGAAGGCCTGCAAGACGGCGTCAATGCCAATGGCGGGTCGGTTTCTGTCGCGGTCAATCCCAACCGCTGGTTAGGCATCGCGGCGGATGTGGGCGGGTATCACGCTTCGCCATTCAACAACAGCCTGAACACCGTCACCTATCTCTTTGGCCCGCGATTTTCCTATCGCCGGTCGAGCAGGATCACTCCCTTTGCGCAGGTGCTTGTGGGCGGAGCACACCTGTCCGGCGCGGGCAATTCCACCAATTCCTTTGCTGTCGGCGCCGGCAGCGGTTTTGATTTCGGCGTCTCTCAGCGCCTGGCGCTGCGCACGCAAGTCGACTACATCGGGATTCGTCCCAACGACCACGTTCTCAATTCCGTTCGCGGCAGTTTTGGCATCGTGTATCGCTTTGGGCGGTGAGGGCTTTACGGGGGAATTCAAAATTCTGAAATGGAGGAGAAGAACATGAAGAAAATTTTATTCGCAATGCTCGTGGCCACAATTCTGCCGGTTGCTTCTCGCAGCCAAGGGAAGCCTTGCATCGTCGTCAAACCTTTTCAAAAAGGCGCGGACGTTCCGTAGCCTTACGACCCCGCAAAAATGGCGGAGCAGACTGCCGCGCAGTTGCAGTTGAAGTTGATCAAGAATTTCACCGCCGCCACCGAGCCGTCCCAGGCTTGCGCCAATCCCTATGTTCTTGAGGGCGAGATTCTCGCCTGGCATCCGGGAAACCGCGCGAAACGGGTGCTCGTCGGCGCCGGCACCGGCCGCGAAAACGCCAAGATTCGTTTCTGGCTCGACGACAATGCCGGTCAACACATTTTCAAGCACGAAGACACCATTCGCGCCGAGTTCTGGGGCAATGAGTACGCCGGTTCCGTCGGCGAACTAGCAGGACCATTCGCTGCCAAAATCGCCGACCGATTGAAGCAGGCCAAACTTCTCAAATGACCACGGTGGCAAATATTGCCGCGACAGCCAGCCAAACGGTTGTCCGCGAAAGGAGCTTTATGATCATCGAGCGCACTATCACATTTTTATGGCAGCTTTTGCTCTGCATCGCTGCCTCGTGCTTCGTTGCTGAGCTGATCGGCTACTGGATGCACCGGCTGCTGCACAGCAATCTGATTCCGGCGCTGAGCCGCAACCACTTGATTCACCACCTGGTGCTGTACGCGCCAAACGCCTCGTTGCGCTCCGGCAGCTACCTGGACGCTACGGAAAATCGCCCTGCCATCGGCAATGTCGGCTTGGAATGGCTGGTTCCTTCCGCGCTGGTACTTACTATGTCGTGGCTGCTGCTGCGTTTGGGCGGAGTTCCGGTAGTTTTTCAATGGGTGTCGCTGCTCACTATGGTCGCCTGGCCGCTTTTTACTTTTAATTACCTGCACGACCGTATGCATCTCCGCGATTTCTGGATGGCGCGCCACCCTTTGTTCCGCAATTGGTTTTTGCGCGCGCGCCGCTTGCACGACATTCATCATCGTTCGCTGCGCGACGACGGCCAGATGGACGCCAATTTCGGCATCGGTTTTTATTTCTTCGATCGCGTTTTTCGCACCATTTCTCGGCGCCACCACCCGCTCAATTGCCACGGCTTGCAGGCGGCGAAAAGCATTTTGTGGGAGCCTCTGGCGGAAGACCCATCGTCCGAGAGCGTGGAGCCTCGACATCGAGGCATCGACGACATTCCCGGCGACTTTCATGGAGAGGAAACCGAGGAAGTCGCTAGCGCTGATCGCCAGGCACCGCGCGTTTGATCTGTTCGAGATTTTCCCGCGCGTTTGCCAGCGTAGGATCGATGGCCAGCGCCTTCTCCAGGTGCGTGCGCGCTTCCTTCAGGTTTCCCGTTTCCGCCAGTGCCGCGCCCAGGTTTGCCTGCGCGTTGGCGTCCGCTTCATTGAGTTGCACCGCCGCGCGAAAATGTTCTACCGCTCCAGCAAAATTATTCTGCGTGGCCAGCGCAATTCCCAGGTTGTAATGAGCGTCGAAATAATTCGGCCGTGAACGCAGCGCGGCTTCCAGGTATTTCTCCGCGGCGTCAGGGTGCCCGGCGGCCAGGCTAACGCCGCCGGCCGCATTGTTCAACGTGGCGTCTGAGGGGCGGATGCGCAGCGCCAGCTCATATTGCTGCAGCGCGTCGGGCAATTGGCCGCGCGCCTGCAGCATGGCGCCAAGATTGTAGTGGCCTTCGAAATCGGCAGGATTTTTCTCCACATTGTGCCTCGCCATGGCTTCCTGTAAAACTCTGCGCGGGTCGCCGGTCTCTCCTGGCGCGGTGCCCGGCAACACCTGCAGCCACAGGTGCGCCATTTCGTCGCTGGCGCGATTTCCGCCCACCACTCGCTTTGGCGGGATGTTCGGATTGCGGATATTTTCGTCGGAATTGTCGTAGCGATAGCGCATCGACACGACCGTTCCGGCTGGCAGCTCGACCGGCGACTCGTAACGGTAGACCGCCTGCCAGTTGAGATCCCAATCCGGAATATGAATCAGAGATTTTTTCGTTCCATCGGGAAACGTGGCAAAGGCCTCCAGATCCCTTCCGATGTAATGCGCGTGCGGATAAATCGCCAGCAGCTCGACGTCTTCCGGCATCGTGAATTCGTCGGCCACCACAAAATTCTTGTCGCCCGGCGGAATGTCCAGCTTCTGGTCGTTTTCCAGTTGCAGCAGCATCGGAAAGCGCGTGGCCGGCTGGTCGGTAAAATACAAACCCAGGCTGGGCTGAACCAATTCCGCTTTTCCCGAAGGCTGCAGGTGAATGTTGAGCACCAGGTCGGTGCCCGGGTCCAGTCGCAGTGCCATGCCCTCCGGCTCGGTGTACGGAATCGTCCCCGGCTTCCAGAAAAGAAAATGGCTGTCGGGATCGAACGCCTCCGACTCGATCTTGATTTCCATCCCGCCGAATCCCGAGCCAGGACTGGATTCCTGCGCGCGCGCCGATTCCATGCGGTCCACCAGCACGTTGGCGTGATGCACCACGTGTTTATCTCCTGGGCGTACTTCCATGCCTTTCAGCCAGCGCGTCTGTTTCACCGGATTGCGAAAAATAAAATTCCAGTATTGATCGTTGCCGCCGGCCGGCAGTTGATATGGTTTTTCCGCCTTAACGATCGCATCGGGGCGGCCCATTTGCCAGCCTTCCACAAAAACAGGCGTGCGCGGCAAGTCGGCGGCCGCGCCTTCCACCGCGCCTTGTTCCACCCAGTTGGAGATCAGCGCGATCTCTGCGTCCGAAAGCCGCATTTCGTCCGCAAATTTAAATTCGCCGCGCGCCGGCAGCCACGGCGGCATGAACCGGCTCCTGGTCACCGCCGCGAGTTGCCGGGCATGCGACTTCGCATCCTTATATGTAAGCAGCGGGAATGGGCCGGACTCTTCGGGTCGGTGGCACGTCGCGCAGTAATGAAAAACGATTGGAGCGATATCGCGGTTGAATGTCACCTGCGCGGTGGACGCATCGTTTTGCGGCGCTGTGGGCAGCGGATCAGCCCATCCACGCAGGTATGGAAAACCAGCGAGCAGTAACAGCAAAACTCCGACCGCAACCGTTTGCACGGCCCGCTTCATTGCATGTCCGCGATGAAGCATCCCACTCCGTCCGCCGACGGTGTCAGCGGATTTTTGCCCAGCCTTGCGGCTTCAATGGAGTCCGCCAGTTCATGCGTGGTGGCGGCGCGCCGCGCTTGTCCGATGCGCGCATACAAATTGTCGATACGCCCGTGATAGACCAGTGTTCCCCGGGCATCGAAGACCGCGGCCTCGGGAGTAACTTTCACCAGCGTGGCTTTTACCAGTACGTGTTCCACATCGCGAATCGCAGGCAACTCATATTTGTAGTCGCGCAAGAAATTACGGATTTTCTCCGGCGATTCGCTCTTGTCCGGGAACACCAGCCGGAAGGACACATCTTTTCCGTGTTGTCTACTCATTTGCTGGATGAGTGGCGCATAGCGATTCGAAACGGGGCAGTTGGTGCGCACAAAAACCAGCACCAAAACTTTCCCGCGCGAGTTGGCCAGCTCTTCCACCGCCGAGCCGTGCAGATCAACGACGCTCTGGATCGCCGCAACAATCGGAAAAATCACGGTCAATGCCATCACCGCGGCCAACGCACGGCGCACGAAAGAGCCCATTCGAATGTAGAGAGAATTGGAGCGCAAAATCAATACCCTGAGTCAAATCCAAAAAATCTTACACCCATGAGTATTTCTGCGCCACAAGCAGGCGAGCGCAGGTCGGACGGACGCATAAAAAAACTGCCGCCACCCGCGGGAGCAGGTGACGGCAGAGTCCTATATGCGTTCAGGTTAAGCGGTCTTACGCTGAAAGAAGTGCGCGATGAACGAAATCACCGCGAACAGCAGCAATATGTGGATCAGCGCGCTCGAAACATGAAACAACAGAAAGCCGCCGGCCCAACAGAGTAGCAGGATCACGAATAGTGCCAGGAACATTTCGATCTCCTTTCTTTCTGCGCATTCCCACTTCTGAAAATGTGAAACGGTTACGACGTCTTCGCGATGCGCGCGGACTCTTTCGTGTCCACGGACGCTTCGCCGGCGGTGGAAATATCTTCGGCGCCAGTGCGCTCCAGGATTTCCTTGCCGCGCTTGATTTCGTCCGAGGTATCACAATGAACGGACAGCAAGATTCCGCCCTTTTGAATTCTCCCCTCATACCGCTTGGCTTCAAACTCCGGAATGCCCATTCCAACCAGAGCTCCGGTAACGCCGCCAACCGCGCCGCCAACTCCCATGCCCGCCAAGGCTGCCATAATCGGCCCAGCTGCGATAAAAGGACCAAGTCCGGGAATGGCCAACGCGCCGATGCCCACCAGCCAGCCGAGTGTTCCGCCAATAACAGCTCCCGAGCCCGCGCCGGTGGTTGCGCCTTCCGGAGCCTTGGTGTTCTTTTCGGTGGCAATCTCTTTCGAACCCAGATTCTCGGGCAGCAGCACCGAGACGTCCGAGTGGCTGAACCCTGAATCCTTCAAAGCGACTACCGCGTTCTCAACACCGCTGCGGCTCGAATAAATTCCAAATACCGATTTGTTTTTCGCCATCATATCCTCCTTAAGAACTTGGTAAGTGTGCGTTATACAAAAAACGTTTTCCGTGGAGCGCATTCATACTGCTGCAGGCGAGCTTGCGGGCCAATACGGAGTTCACTGCAGTTGACTGCGGAATTTCCCCCATTCGTTGCTCGCGTCACCCTACGTGGCCGTCTTCTGGAAGCTACAGCGCACTCGGTATGGCCCTGGCGTCGAATAAGAGATATTTTTCGTCACGGAACAAAATTTCGTTTAATTGGGTTTTTCTTAACTGAGGACAAAAAATGACACTGACAAATAGTTCTTTACGCATTGCCGTATTGGGACTTGGTCTCGCCGGGTTTTCGCTAGCTGTCGTGCCGGTTCGTGCGCAGCAGGATCCCCAGACGCAACCCGACAACACCAAAAATAACGAGGGGGACAACAAGAAGGGCGCGGTTACCGCGGACCAGCAAAAAATGAACCCCGCGGATCGCGATCTGGCAAAGAAGATTCGCAGGTCCATAACCAGCGACTCCTCACTTTCCACCTACGCCCACAACGTGAAAGTCATCGTTCGCGACGGCACGGTCACCTTGAAAGGGCCGGTCAAGTCGGAAGATGAAAAGAACGCCGTTGGCTCGAAAGCTTCCGATATCGCGGGAGCGGACAAAGTGCAGAACGAGCTAACCGTAAAGTCCTAAAACAGTTTTCAGCACAGATCCAAAAAACCGCCGTTGCGCCCTGTGGCCAGCGGCGGTTTCATTTTAAGCTGCTCACCAGAAAAGCGATCGAGGCCGCGAACATCGCCGCTGTCCCGGCCCATCCGGCAATTTGCAGATACACCGGCAGCGTGAACTCTCCCATAATTTTGCGGCTGCGCGTCATGATCATGATCAGTCCCATCACCGGAGCCGCCAGCACGCCATTAATAACCGCCGCCACGAACAATGCTTTAATCGGATCGAAGTGCACGAAATTCAACAGCAGCCCAACCAGCGTAGCCACGCTCAAGGTCACATAGAATTTCATGGCCCGCTTTGGTTTGACTTCCAGTCCTACTCGCCAGTGCATCGCTTCGCCCACCGCGTATGCCGCGGCCCCCGCCAGCACCGGCACGGCCAGCAATCCGGTAACGATGATCCCCGTCGCAAACAGCGCGTATGCAAAACGGCCGGCCAGTGGCTCCAGCGCTTGGGCTGCCTGGGTTGCCGTCTGAATGTTGGTGTCGCCGTGGGCATGCAGCGTGGCCGCCGCCGTCAGCATGATAAAGAACGCCACGATATTGGAAACCGCCATGCCCGCATAGGTATCGATGCGGATTCTGCGCAGCTCCTTGGGTGCATACGCCGGCTTTTGCCGCAGCGATTTTTCTTTTACGTGCACCTGTACTTCTTCCGCTTCCTGCGACGCCTGCCAGAAAAAAAGATACGGACTGATGGTGGTTCCCAGCACCGCCACCACCACGGTGAGGTACTCGCCATGAAATCGCTGGAACGGGGGAAGAACCGTTGCCAGCAGCGCCGCGCGCCAGTCGATGTGCACCACGAACGCGGTCACCACGTAGGCCAGCAGCGAGAACGCCAGAAATTTCAGGTATTTTACGTAGCGCGTGTAGGGAACGAAGACCTGCAGGAGGATCGACACCAGCCCCATCGCCATTAAATAAATCCACGCCGGGCCTCCCAGCAGCATGTGCGCGGATTCACCCATGGCTCCCAGGTCGGCGCCCAGATTGAAAATACTGGAAACCAGCAGCAGCGCCACGATTCCATAAACGACAGGGCGCGGGTAGGCCTTGCGGATGTTGGCCGAAATTCCCATACCGGTAACCCGCCCGACGCGCGCTGATTTCCTGTATCGCGCACATGAACGGATAAGAAAAAACCGTGAGCCACAGCGTGGCGAATCCAAATTGCGCCCCGGCCTGCGAGTAGGTGGCGATGCCGCTGGGATCGTCGTCCGACGCGCCGGTAACCAGGCCCGGCCCCACGAACGCCATGTTATTGACGAAAGAATCAGGATCGTGGGTGGACCCCAGTTTCCTGAGCGCCGCTACTGCTATTTGTTTTTCTGGAGATTTTTCTGAGGCAGGTTTCTTCTTGACGGACTTCTTGAGAAACTTCGGCCCTCTTCCCACGCTGGATCTCCTTGCATCACCAGCCCACGATCCCGTGTGGGAAGAGTTCGGCCAGACTTCGCAAAGGCCTGACTATATTCTTCCCATCAGAAGCAGAATCACCAGAATGACCACCACCAGACCCAAACCGCCGCTGGGATAATATCCCCAGCCCTTGCTGTACGGCCAGGTCGGAAACGACCCAACTGAGAGAAGCAGAATTACGACCAGAAGAATAATTAGCATCGGTTCCTCCTGGCGCATTGGACAGTTTTAGCTTTGCCAAGACAATCGGTGTAAACGTGTATTTGCGACCCAAAAACAATAGTGCTCATCAAAGATCTTGCCAAGAATCAAACGACGGTCGCCACTACTTGGCCGCGTTTACTATGAGGAGCAAAGCCCTTATGAATACAGGGTAAATGGTATGTCCTTCCTACGCGAGGGGGACAAATATGTACATGAGCGTAGCGCTGCACTAGGGCTGGTCCGAATACCCTGCGCGTCGTAAATGGCCGAACATCAGTGCATAGCGATTTTTTGCGACAGGAGGAAAAACATTGCGCATTCTGGTCGCCGACGACCACGACATTATCAGGCGTGGTCTCAAGGAACTGTTGACCTCTCGCTCGGGCTGGGAAGTGTGCGCCGAAGCGAAGACCGGCCGCGAAGCCGTGACGTTGGCGGAGCAGCTCAAACCGGAAGTAGTGGTTATGGATATCAGCATGCCCGATTTAAACGGGCTCGAGGCCGCTCGCCAGATTCGTAAGAGTTTGCCCAGGACAGAAATCCTTATCCTTACGCTGCACTTTTCGGATCAGCTGGTTCGCGAAATCGTGGAAGCGGGCGTGCGCGCTTACATCATGAAATCCGACGCCGATCGTGACCTGGTCGCGGCCGTCGAGGCCCTCTCCAACCACCGCCCGTTTTTCACTGCGCGGGCTGCGGAAATGCTGCTCGACGGATTTCGCCGCCCTAAGACGGACATCGATACGGACACCGTCATTCGCAATCGCCTCACGGCCCGCGAGCGCGAGATTGTTCAATTGTTAGCGGAAGGGAAGAGCAGCAAGGAAGTTGCCGTTTCCCTCGGTATCAGCGTAAAAACCGCGGAAACTCATCGCGCCAATATTATGAGAAAGCTGGAGCTGCATTCCGTGAGCGAACTGGTTCGTTACGCGGTCAGGAATCAGATTATCGAAGCGTAGAAAATCGCGGCGATGCTGGGAATGATTGTTGAAAAGCTAAGTTGTAAGTCTTGAGAAAGGTTTTATGCCCCGGGTCCTGATTGTTGACGACCATGCCGTGATTCGCCGCGGTGTGCAGGGCATCTTGAACGGGTATCCCGAGTGGGAACTGTGCGGGGAAGCCGAGAACGGCCAGGAAGGCGTTCGCCTCGCGGGCGAGTTGCAGCCTGAAGTGGTGATCATGGACGTGTCCATGCCCGGCCTGAATGGCTTGCAGGCCACCCGAATTATTCACGACGTCATGCCCGAAACAAAAGTTCTGCTGCTTACCCTGCACTCCTCCGGCGAGTTTGTGCGCAGCGCCTTCCACGCCGGGGCGCGAGGTTATGTCTTGAAGTCAGACGCGGAAAACGAGTTGGTGCGCGCTCTGAATATCGTCGTAGGCGAAGGCACCTATGTCAGTCCCGCAATTGACGCGCGAGCCGTCAAAGAAGCGCTAGCGCCCGGCCGTTGAACTGACTGAGCGCTGAAATTCCCGGTTCCATACGCAGCCGTTGGACTTTTCTTTCCGCCGCAGCCAAAATGGAACCGGCCACAATTAATCAGCACCGCTAATTCAGGAGGAACACCATGCCGTCCAGCAATCCGAAACTCGCTCCCGCCGAAACCGGCACGCGCGAAGAACTGATCAAGAGCTTAAACGGCGATCTGGCCCGCGAATACCAGGCCATCATCGCTTATGTGGTGTACTCACAGGTGCTCAAGGGCGCCGAGTATATGAACATCGCCGCGGAACTTGAAAAGCATGCCGGCGAAGAGCTGCAACACGCCATCACCATCGCCAAGCAGATCGATTATCTGGGCGGCACGCCGACTGTACAGCCTGAGCCGGTGAAGTCCACCGACAATAACAAGGAAATGCTGAAGGCCGACTTGAATAACGAAAACGAAACCATACGCAATTATCGCCTGCGCGTGCGCCAGTGCGAACAATTAGGAGAATACGCCATGGCCGAGCTGGTCCGCGAAATCCTGATCGACGAACAGGATCACCAGATCGCTTTGGCCACCGCTCTAGGCATCGATCCTCCCCAGCTGTAGCCGATCACGAATTGACTTTTCTTAATAGCTGACCGGCGGCGGGATCCCCGGATCCGTCGGCCCCGGGCCTGGAAACGGCGCTCGTCCCGGATCAGGTGACGGCAACTCCGGCTCGGATGGTCTTTTCGGCGGAAGCTCCGGCTGCGGCGGTTGCGGCACCGGTTCTTCCGGTCCCGGAAAATTTGGTTCTGCGGCGAACACGGTCATCGTCATCCTCTCGAACTTATGCCTCAGCATTGCGCGTCGCTCAACACTCGGCAATCGGTACATCGCGGTAGGCGCTGGTGGCTGCGTAGCCTCGTACAGCTTCTCCTTGATTGACCGTCGCCCGCCGAACGCAATATCGTCAGCGCTGAGCATAACGCTGGCGGCCATGTCCCTCTGGGAGTGACTGCACACGGTAGCCCGAGAGGGCCTTTGCAGTTTGACCTGCTTGGAAGCTACCCTCGGCCGCCAGATGATTTCAACAGCAAACCGCCACGGCAACAAAATTCATTCGGCGACGGACCGCCAAAATTTATGCAACACGCCCTCACACTCATCGCCTACGTGTCTCTTGCCGTCGCTTTCTCGTGTGCGCTTTGGATTGCCTTGGACGAGCTCAAACATCCGCAAAAAATGTGGATCATGAATCTCGTGTGGCCAGTTACCGCGCTGTACTTCAGCGTCGCCGCGGTGTGGGCCTACTACAAATTCGGCCGCAAAATGGAGCGGAAGGCGGCCTCCCAACACGCGCGCGGCGCGCAGAAATCCGGAAACGATAGGCGGAAATCCTCTCAGCTCACCTGGTCCAAATCGCCGTCGCCGCGTTTCATTGCGGTGCTGGCTGCACCCTGGCCGACATCGTCACCGAATTTACGATTTTTGCGTTGGGCCTGACGCTTTTCGGAGAGCAGGTCTGGGCCAGCTTCGTCTTTGATTTCGCCGCGGCCTGGTTGCTCGGAATCGTCTTCCAATACTTCACCATCACGCCCATGCGCAATCTCTCTCTTGTTGACGGGTTGGTTGCCGCCATCAAAGCCGACACCCTGTCCATCACCGCATTCCAAGTCGGAATGTATGCGTGGATGGCTCTCGTTTATTTTGTCTGGTTTCCGCATCCGCATCTTCATCCCACTGGCGCGCTGTATTGGTTCTTGATGCAAATCGCCATGATCACAGGTTTTTTTACCGCTTACCCGATGAACGCCTGGCTGATCCGGCGAGGCTTGAAAGAGGCCATGGGCTGAGTCCCAAATCGGGGCTTACCCTTACTTCCCTGCATTTCTACCCTTAATCCCTGATAGACCCTTAGCGCTTCGCGAGTCAAAGTACCTGCACAGTCGGACTCCATCCTGGTCGAGATATCAACTCCGGCTGATTGCGCACGAATCCTAAGGAGAGTTAATGAAATCGATTAAATCGCTTGTGATGATCTTCCCGATGCTTCTGGTGGGAGGACTGCTGGGCTGCTCCGATACACCGCCCAAATCGCCCGATGTTACCGACACTATTCGTAAATCTTTGGATCAAGCCGGCTACAAAGACGTCAGCGTCAGCCAGGATCGCGACAAGGGCGTCGTTACCTTGAGCGGCACCGTCGCGGCTGATAGCGACAAGGCTCAAGCTGAATCGATCGCCAAGTCCGCCGCCGCCGGCCAGGTTGTTGCCGACCAGATCGCCGTCCGGCCTCCCGGAGAAGAAAGCACCGCCAAAACCGTGGCGTCCGACCTCGATAAAGGCATCGAACAGAATCTTGATGCCGCTTTGGTCAAACGCAGAATGGATAAAGGCGTCAGCTACGACGTGAAAAACGGCGTCGTTACGCTGAAAGGTGACGTCAGCTCGCAAGGCCACCGCAACTCCATCGCCCAAATCGCCAAAGCCGTGCCCAACGTCACCCAGGTTGTGAATGAATTGCAGGTCAAGGCTCAGAAAGCCACTTCACCCAACTAACGTACGATTTAGCGTCCAGTTACGTCGAGGAACAATCGAAGGAGCGGGCCGTCATGGCGCCGCTCCTTTTTTTGTCATTGATGCTGTCTCGCTAGGCCCTTCGCCGCTTCGAAAGTTTTAGTATTGCTGATGTACCATGATTGAATGGTTTGGTGGCGGCCCGGTTTTAAGACTCCGGGCTGTCGTTTCTCAGCGTTCCAAAAAATGGCCGACTCAAACGTACCATCACCCGCCGCAAGAAAACCTTCTCGACACCCGGTAGCTCCGTTGCTCCAGGTATTGGCAGGATTGATCATGATCGCGGCCATAGGCATTTTCGCCTATGTAACCCAACTGGGTGTGAGCAACAGCAGAAATTGGGTTCTGCATTCCCATCAGGTCAGTAGTCAGTTGCAGACCCTGCAGACGCAGTTCGCGGGTATTCGCGCAAACGCTCTGGCCTATGCCGAATCGGGGGACGCCGGGCAGCTTCGGGTCTTTCACCAGCGCGCCGCTGGCATTTCCAGCCAGATTGAAAACCTTCAACGACTCACCGTCGACAATCAACGCCAACAGTACCGCCTCGCCGAGCTCCGCAATCTGTCCGGCAAATACCTCACCGAGCTGGATGACATGGTCGTTGCTCCCGCACCTCGAGACGCTGTGCCTCCGTCGGAAGTGAACCTTATCCGCGACCTCGACTCGCAGGAGTTGCAGCTGGATGCGGTGGTGCAAAGCATGGTCAATGACGAGAAAATGCTGGCCAACGATCGCATGGCTACCTGGAATCGCTTGTTCCGCCGCTACGCCGTGATTCTCGCGCTCACTTTTGTCGCTGCGCTGCTTTTCCTGGGCTACAGTTTCCGGCTGCTCGTCGGAGAAGTCGCGCGCACCCAAGAAATGGAGCGCATGCAGCGCGAAAATGTGCGTTCTTCCCGCGCCCTCAGCGCCCGCGTTCTGGAGCTGCAGGACGCCGAGCGCCGCAAGGTGGCCCGTGAACTGCATGACAGCTTGGGGCAATATCTTGTCGGCTTGAAAATTAACCTGGACCAGCTTCAGGCATCTGGCGCGAATCTCGACTCGGCACAAGCTCTGCTGCTGGCCGAAACCCTCGATTTGAGCGAACGTTCCATCGCGGAAGTACGTACCATTTCCCATTTGCTGCATCCCCCGCTTCTCGACGAAATTGGGTTTGAATCCGCGGCGCGCTGGTATGCCGAAGGTTTTGCGAAACGCTCCGGCCTCAAAGTGGATCTGCACCTCTCGAAAATCGCGGAACGTTTTCCTAAAGAAGTCGAGCTGGCGTTGTTCCGCGTCCTGCAGGAATCGCTGACCAATGTCCACCGCCACGCTAATGCCGAATGTGTTGTTATTTCTCTTGCCTGTGCCGATGGGCGCGCGATCCTGACCGTCCAGGATGACGGCCGTGGGATCTCCCGAGCAGTTGTAACCAGGTTCCGTTCTGGATTGGCTTCTGGAGTCGGCTTGGCTGGCATGCGCGAGCGCCTCGCCGAGTTAAATGGAATGTTGGAAGTAGAGCTCGGCAAACGCGGCACTACCGTACGCGCCATGTTACCCACCGCGGAACGCAACGTACCAGCCGACGCACCGCTTCAAAGTTCGGCGGTATAGGTTTTTTTAGAGTGTTACGCGCTGTAAGTCGCCAGCGAGCCCTGCCGCGCCAGCAATTCCAGTTTCCGCCGGGAACGCGTGCGCGCCCGGAAAATCCGCGATTTCACTGTTTCCACGGTGATCCCCATCGCCCGCGCCAATTCGCGGTTGGTCCATCCCTCGGCTTTTTGCAGCACGAAGGTATGCCGCAGTGAAGGATTCAGGCACTGTAGCGCTTTATGCGCCAGCTCGCGGTTGATGTACTCGCGTTCGTGGTTCTGGCGGTGATCCTCGATTTCCGGATAGTTAGCATATGCGCCGGAGTCCTGGCTCGCGTCCACCGGATTCACAAAACGCTCCGGCTTGTGCCGGCGCAGCTTCATCAGCGCTTCGTTGATAGTGATGCGGAATAGCCAGGTTGAAAATTGCGACTGCCCTTCGAATCGCCCAATGTTGTAGTACGCCTTGACCAGAACGTTTTGCACGTTGTCTTCCGCGTCTTCGCGATTCTTCAGCATGCGCAAGGACACGCCATAAATCTTGCCGGAATGCTTCTGCACCAGCGCGGTGAACGCTTCGTGGTTGCCGCGGCGCGCCTGCGCAATCAGTTTGTGCTCGGAAGGGGCCACTTCAGTTTTCATGTGCGCCAGTACCTCGAATTTTCGATTATTCGGCTCAAACCGGTAGGGAGCCGGAGCCGCTTGCTGCCGAGCGTGCATTCAAAGTAAAACGCGCCTGGCGGTTCAACAATACAGAGGACCGTGTACTCCACGGCTTGAGGATTTTGTAGGGCATCAAACCTCTCCCGCTCACACTCACTTACAAATCCTCGCGTGATAGGAAAAAGGGCGAGAACCTTCCCCGCCCTTCAAACCACGTAAACCCCTTGATACCCGTCGTTTTACGGCTTCAACGCGGGCGATGCATGCTGCAGGGTGGAGATCAGGTGATGCGCGGCCGCTGGGGCCTCCACCTTTGATTGCATTACGATTTCGTCTGTAGTGATGCCCCTGCCGTACAGGCGCTTGTTGGCGTCATGGTCAGGGCGCAGTGTGGTGCCCTCCAGTGATACGCCGGCGAATACTCCGCGCGCGCGAGAGTAGCTCAACATTTCCGCGCGCATGTAGGCATCGGATTCGGCTGACGCGCTGCGGCCCTTTGGTCCCGCCGCCACACTGGCGTCTCCGCCCAGCTTAACTTTGCTGTGCAACAGGCTGTCCATGCCGCGATCATTCATGATCAGGATCACAAAGTCGGTAGCCTCGCCGCCGATCTGGAATCCGAAGCTTCCGCCTTCCAACGCGTACATCGCCGGAGCTCCCCAGGGACCTGAAAAACCCTTGCCGGTGCGGCAAACCATCACGCCGCGGCCATAGCTGCCGCCCACCACGAAAGCCGCCTTCAAAACTGACGGCAGCACTACGACGCAGCGAGCCTTATCCAGCAAATCTTGCGGGATATCGTCGGGAATGTTCAGAATTTCTGACATTACTTTCCCGGAATTTTCCAGCCGCTCCATCTCGTCTTTCGAATCGCTTGCCGGTTTCGCGAAAGAGAGCGTCGCGAATACCAGTGTTGCCGCCATTGCCAAAGTCCACTTTTTCATCTTTGTTTCCTCCATTTGATTTTTCTGAAATTCTTGAAACTACTTGCGGCCCGTGGCTAGGACCGCCACTCCGCTGATCAGCGCAATTACTCCAATGATCGGCGGAATTGGTACGGTATTGTGTTCTTCCTTTGTTGCTTGAATTGGCCCGATATCCAGCACTTTCTTGTGTGTCGTGTAAGTGAAGCCTTGATAGACCAGCGCGATGACGCCAATCACAATCAACGCCACTCCCAAGAGTGTCCTTCCGTTCATGCAGTCCTCCGTTGGGCTCCGTCAGCCAGAACGCGAGTTCTGGCTCCCGCCGATGCCTGCTAAAGTTGCCGGGCGGACGCGGACATAACCGCTCGACCGGTTTGCCGCGAGTACTCGTAGTTTTACGTCATGGCGAACTAAGGCTCCATACCGGATACCCCTTAGGCATCGGCCTTCCGTCGTGTAGCCACCATCCGCCATTTTTTTTGCGTGAATGCCCGGATTAGACACCGCTAACACTTAGTGCCAGCGTGCGTACAAGAGACAGCATCTCCAATTAAACCAATCACTGTATGTCTTCGTTTCCGCGTACGTGGTCTCCTATTCATGCATCAGTTTTGAGCCGCAAGACCGCATACGGAGGCTTCTATGAATTGGGATCAGATCGAAGGAAAGTGGAAGCAGTATTCAGGAAAAGCCAAAACCAAATGGGGCAAGCTGACCGACGACGACATGACTGTGTTGAGCGGCAAGAAAGATCAGCTGGTCGGCCTCGTTCAGGAACGCTACGGAATCGCCAGAGATGAAGCCGAGCGCCAAGTCGACGAATTCGGCAACTCATTTTCTGACGACAACGCCGCGCAACGCGACGAAAACGCCCGCGAGAAAACCCGCGGTGCCGGGTCCGTTTAGTCCCTTAGCTCATAGCTTAGATTGTGAATTCGAGCTGGCTCAAATCGGGCCAGCTCTTTTTTTGTTTGCAGAACTCTCAAGACCATCTTCAAATTTTGTGCGAGTCCCTGGTCATCTGTCCATCACTTGATCTTGGCCAATCTTTGAGCCAAACCACCCAAACTTGTCATCCCGATCTCCGCCGCTTTTTGGCGGGGTGAGGAATCTGCTGTTCGCTTTTCCTCACGGGGAGACAAATCACGTACAACCCACCCGGCGCGCTTGATAAACTCCCGTAAATGAACATCCTCAGCGCGCTCGGCGTCGTGATGGGAACCGGATACTCCTCCGGCCTAAATCTCTACGCGACGGTCGTCACCCTCGGAATGCTCCAGCGCTTCGGCATCATTCATCTTCCACCGTCGCTGCAAATTGTTTCCCATCCCTGGGTACTGGGAGTCGCCACGGCTCTCTACTTCGTCGAGTTTTTCGCCGACAAGGTACCGTACATCGACACGATCTGGGATGCCGTTCACACATTTATTCGTCCACCCGCTGCGGCGCTGCTGGCTTACGCCGCTGTCGGCGACGTTTCGTCGGAATGGCGCTGGGCTGCCGCGCTGCTTGCCGGCGGAGTCGCGCTTACCTCGCACAGCGCGAAGGCTTCCACGCGCGCAGCGGTTAACACCAGTCCCGAGCCATTCAGCAATTGGATATTAAGTTTTGGCGAAGATTTGCTGGCGGTGTGGCTTACCTGGATGGCTTCGGCTCATCCGTTGGCCACCGCCATTGTCGTCGGCGCGCTGCTAATTTTGTCAGCTTTCCTGATCTGTCATTTATTCCGCTTTGCACGCCGCGCATTCCAGAGTTTGTCTTCCGCCTGATCGGGGCCACGCGCCGAGCTTCTCGCTCCTTATTTCAAATACACAGCCAGCCAGTCGAGAAACGTTTTGTACCAGAATTGTGAATTCTGCGGCTTCAATACCCAGTGGCCTTCGTCGGGGAAAATCACCAGCTTTGATGGCACGCCCTGCCGCTGCAATGTATTAAAAAATTCCAGCGACTGCGTGTACGGCACGCGGAAATCGTTTTCTCCTGCGATCACCAGCGTAGGCGTTTTGTATTTTCCCAGATCCCCCGCAAACGTCGACGCCGACCATTTCTTGTAACTCTCCGGATTACTCCACGGCGTCCCCGCCATATCGTGGTCCGCGAACCACAACTCTTCCGTCGCATACATCGAAGTCTGATCGTAAACCCCCGCGTGGCTGATGATGGCTTTGAACCGCCCATTGTGCGTGGCGATCCAGTCAGCCATGAATCCGCCGTACGACCCGCCCGCCGCGGCCATCCGCGTTCCATCCGTGAATTTGTAAGTAGCCAGCGTGTAGTCCACACCCTTCATGATGTCGGTGTAAGCCTCACCGCCCCAGTCGTTGGCAATTTCGTCTACGAATTTCTGCCCGTATCCCGTCGAGCCGTGCCGGTTAATCGACAGCGTGACGTATCCCGGCGCCGAAAATACCTGCGCGTTCCACCGGTAGCCCCACGCGTTGGACCACATCGTCTGCGGCCCGCCGTGCAGCAGCACGAGCAGCGGATATTTTTTCGTGGCATCAAAATTCGGCGGACGAATCAACATGGCTTGTATTTTCGAGCCGGCCGCGCCTTCGAACCAGAATGTTTCTGGCGCGTTCATGTCCAGCTTGGCCAGCAACGCATCGTTGTGATGCGTCACCTGCTTGGCGTTGGCTCCGTCTCCGCCGGCCACGAATATTTCCGCCGGAGTTGTCAGGCTGGTGCGTTCGAACGCCATCGTTTTTCCGTCGCTGCTCCACGAAACCGTGCTGTTAAATCCGTCCGCCACGATTTTCTTTGGTTCGCCGCCTCCGTGTACCGTTAACGCGTACACCGGCTGCAGCGTTTCGTTCTCCGCGGTGAAGTAAATCGTTTTGCTATCCGCCGACCACGCCAACCCTTCCGCGTTGCGGTCGAATTTCTGCGTCAAATCCTCGCTCTTGCCGGCTTTGCGGTCGTACAGCATCACCCGCCAGCGGTCCGCTTCGTATCCCGCCGTTAATTGCGCGTGATACGCGATGTAATTTCCGTCCGGCGAATACGCCGGGTTGCCGTCAAATCCCGGGTTCGTCGTGATTTTTTTTGATTCGCCGCCGCTCACCGCAACCAGAAACAACTCGCCATTGGTACTGGTGGCTTCCACCTTGTCGGGCACCGCGGTGTAGCAAATCTCCTTGCCGTCCGGCGAAAAATTAATATCTTCCGGCCCGCCGCGCTCATCCGGCGGCACATCATAATTGGCGCCCGCCGTCAGGTCCCGGGGAGTTCCGCTGCCGTCCGCCGCGGTGACGAACAGGTGGCTGCGCTTTCCGTCCGACCAGTGCGTCCAGTGCCGGTACAGCAGGTGGTCGTACGAGCGCGCCTTCACCTTGTTTTTTTCTTTCTCCGTGTCCCGGGCGCTGTTGCACGCGTCGTCCTTGCAATCCGGATACACCGACGAAGTAAACGCGATTGTCGTCCCATCCGGCGACCACTTCACCATGTCCGCGCCGCTCGAAAGGTGCGTAATCGCGTGGCTCTCGCCGCCATCCATCGAGAGCGCGTACACCTGCGTGTTGCCGTCGCGCGAGGAAATAAACGCCAGCATTTTTCCGTCCGGCGACCATGCGGGAGCCGAATCGTGCCCGCTCTGCGTCAATTGCATCGCCGCACCTCCCGCTGTCGGCACGATCCAGATGTTGCTGGCGTTGCGGTTGGCGTCCATGTCGGGAGTGGACACCGCGTACGCCACCCATTTCCCATCCGCCGAAATCGTCGCGCTCGCCACGCGGTGCATGCCGATCAAATCGCCG
>JBBRZT010000019.1:0-24093 GCA_038236395.1 Candidatus Acidiferrales bacterium
GTAGAAACTGGATCCGCAGCACCGTAAAATATTGCTCACTGCAAAGCTGCAGCAGGGAACTCCACGTATCCGCGTGCGTCTTCCCGGGAATTTCGATATCGCTCGGAATCCCCCCGTAGGGCGGCAATGTGCTGGTTTCCGTGGCGGACACCACGCCCGGCAGCGCATTCAGCCGCTGCAGCAGCGGCCGGAAAAAGCCGGCCACCTGCGCCGAAGTCTTGTACCGCTCCTGCGGCAGTGGCAGGCGCGCCACTAAAATGTGATCCGGCCGCAGTCCCAGATTCACTTCATGTAACGCCGCAAAACTCCGCATCAAAAGCCCCGCGCCAACCAGCAGCGTCAAAGACAGCGCCACTTCGAAAACAATCACGGCGTTGCGAATATTCGCGTGACCCGATCCGCCAGTCGTGCCCTTGCCGGTGTCTCGCAGAGAATCATTGAGATTGCGCCGCGAAGCCTGCAACGCCGGCACCAGTCCAAAAATCAGCGCGGTCAGCATCGCAACCGCCAGCGTAAAGAGCAAAACCGGTCCGTTGATCCGAATCACGGCTTCTTCTGGAATAATGTTCGGAGGAATAATGGCGATCAGCCCCTTGAGTCCCGCCCAAGCCAGCAACGCCCCCAGCACCGCGCCGCCCAGAGCCAGCATCATGCTTTCCACCAACAACTGCTGAATCAACCGCCGCCGGCCCGCTCCCAGCGCGGCGCGCACCGCAAACTCCTTTTCGCGCGTGGTCGCCCGCGCCAGCAATAGATTCGCCACATTTCCGCAACCGATCAGCAGCAGCAGCGCCACAGCCGCCAGCACGATGAAAAGAGTGGTGCGAAATTGGCCCACCACCAGATCCGCCAGCGATTCGATCTGCACCGAAAAATGTTTAGGATAATCCGTGGGATGCGCGACCGCTTGCTGTTTGGCTAGCACCGTGAAGTCAGCTGTCGCTTGTTTCATGCTCACGCCCGGCTTCAGCCGCCCCAGCATAAACCAGAACTGCGGAAACCCGTTGGAGTCCATCTGCGCGCTCACGGGAGTCTGCGGTATCCACATATCCGCGCCTCCCCATGCGAACCGCGGCGGCATAATTCCTATCAGCGTGCGCGAAACTCCATTGAGCGTGAACGTCTTGTTCAAGATCGACGGGTCGGAGCTGAAGCGGCTTACCCATGTTTTGTGGCGCAGGATAAAAGTGGGAGGCGCGCCGGGCTCGTAATCCGCCTGTTGGGCGGCTCGGCCCAGTAAAGGCTTGACGTCCAGAAATTCGAACGTGTTGGGTGTAATGAGCGCACCTTGAAATCTTTCCGTGCCTTCGCCGGAGGTGTACAGCACGTCCTCCTGCTGATTGGCTATGGCGCTTTCGAACGAGTGGTTTTGCGTGGCAAAATCCAGGTATTCAGCCGCCGAGTACGACGCGCGGCCACCTTGGTCACCCTGGTCCGTATCGTGAATCTCCACGCACATCAGTCGCTGCGCGTCTCGGTACGGGAACGGCTCCAGCAGTACGTTGTCGATTACGCTGAAAATCGCGGTGGAAGCGCCCACCCCCAGCGCCAGAGTGATAATCGCCATGGCCGTGAACGACCGGCTCTTCCACAGCGTACGCGCGCCAAAGCGAAAATCAGAGCCAAAGGACTCCAGCATGTGTTCCTCCAGAGGAACGGCCGCCCACTAGGTATTGAGACGCCGCCCGGTAACAATGGTTTGGGCCGGCGCGGACTATCTCTGTGGGAATGAACGAGAAAAGGGGAGTTAATGTTCCGCGATGCAAAATAAGGCCGCCGGGGCAGGGCTCAGCGCGCGGCGGTGGTCAGCCGGCGCGTCACGTAGTCGTCTACGTAGGCTTCGAAAATCTCATTCATCTGCCGCGTCACCGGACCAGGCGCATTCGCAATCGCATGGCCGGCAATCTCGCTGACGCCGATCACATTTCGATTGGTCGAGGAAATAAAAACCTCATCCGCGGAATACAGGTCTTCCGCGTGCAAAGTCTGTTGCGTGATGGAAATGCCCGTCTCCGGAGCGATCTCCATCAAAATACCCCGCGTCACTCCCTCGAGGCATCCCGCGCTCAAGGGCGGCGTCAAAATCTTCCCGTTTTTCACAATGTAAATATTCGCGGAGGTGCATTCCGAAACTTCGCCGCGCTCATTCAGCAGCACCACTTCGTCGAAGCCTTCCCTGACCGCTTCGGCAACCGACCACACATTGTTCAGCCAAGAAATGGTTTTTACCCCGGACAGTGCATTCGCAGCGTGCCGCCCGTGAGGGCGAAGTGCGAGCCGCGCTGCTGGCGCATATTCGGGAAGCGCCGCGGTGCAAATCAGTAGATCCACCGGAGGACGAGTTTCCTCGCTTTGCCAGAAGCCCACATTGTTAAAGACCAGGTAAATCCGCGCGCAACCTTCGGTGATTTTGTTGGCGCGAATCACTTCGTGCAGGTGCATGCGCACCTTGGCGGCTGCGACGGTCATGGGCATGCGGATGATGGCCGCGTGTTTCTCCAGCCGCCGCCAGTGCCGTTCATAAGCAAACGCTTCGCCGCGCGCGATCCGGAGTGTGGTAAAGATCCCCCAGCCGCAGATCAGCCCAGCTTGGCCCATCGAAAGGCGCGCTTTTTCGACCGGCAGCAGATTTTCGTTGTGAAAAATATGGCGATGGATCAAGCGAGCCTCGTGACCGAAAGCGCGGCTCAATTGTAACTGAAAAAATTGCGCGGTGGCCGAGGCGAAGTTGCAGCCGGTTATCTACTGCGGGGTTATCTACTTTCGCGTCTCGCAGCTCGACGGCAAGTTCAGCGTCTGCCCCGCATAAATGCGGTTCGCGTCGCGTATGGCGCGATTCGCTTTGGCGATGCAGCCCCAGAATCCGCCTGAACCCAATTGCAGCTTGGCGATTTTCCATAAACTGTCGCCCTTGCGCACGGTGATGGTGGAATCCGTCGGCGCCGCGGGAGCAACCGGCACAACTAGCCCGTTGCCACCGATATTGATCGCCGTTCCTGGAACGATGTGATGGGGATCAACCAGCCCAGGATTCACAGCCAGTAGTTCGCGCCAGCGGTTACCGTCGCCCAGATTTACCTGCGCCAGCTTCCACAGAGAATCGCCGCGTTTCACGATCACACTGTGTGCCGCGGTGGGTTCCGAAAACACGGGAGCCACTGGTTGGCTAATCTTCATTGCTTCCATAGGAAGCGGACGGGCCGCTACAAATTCACGCATCGGTCGACCTGGCACGATGGTTGCAACCACAGGAGCCGAGGGCATTTTGGCAATTATTGGCTGAACTATTGCCGGCCGCATTCTCATCGGCTGGATCGCAACCGGTTGCGCGGCGGGTTGCACGGCTGGCGGCTGAGGCCCTACGAATTCAGTCTTCGGGAAAGCGATGACGTTGTCTTTGAATATTGGAGCGACCGGCGCCTTCGTGGTCTTTGATGGCACAAGGTTCGGCTTCTGCGCGACGAAATCTCTTAACACCAGCCCAGGCTTCGGGGCAGCCACCGCGTTGGCCTCTGGCAGATGAAACTCCGCAATTTGACCATCCAAGCTCAATTCCTTGATGGCGCGGTACATACGTGCCACATCTCCTGATGGCAGCTCGCCGAGCGCCTGCGCATCCATATCTGCCGCAGGAGTAGCCGGACCGGGTACCGGCTGTTCGCGCTTCTTGGCATCTAGCAGTTCACGGTCTTCGCGAGTCAGAATGCGCGCCCGCTTCAAATCTTCTTCGGTATACACGTGCTTCTTCTTGGCCTGCTTGTCTTTACGCGCTTGTTCCAGCCGCGCTGCTTCCGCCACGTCCTGTGCCCATACGGGCGCGCTGGCGCTGAACGCGCAAGCGGCAAACAAGATGGCGCCGGCATGCAGCCTTTGCCGGGACCGGT
Source organism: Candidatus Acidiferrales bacterium (assembly GCA_038236395.1). Classification (GTDB taxonomy): domain Bacteria; phylum Acidobacteriota; class Terriglobia; order Acidiferrales; family UBA7541; genus Acidiferrum. Next base: position 3,885 of record JBBRZT010000019.1, read on the forward strand.
CCCAGACCAAAGCGGCATTCGAACGCGCTGATTTTTGCTTATTTTTAGAGCTTTTCATGGCACACCTGCCTCAAGGACTTCGCTATCAGTCATTTTATCGGAGCCCCAGCAGTGTCAAAAAATCGATTCGCAGTCGTGCCTTGTTCGACAACGGAACTTTCGACACCAGAATTGGCCGGCCCCCGCTTTGGGAATCCCCACCCTCCCGGGCCGCGGCACTCGTCTAAGTGTTTTGGCATCCTTCCGGCTGCGCCTGGGACCAAACTTGGCGTAACATGTCTCCGCCCACGGCCAGTATTTCAGCGAGGCTTCGAAAATGAACGACGATTCACGAGTGAATCCACGGCGCGCCACGCGCGCGCCTGGAGATAATGACGAGACGGAACCGTCCGCCGCGCCCCAACTTCCCGCGCGCCGGAAGTTTATCCAGACCAGCCTGCTCGCCGGAGCCTCCGTCGCCGCGGTGCTCTCCCCGGTACCTTCGTCCGCGTCATCTCAAAACACTCCCCTCGCGCGCGGAGCCAGGAGCCTCGGCGGCTCGTTCGAACTCGACGAATTGACGGTGACCGAGATGCAGGAGGGCATGGCCTCCGGCCGCTTCACCGCCCACTCCCTCACCGACAAATATCTCGCGCGCATCGAATCCATTGACAAACACGGCCCGGCTCTCAACAGCGTCATCGAAGTAAATCCCGACGCCGTATCCATCGCCAAGGCGCTCGACAAAGAACGCAAACAGAAACACGTGCGTGGCCCGCTTCACGGCATTCCCGTCCTGATCAAAGACAACATCGATACCGCCGATCGCATGATGACCACCGCCGGTTCGCTGGCCCTGGTTGGCTCCAAGCCTCCAAAAGATTCCATGTTGGTGCAAAAACTTCGCGAAGCCGGCGCGGTAATCCTCGGCAAAACCAATCTCAGCGAATGGGCCAACATTCGTTCGAATCAATCCACCAGCGGCTGGAGCGGACGCGGCGGCCAGACCAAAAATCCCTACGTGCTCGACCGCAATCCTTGCGGCTCCAGCTCTGGCTCGGGAGCCGCCGTCTCCGCCAACCTCTGCGCCATCGCCATCGGCACCGAAACCGACGGCTCGATCGTGTGCCCCGCATCAGCCAATGGCGTCGTCGGCTTGAAGCCCACCGTAGGCCTGGTCAGCCGCTCGGGAATCATTCCCATCTCCCACAGCCAGGACACAGCCGGCCCCCTATGCCGCACCGTCAAAGACGCCGCCATCCTTCTCGGCCACCTGACCGGCGTCGATGAAGAAGACAAAGCCACCTCCGAAAGCCGCGGCAAGTCTTACGCCGATTACACTCAGTTCCTCGTCGCCGATGGTTTGCGCGGAGCCCGCATCGGCGTAGTTCGCGGCACGTTCGGGTTCAACTCCGCGGTCGACGCGGTAATGGCCACCGCGCTCGAGCAACTAAAATCCCAGGGAGCCGTCCTCATCGACCCCGCCGAAATCGAAACACGCGGCAAATTCGACGATTCCGAATCCACCGTCTTCATGTACGAGTTGAAAGCCGACCTCAACGCCTATCTCGCCCGCCTAGGCCCGCGCGCCCCCGTTCACACCCTGCAGGAAATCATCGAATTCAACGAAAAGCATCGCGAGCAGGAAATGCCCTATTTCGGGCAGGAACTATTTCTCAAATCTCAGTTGAAGGGCCCGCTGACCAGCCAGGAATATCTCGACGCCCTCAAGAAGAATCATCAACTTTCGCGCGTCGAAGGCATAGACGCGGTGATGGACAAACACAAGCTCGATGCCTTGGTCGGCCCAACAGGTGGTCCCGCCTGGCTCACCGACTTGATCGCCGGCGATCACTTCGAGGGCGGCAGCTCCACGCCCGCCGCGGTTGCCGGCTATCCAAACATCAACGTCCCCGCCGGTTATATTTTCGGTTTACCCGTAGGTATTTCATTTTTCGGCCGCGCCTGGAGCGAGCCGGTCCTGATCCGCATCGCCTACGCCTACGAACAAGCCAGCAAAAACAGAAAACCGCCGCAGTTCATTCCCACACTGGGGCCCAAGCCGTAACACCTCAAGCCGTAAAAATTGATGCGAGAATGTTTCGAACGGCTCGCTAAAACTCATTTTATGAATGCATCTTTAGGAGGTCGGGGCTTCAGCCTCGACATTTGAGCTATCGTGGATTTGGGGCTTCAGCCCCTGAAGAAAGCTGGCAAGCACTCGCCGCTACGCCAACCCACCCGACCGCGCCAGCTTTAACGCTTCGATCGCCGCGCCGCGCGCTCCGGCCGTGTCGCCATTCGGCATGATGTAAATGGGAATGTCCGCCTGCTCTTCCCGCTGCGTCGGCATTCCCGCATGGATCTCCTCCAAAAGCCACTTTTGAAATTCGGCGCTCGTCTCGATGGCGCCTCCGCCGACAATCAGCGCATCCGGATCAAACGTATTCACCATCTCATCGAAGAAAAGTCCCAGCGCGTGCGCCTGCACCCGGAAAATTTCCCGGCACATCGGATCGCCCTTGTCCGCTCGCCCGCGCACCATTTTCGCCGCCTGGCTCACGCTCACCTGCGCAAGCTCGTGCCCCGGATATTTCGGCAGAAAGTACGGCAGAAAATCTCTTTCGATGGCCGTCAGTGAACACAATGACTCCAGGCACCCGAGGCGTCCGCAATTGCACCTGGGTTTCAACTCAGCGATTCCCTCGATGCTTTGGTAGGGAATCAGCACATGTCCCAGTTCTCCGCCAAATCCTTTTCGTCCTTTAATAACGTTGCCGTCCAGAATCACGCCACCACCCAGCCCCGTTCCAATCACCACGGACACCGAGGTTTCTTTTCCCTTCGCGCCAAAAATAGAAAAGTGTCCCCACAACGCCCCTGCATTCCCATCGTTCAAATAACACACCGGCTTTCCCAGCCGCGTCGCCAGCCCTTCGCGGATATCGAACTCCGCCCAGTCCGCGTGCACAAAATTCGTCGAGCCCTTCGCGCTCAGCATGCCCGCCGCGCTCGCGGGTCCCGGCGTGTCTAGTCCCACTGCGACGATTTCAGCCAGCGCGACGCCCGCCCGCTCAGCGGCAACCTTCAACCCATCTTCGATCTGCCGCAAGCAAACGTCCGGCCCCTGCTTCGCCAGCGACGGATGCTCGCACAATCCCTCAATCAAAAATTTTTCCTCGCGATCCAGAAACGTATAGTTGACTGCCGTCCCGCCTAGATCCACTCCAGCCACGACTTCCATTGTTGTTATCTCCGTTGTCCAAGGCCGATTCTCGCGTTTCTCAATACCGTCGCGAAAATGTGACACATTCTATATCTCTGATGCTCTCGCCAACCGCAAAATCGCTCGGCGCTCACCGCCAGACATCCTTTGACAATGCTGGGTTCATATCCTAAACTCAATGTTCGTCTCTACAGGGAAAGGTGTGACCGTTTCAATGAGGACGTATGTAGCCAAGGGCAAGGAAGCCGAAGCCCTCAAAGTAGGCGCCAACTGGTTTGTAATCGACGCAACCGACATGGTTCTGGGACGCCTCGCCACCCAGGTGGCTCGCATGTTAATCGGCAAAGATAACCCCAGTTTTACGCCGTATCTCGATTCCGGCGACCATGTGGTGGTCATCAACGCCGATAAAGTTCGCCTGACCGGCAACAAGGTCGAGCAAAAAGTGTATTACTCGCACAGCGGCTACCCCGGCGGACTCAAAGAAGTGCCCGCCAAGCGCCTGCGCGCGACGAAATCCGATTGGATGATTCGCGAAGCGGTGCTGGGGATGCTGCCCAAAAATAAACTGCGCGCGCGCCGTGCCAGGAAGTTGCGTGTGTATCGCGATGCCGCGGGTCTGGCTCGTCATGCTGGCCAGAAGCCGCAAGCCGTAGCTAGTTCGCTGTCGTAATTGATCAGCGGTAAGGTTCGGGGATTGTTGTTCTGGTGGGTGTCACAACCTGCGGTATTCCAGTCTCCAGGATTTTTCCATCGGGATTTTTGAGACACGCGTACCACGTGTCTCTCGAACTGGATTTTAGGAGGAACGTTTGAGTTCTACAGGTTCGCCCCTCATGGGCAAGCAGACATGGATTCTCGGCACCGGCCGCCGCAAAGAGTCTGTCGCGCGCGTGTTTCTGCGCGCCGGCTCCGGCAAGTTCACCGTAAACGGCCGCACCGCCGAACAGTATTTTCCGAATTTCGCGTGGAAGCACGATGCCATTGAGCCGCTCAAGTTCACCAATCTCCATGATCAAGTGGACGTGGTCATCACCGCCAAAGGCGGAGGCGTCGGCGGGCAAGCTGGAGCCGTTCGCATGGGCCTCGCCCGCGCCATTTCGGTGTTTAACCCCGAACTGCGCCCCGCCCTGCGCAAGAATGGATTTCTCACTCGCGATTCGCGCATGAAGGAACGCAAGAAGTACGGACAAAAGGGCGCACGCAAGCGCTTCCAGTTCACTAAGCGCTAAGCGCAGTTGTTTTTAGATTTCGTTGGGCACGTTAAGCAACAGTGCTCAGCATCGAGCTCCGGCGGTTTCGCGCAAGCGGCCCCGCCGAGATCACGGCCGGCAAGGAGCCGGCAAAAAGGCTGTTCTTTCGCGTGACACTTTTTCGTCTTGCGAGCGCAAACAGCAATCCTTAAAGGAGGAAACTTGGCTGTAGAAATTACTATGAAAGAGTTGCTGGAGGCCGGCGTGCACTTCGGTCACCAGACGCGGCGCTGGAACCCGAAAATGAAAGAATACATTTTCGGCGAACGCAACGGCATCCACATCATCGATCTTCAAAAGACGCTGAAAATGTTCCGCGAAGCCAGCCGCTTCGTCGGTGAACTTTCCGCGCAAGGCCGCACCGTCCTGTTTGTCGGCACCAAGCGCCAGGCTCAGGAAGCGGTCGCCGAAGAAGCCAAGCGCTGCGGCGCATTTTTCGTGAATCATCGCTGGCTCGGCGGCACTCTGACCAACTGGTCCACTTTGCAGAAGTCCATCAAGCGCCTCAAGCTGCTGAAAGCCATGAGCGAAGATGGCCGCATGTTGGAGCTGTCCAAGAAAGAAAAGGCCCGGCTCGAGCGCGAGATGAAGCACCTGTTCCAGAATCTCGAAGGCATCGAAAATATGGCGCAGTTGCCCGACGCCATGTTCGTGATTGATTCCAACGCGGAAGAAATCGCCGTCAAGGAAGCCCGCCGCATGGGCGTCCCCGTCGTTTCCGTCGTGGACACCAACTGCGACCCCGACGTAGTCGACTGGATTATTCCGGGGAATGACGACGCGTTGCGCGCCATTCGCCTGTTCACTTCGAAAATTTCCGAATCCGTTCTCGAAGGCCACAACGCGTACCAGCAATCGCAGGTCGCCGAACAGAAAGCCACCGCGGACCAGGCCCTCGCCGACGGAGTCGAGTACGTGGACACCAGCGCCTACGAGCAGTACGAAAAGCAGGAAGGCGACTTCGTGGAAGGTGTTGTAGAAACGCCTTTGGATGTTCCCCCCGAGGCGCCTGAGCCGGCCGAGCCCGCGGAAGCTGCGGCAGCCACCGTTCCCCCCGACGCAGAAACGCGCCCGTAATACTGACTCACGCAGGCGCGCGCAAACGTAGATCCTGAGCCCGTGAAACGAGGCTTGCGAGATACCCGTATCACCATCCGGCCCATCAAATAACTAGCGGTCAAATAAAGAGTGAGAAGAGAAGACCAATGAGCACACAACCAACTCCGATTCAGATTCCGGCGCAGCTGGTGAAAGAACTGCGCGAGCGCACCAACGCGGGCTTCGCGGATTGCCGCGCTGCCTTGGTCGAAGCCGAAGGCGACATCGAAAAGGCCATCAGCGTCCTCCGCAAAAAGGGCCAGGCCGCCGCTGCAAAAAAAGCGCAGCGCGAAGCCGGCGAAGGTCTGGTGGGCAGTTATATCCACGCAGGCGGCAAGATTGGTGTGCTCGTCGAAATCAATTGCGAATCCGATTTTGTCGCTCGCACCGATGAATTTCAGCAGCTTTGCCACGACATCGCCATGCACATCGCTGCCCTCGATCCCCGTTACGTGCGGCGCGAGGAAGTGACCCCGGAAATGCTTGAGAAGGAGCGCGAAATCTACACCGCCCAGGCGCGCGCCACCGGCAAGCCCGACCCGGTCATCGAAAAAATCGTGAATGGCAAAATGGAAAAGTTCTACGAAGAAAATTGCCTTTACGAGCAGCACTACATCAAAGACGAAAGCGTCACCATCGGCGAGATGATCACTCAGGCTATCGCCAAGCTCGGCGAAAACATGGGCATCCGCCGCTTTGTGCGCTTCAAGGTCGGCGAAGTCAGCGCAGGGGGTTCCTCCAATTCCGAACCCGTTGCCTTCCCGGCATCACCAACCCCGGAGCCAAGAGGGAAGTTGCCGGTGACTGCCTAGCGTCCTCTAATCCAATCAGCCAGAAAGTCCCGGTGAAAACCGGGACTTTTTTTTGGTCCGCCCGCCGTGCGGCGGCTGGCATTGTTTGTTACAATTCCGAAGATTTCACGCCAGCCACCGGAGCTACATGCCCGCGAAAACTCTGAAGCCCAAAGCAGTGCAGTTGCCCGCAGGCGCGAAACGTGCGACGGCTCCCCTGGCGAATCACACCGAGCCGATTTACAAACGCATCATGCTCAAACTTTCCGGCGAGTCCTTCCAGGGCCCGCAGGGTTTTGGCATCCACGGCGAAACCATTCAGGCCATCGCTCGAGAGTTGAAAGACGTCCACGCCCTGGGCGTTGAAGTTGCCATCATGGTCGGCGGCGGAAATATTTTTCGCGGCGCTCGTCAAAAGGGATTTGAAATCGATCGCGCCACCGGCGATTTTATGGGCATGCTCGCCACGGTCATCAACGCGCTAGCGCTGCAGGACGCCCTAGAAAAAGAAGGCGTGCATACCCGGGTGCAAAGCGCCATCGAAATGCACCAGGTTTCCGAGCCTTTCATCCGCCGCCGCGCCATTCGCCACCTAGAAAAAGGGCGCACCGTGATTTTCGCCGCCGGCATTGGCAACCCGTATTTCTCCACCGACACCGCCGCCGCGCTGCGCGCCATGGAAATCAAGGCCGAGGTCATCATGAAAGCCACGCGCGTCGACGGCATCTACGACGCCGATCCGGAACTGGTGAAAACCGCGAAGCTATATTCCGAAGTCACTTATCGCGAAGTGTTGCAGAAAAACCTGAAGGTCATGGACGCCACCGCTATTTCGCTGTGCATGGACAACGGCATGCCCATCGTGGTCTTCAATATGAATCGCCACGGAAATATTCAACGCGTGCTTTTAGGGGAACGCGTCGGCTCGACGGTGATACCGGCGTAATTCTCGCGTTAGCGCGGGCAGCGCACGATAAACAGACTCAGCAAAAAATTAACTTAGATTCACCTTTGAACTTCAAAACGAGGGTAATCCATGACCACGATTGCAACCACGAAAGAAGCCCTGGCCGCGGCCAAAACGCGCATGGAAAAGGCCGTCGAGGATTTTCGCAAAGATTTAAGCTCGCTACGCACCGGCCGCGCCCACGCCTCGCTGCTGGACAGCATCCGCGTCGACTATCACGGCACTCCCATGCCCGTGAATCAACTCGGCGCGCTCACCGTTCCGGAGCCCAGCATGATCGTCATCGCCCCGTGGGATCCCACCGTCGTGGCGTTGATCGACAAAGCGATTCGCACCTCCGACCTGGGCCTGAATCCCACTAACGACGGCAAAGTAGTCCGCGTCCCCATCCCCTCGCTCACCGAAGAACGCCGCAAAGACATGGTCAAGCAACTCCACAAAGTCCTGGAAAATCATCGCACCGCCCTGCGCAACGTCCGCCGCGACCTCAAAGAAGCCGTGGAAAAACTGGAGAAAGACAAGAAAATCAGCGAAGACGAAAAAAAACGCGGCCTAGACGAACTCGAAAAGATCTCCCATGCCGAAACCAAAAAAATGGAAGACCTGTCCGAAGCCAAAGAAAAAGAAATCCTGCAAGTTAAGTAGAAGTCAGTATTCGGGTGGGGTCGTTCGGGTGGGTCGTTCGGGTGCTCCATACGGCGGTTTTGCGTATGGGGATTTTGGTAAGCGAAGACTACAAACCTCAACGTAACCGTCTCAAGGTTTCTCCGTCGCACCAGTATTCTTCACCGCAGGCTTCGCTTGTTCGTCAGGACGCTCCAAGACAAAATCTTGCGCCTCATCATTCTGCACGGCGTGCATGAACGCCTTGTAATCCGCGACTCTCCCCGCAGGCACCTCTCTCAACAAAAATCGAATATGCCTCGACGCCGTCACCGTCACATTCCGCGCCGGATACTCCGCAGCCTGCACCCCATACTTCGAGGAAAACGTCGCGTAATCGCGCGCCACAGAAGTGCCCGTCGGAGTGTGCGCGGTCGTCCCCGCGGGCAATTGCAGTGTCGCATGAGTCTCCACATCAAGCGGAGTCCCCAGTTCGATCGCCGAAGTCGCCGAGTCTTTATCCGCCTTCACCGGCATATCCGGCAATCCAACTTGAGGCAGCAGCGCCGGAATGCGCACCGGTTTCTTCGACCAGTCCACAAATTTCGGCATGGCAATTTCATAATCCACGCTGAACGGTTCCCGCGTCTCCGCTGGATCCGACGCGCTCACACTCGTCACTTTCCCGCGAAAGCCGTCGGAGATGGAAAGCAGTTGTGCAAGATCCGTCCATTTCTCCTTCGCAGTTTGGTGAAAAGCCACACGCAGCAACAGCTCGTTATCGCCCCGCAACGCGTAGTGCACCTTGGCTGACAACTTGCCGTCCGCGCCCAGCACCGCATCCACATTCACGCGCTGCGACGCCGCAAACGGCAAATCGTTCGGAACACTCAGCCATCGCGACAACGAGGCGTTCTCCGCGTCCTCGGGCAAAAGCAAAAACGCAGGCTTGCCGCGCAAATTAGCTGCAATCATCCGGAACGGCGCCACTTCCACGCTGGGATCCAGCCAGTATCCCGGTCCATCTCTCCCGGTCCACACCAGCGTCTGTGTAAACATGGTCGGCCGTGGCAACAACCTCTCCGCATTGTCCGGCGCGCCAGCCAACGCCATGATCGCCGGAATTTTTGCCGCGCGTATCAGCGCGGTAAACAAAACCAACTTGTCCTCCGCAGTCGCGTAACCGGAAGAAAGAATCTCCTCCGCGGCACGCGTGCGAAAACCATTTGCATCCAGCGGCAACTCCAGCGTCGCAATCTTTTGCGACACGAAATCGTAGATCGCCTCGATTTTCTCTTCAGGACTCTTCGCCGCTTTCGTTAACTCGGCGGACTTGGAAATTACTTCTGGTGCGATATTTTCCGTCGCTTCAAATCTCTCCGCCAGCCGCGCCGAAAGCTTCGTCCATGATGTGAACGTCGTCAGCGTCACATCCGGTTCACCCGGCGCGTTCTGTTTCGCCGCTGCCGCACTCCTGCTGTCAGGCGCCGCCCAGCGGTACTCCCAGCGGCGAATCATACGCGCGTCCGCGTCGTCACCGGATTTTCCTTCGTAACTGGCGGGCGTTTCAGGATTCACCCGCAATTCCACCGCTCGCGACGCGGGCAAATCCAGTTCGAATTTCTCCTCGGTAACAATCGCGTCCTTCGCGAAAGTGTGAAACAAATAAAAGTCCGGGCCCATCGGCGCGTGCGTGGTTGTGGTGATCACCCGGTATTCCAGTCTGTCGGTCGGTTGCAGCCCCAAAATCCGAACCGTCTTGCGGCGGACGTCCTGATACGCGGCGGCGTCAACAACCGCAGGATTGGGTTGGTCGGTCACCGCGCTAAGCAGAATATCGGCGGTTCCCCCGCTGGCATGGGTAATTCGCGCCAGGGGAATTTCCACTGCCTCGAAAGCGCGATTGTAGTCAAAACTCAATCGCGCAAATTGCCTGGTGCCCAACTCCGTGTTGATGCGCACCCGCGCGTGAACTTCTTTCCTGATCGAACCGTCAGCTTCAAAGCGGATGTGTGTTTCCAGCAGCTCAATTTGCGCGGGAGTTTGGCTGATCGCATCAGCTGGCTTCTTCGCCGCTGGCTTTGCCGGTTCCTGCGCTAGAGCGCCCGGCAAGCTCGCAATAAAAATGGTTGCGACTGCCAGCGCACCAAGCCTGAGAGGGAAGCGATATCGTTTCACCAACACACTTCGCAGTGTAGGTGCTGCGGGGACGGCAGGTAAAGCGGAAGCTTGCCGCAGCGTTATCCGAATTCTATCACCACGCTGCACACCGCTTCGCCGCCCGTGCGTCTGAAGTGCATGAAGGCCTACGTGCAGATAGACTGTTTCAAGGAGAAAAATCGCCATGCGACGCATTCTCGTGATCACGGCAACTCTGGCGGCGACTCTCGCCCTCGGCGCGCGCAGCTCCGTCCCCAAGGATGCCGAAATCGACGCCACCCGCGCCGCCCTGGTCAGAATTGCCGGCGAAGGATTGGTCGAGTCGCACGCCTTCCAGTATTTGACGCAATTGAGCGATGAAGTCGGCGCTCGCGTCACCGGCTCGCCGCAATCTCAAAAAGCCGTCGAGTGGGGTCTCGCCAAGATGCGCGCCCTCGGCCTGGAAAATGTCCATGCTGAAAATTTCCAGATGTGGCGCGGGTGGACGCGTGGCGCCGCGCAAGCCTCGCTGATAGAGCCCATGCAGCGCCGCCTCACCGTCGATGCCATGGGCTGGACCGGTTCCACGCCGCACGGAGGCGCGGAAGCCGACGTCATTAGCGTCAATGTCTTCAATATGGACGAAGAAATGAAAGCCCCGGCCAGATTTTCGGGAAAAATTCTTCTGATGATCACCAAAGGCGAGCCCAAAAAAGACGGCGCTGCCATGTTTTCTCAGTTTGGTGATTTCGTAAAGCTGGCAGGCAAAAACGGCGCGATTGCAATTTTTGGCGGCCAAGGCGGATTCAAAAGCGAAGGCATGAATCTTACCCACACCGGCATTCTTGGGTTTGAAGCCGAATTCGCTATTCCCGTTCTTTCCCTCACTGCGGAAGATCAGGGCCAGTTGGAACGCTGGCTCGCCGCCGGCAAAAAAGTTCGCGCCGGATTAAACGTACAAAACAGTTTCAGCGACGGCGCTGTTCAAACTGCCAACGTCGTGGGAGAAATTCGCGGCCGCGAACATCCGGAAGAAATACTAGTCGTCGGCGCGCATCTCGATTCTTGGGATTTGTCCGAAGGCGCCACCGACAACGGCATGGGCTCCGCCAGTGTCCTGGGGGCCGCGGAAGCCATCGTGCGTTCCAGTCAACGTCCGCGCCGCACCATCCGCTTCGTTCTCTTCAATGGAGAAGAGCAAGGCCTGCTCGGCTCGTTCGCCTACGTCAAACAGCACCAGTCCGAAATCGCCAATCATCTCGGTGATCTGGTTCTCGACGAAGGGCAAGGCCCCGTCAATGAATTTCAGCTGGGCGGCCGCGACGATCTTGTCGCCGCCTTCCAGCCATTTGCCGCCGCGATATCCAACATTCAATCCGTAAAGGTGAATGACAAAGTTGAGTTTGGAACCGACACAGGTCCGTTCATCATGGCCGGATTGCCGGGAATTAATATGAACCAGGATTCCCCGGAATATAAATTTACTCACCATTCCGCCGCTGATGCTCTCGAAGCCGTCAAGCCCGACGTGCTTGCCCAGGACGCCACCCTCATGGCCATGGCCGCTTTCTGGATCGCTGACCGCGCCGAGCGCTTCGCCAAACCCTGGCCCGCTAAAAGAACCGCCACCATGCTCCGCGAACGTCACCAGTTCGAGTTCCTGAAAGCATTTGGTCTCTGGCCGTTCGGCGATTTGGGTGCCGAAGACAAACAAAATCCAGCGCCGCAGGATCAAAACTAGGCCGCGCAATCAGTTTGTCATCTTCTGTGACTGTAACCCTTGGGTACCAAGTACTTTGAGTACCATTGCTTTTTGGCACATTAAAGATTATTAAGAAATGACCGGGGGCTTCCGCTTCTTTCCCGTTAGAGAACTCATTCGATGAAAATCCTGCTCGCCATTTTCTCGCTGTTGGTATTCGTTGGCACCGCATCAGCCGATTCCGTTTGGACTTACACCGGGAATTCCATGTCCGGCTGTAATTGCGCTCTCGACGGCACAGTCACGCTCGATAGTTCCGGTGACGCCACTGCGTGGGACTTCACCGACGGCACTCACGAGCTTACTCAACTCACCTCAAGTGGATCCGTCAATCACAGTTCGCAACTAGGGAATCCATTTCAAACCTGGAAGATTCTTATTGATGATGGCACTTTCGAATTCTTTTCGCAGTTTACCGGTTCAGCGTTTGAAGCCACCGATCTCAGCCTCAACGATGTCGCAGGTACTCAATTCGGCTTCCTCCAGGGAAACCATGGTGTTTGGTCCCAGGGAACGGTTGCCACACCCGAGCCTGCCACCGGCTTGCTGGTAGCCAGCGGGTTGTTGTTTGTCGGCCTGATGCGCCGTAAACGCAAAAAGCCTTTAGATTCTGTTAGTTGGGATCGTTTGGCGTAACAGCTGTCTTTTCACTGCCGTCTTCACGACCTGCGGTAGCGAGGCCCGCTTCTCACGCGCTTTGAGCCGAAATCTTCAGGCCCTCAAATGAGACGATCACCTCCAGCCCGCCTTTTCGGGCAAGAATCCGGCCAAAGCCCAAGTTTTCCACCGCCCTGTTTCGAAGAAAATTTGACAGAGCACGTTTTCTTCCTTATACTTCGTTGGTTTGTCGGGATACGTTTCTCCCGAGGGTTGCGGCCGCTGTAGGCGGTCGTGGTTGGAAGGAATTATCTTCGGTCCCGGAACATTGCACGACGGAATGGGACAGAAGAGCGGCCGGAATGGGACGCCAGTCCCGCAAAGCCGAGTAAGCCTCTCCGAATCGAAGCCAGGAGCGATTTTCCGCCTCTTGGAGTGCGCACGGAGTTTCTTGCTGGTATCTCCGGATTCGCAGTAGACCTTTCAGCATTGGACTGCGCTCTCGTGTATTTTTGCGCGCGCTTTGCGAGAGCCGCGGAAATTTGTGCGCGCCACTGAGGATTGAACTGTGCCGACGTTTTCGCAACTAGTACGTATGGGCCGCGAGCAGGTTAAGGTTAAAACCAAATCTCCCGCGCTGATGGGCTGCCCGGAAAAGCGTGGAGTGTGCATTCGCGTCTATACGCAGACGCCCAAGAAACCAAACTCCGCGCTGCGCAAAGTCGCGCGCGTGCGCCTCACCAATTCCATTGAAGTCACCACGTACATTCCCGGTGTCGGCCACAATTTGCAGGAACACTCCATCGTTCTGGTTCGCGGCGGCCGCGTAAAAGATCTTCCAGGAGTGCGCTATCACATCGTGCGCGGCACGCTCGACGCCGCGGGAGTCGAAAATCGCAAGCAGGGCCGCTCGAAATACGGCGCCAAGCGCCCCAAGGCCGGTCAAACCAAGTAACAGAATATTTGCAGTAAACATTGGCAACAAGCATTTGCAACAACGTTCGGCAATTTTTTGAAGGAGCTCTAAACAGCAATGCCACGCAAAGGATTAGTGATCCGCCGGCCGCAAGCGACCGACCCGGTTTATGACAGCCCGCTGGTGGACAAATTTATCTGTTCCATGATGTGGGAAGGCAAAAAATCCACCGCGCAGCGCGCCTTTTACGGCGCGATGGACCAGGTCGCCAAGAAAACCAACGACGACGCGCTGAAAATTTTCAATAAAGCCGTCGAGAACGTCAAGCCCCTGCTGGAAGTAAAAACCCGGCGTGTGGGTGGCGCCAACTATCAGGTTCCCGTGGAAGTAAACCCCTTCCGCCGGCAATCGCTGGCCATTCGCTGGCTCCTGCAATATTCGCGCGAACGTTCCGGCAAGACCATGGTCGACAAGCTGGCCGACGAATTGATCGATGCTTCCAACGCTCGCGGCGGCGCGATGAAGAAAAAAGAAGACGTGCACCGCATGGCCGAAGCCAACAAGGCCTTCGCGCACTATCGCTGGTAATTGCATCTCGCTTTTGAATTGAAGGTTGAAACGTGCCGGTAAACGAAACAACGCAGCAGGAAGTACCGAAGCAGGGAACCGCAAAACCGGAGTCTGGGAAACAGGTCTCCGCTAAGCAAGGATCAGCACAAGCACAAATGGGCAGGGCATTCAAACTCGAAGATACCCGCAACATCGGGATCATGGCGCATATCGACGCCGGTAAAACCACGTCGACGGAGCGCATCCTTTTCTATACCGGGGTGACCTACAAAATCGGCTCGGTCGATGAAGGCACCGCCACCATGGACTGGATGGAGCAGGAGCGCGAGCGCGGCATCACCATCACCAGCGCCGCGACCACTGCATCCTGGACCCGCAACGACAAGAAATATCGTGTCAATATTATTGATACGCCCGGCCACGTCGATTTCACCGTAGAAGTCGAGCGCTCCCTGCGCGTGCTCGACGGCGCGGTCTGCGTATTCGATTCTGTCGCCGGCGTGCAGCCGCAATCGGAAACCGTCTGGCGCCAGGCCGACAAGTATCGCGTGCCGCGCATCTGCTTCGTCAACAAAATGGACCGCATGGGCTCGGATTTCGATCACGTGGTGCGCACCATTCGCGCCCGCCTCGGCGCTCATCCCGTGCCGCTGCAATTTCCGCTGGGCCGTGAAGACAATTTCATCGGCATCATCGATTTCCTCGAGCAGAAAGTAGTCGTGTGGCTGGAAGAAACCCTGGGCGCCAAGTTCGAAGAGTTTCCCGTCGAAAAATTGTGGGATAAGGCATTCGTCGACTCTCGCCCCGACGTGGCCGCGGCTTTGAAGGGCTCCGCCATCGACAAAGCCTTCTATGACGAGCATCGCAACAAAGTCGTCGAGTACGTTGCCGAGCACGACGATGAAGTGATCGACAAGTACCTCACCGAAGGCACGCTCTCCGTTGAGGAAATGCGCAAGTCCATCCGCAAATCTACGCTGGCGCTCAAAATCGTTCCGGTGCTGGCCGGCTCGGCCTTCAAGAACAAAGGTATTCAGCCGCTGCTCGATGCGGTCATTGATTTTCTCCCTTCGCCGGTCGACGTTCCGCCGCTCGAAGGCACCAATCCCAACACCGAAGATGTGGAACTGCGCCGCGCCTCCGACGACGCTCCCTTTTCGGCGCTGGCCTTCAAAATTATGTCCGACCCGTTCGTCGGCCATGTCACCTACATCCGCGTTTACTCCGGAGTCTTGAAATCCGGCAGCTACGTTTACAACTCCGGCAAAGCCACACGCGAGCGCATCAGCCGCTTGCTGCAGATGCATGCCAATAAGCGTGAAGAAATCGATACCGTCTACGCCGGCGACATTTGTGCCTGCGTCGGTTTAAAGAGCGTCAACACTGGCGACACCTTATGTGACGAAGACAAGCCGGTCATCCTCGAGAACATCGATTTTCCCGCCCCGGTAATTTCCGTAGCCATCGAACCGAAAACCAAGGCCGACCAGGACAAGCTGGGTGTGGCCATGCAGCGCCTCGCGCAAGAAGATCCTACTTTCCGCGTTTCCACCGAGCCCGATACCGGCCAGACCCTGATTTCCGGAATGGGTGAGTTGCATCTGGAAATTATCGTGGACCGCATGCTGCGCGAATACAACGTGCAAGCCAACGTCGGTCGCCCGCAAGTCGCCTATCGCGAAACCATTCGCAAAAAAGCCACTGCCGAAGGCAAATACATCAAGCAGACCGGCGGACGCGGCCAGTACGGCCATTGCAAGATCGAGCTGCATCCGATCCCCAGTTCCAGCCGCGAAAATATGAAGGACATGTCCACCGACGAGCTCGACGCGCTGGCCAAGGAAGTTGTCGGCGGCCCGGCCGGCAAGTGGAAGTTCGACAAAGAACACCGCTTCCTGTTCATCGACAAAATTATCGGCGGCTCGGTTCCTCGCGAATTTATCGCGCCGATCGAAGCTGGCATTCGCGAAGCCCTCGACAATGGGATCCTGGCCGGCTTCACCATGGTGGATGTTGCCGCCGTCCTCATCGATGGTAGCTACCACGACGTGGACAGCTCGGAAATGGCCTTTAAAATTGCGGGTTCCATGGCCTTCAAGGAAGCCTGTCACAAAGCTTCCCCAGTCTTGCTCGAGCCCATCATGCGCGTGGAAGTAGTCGTTCCCGAAGAATACATGGCCGCAGTTTATGGCGACCTCAACGCGCGGCGTTCCGCGATTCAGGGTTCAGAAAATCGCGCCGGAGCCAACGTAATCAGAGCGGAAGTTCCACTGGCACAGATGTTTGGTTACGCCACCGATTTGCGCAGCCGCACCCAGGGCCGCGCGAATTTCACCATGCACTTCTCGCATTATGCCGAAGCGCCGAATTCGATTAGCCAGGAAATTATCGAGAAAAATAAGGGCCGGGACGTGCGTTCGTAAGAAATTTAAGCAATTGCAAAGATTCGTGTTGTTGGCAAGTAACCAGACTTTGATTTGAGGAGCTGAGCAAGCGATGGCGAAGGAGAAATTCGAACGTAATAAGCCGCACGTGAACATTGGGACCATTGGTCACATTGATCACGGCAAAACCACTTTGACGGCGGCCATCACCAAGGTGCTGTCCAAGCACAATCCCAAGGTGCAATTCCGCGCGTTTGATTCCATTGATAACGCGCCGGAAGAGCGCGAGCGGGGCATCACCATTGCGGTGTCGCACGTGGAGTATGAAACGCAGAATCGTCACTACGCGCACATGGATTGCCCGGGTCACGCCGACTATATCAAGAACATGATCACCGGCGCGGCGCAGATGGATGGCGCGATTCTGGTAGTCGCGGCGACGGATGGTCCGATGCCGCAAACGCGCGAGCACATTTTGCTGGCTCGCCAGGTCGGCGTGCCGGCCATTGTGGTTTTCCTGAACAAGTGCGACATGGTGGAAGACGCGGAATTGCTGGAACTGGTGGAGCTGGAAGTTCGCGAACTCTTGAAGAGCTATCAGTTTCCTGGCGACAGCATTGCCATCGTACGCGGCTCGGCGTTGCAGGCTTTGAACGGCGACGCGAAATATGAAAAGGCCATCGACGAGTTGATGGAAGCAGTGGACAAGAACGTGCCGCAACCGGTGCGCGAAATTGACAAGCCGTTTGCCATGCCCATCGAAGATATTTTCTCCATTTCCGGACGCGGCACGGTGGTTACCGGCCGAATCGAACGCGGCAAAGTAAAAGTTAGCGAAGAAATCGAAATTGTCGGTTTCCGCCCCACACAGAAAAAAGTTGTCACCGGCATCGAAATGTTTAAAAAGCTGCTTGACGAAGGCTTGGCGGGCGACAACGTAGGCCTCTTGCTGCGCGGCACGGAAAAAGAAGATGTGGAGCGCGGGCAGGTAGTTTGCAAGCCAGGCTCGATTACGCCGCACACCAAGTTCAAGGCTGAAGCGTACGTGTTGACCAAGGAAGAAGGCGGACGGCACACTCCGTTTTTCACCGGCTATCGCCCCCAGTTTTACTTCCGCACCACGGACGTCACCGGCGACGTGAAGTTGCCGACCGGAGTAGAGATGGTGATGCCAGGCG
The DNA here is from genome assembly GCA_038236395.1 of Candidatus Acidiferrales bacterium. Lineage (GTDB taxonomy): Bacteria > Acidobacteriota > Terriglobia > Acidiferrales > UBA7541 > Acidiferrum. The sequence continues at coordinate 21,348 of JBBRZT010000019.1, forward strand.
ATAACGTCAGCTGCGAAGTCACATTGATTACCCCAGTAGCTCTCGAAAAGGGCCTGCGCTTCGCGATTCGCGAAGGCGGCCACACCGTGGGCGCAGGCGCGGTCACGGAGATCATCGAATAATTTATGAGACAAGGCGACAAAATCCGTATACGCCTCAAGGCGTACGACCACAGAATTCTCGACCAGTCCACCAAGGAAATTGTGGACACCGCGAAGCGTACCGGCGCGGACGTGGCAGGCCCGATTCCATTGCCCACCACCATCAATCGCTGGACAGTGCTGCGTTCCCCGCACGTGGACAAGAAATCGCGCGAGCAGTTTGAAATGCGCACCCATAAGCGCCTGATCGATATCCTCGAGCCGACACCCGACACCGTCGACGCGTTGATGAAGCTCGATCTGCCGCCGGGCGTGGACGTGGAAATCAAGGCTTTCGGCCACACTAAGTAACAGTTCGATTTTAAATTTAGGTTTTTCGATAGACGGAAGAGAGAGCAGGCATGGCAGTCAACGGGATTATCGGAATCAAGCTGGGGATGACGCAAATCTTCCAGGACGACGGCACGGCGGTTGGCTGCACCGTTCTGCAAGCCGGCCCCTGCGTGGTCGTGCAGCGCCGCACCGCGGCGATCGACGGCTACGAAGCCGCGCAACTCGGCTTGGTCGAATTCGTCAAGCCGCAGCGCGTCAACAAAGCCATGACCGGGCATTTCAAAAAAGCCGGCGCGGCGCCCATGAAAGTTCTCCAGGAAGTTCGCCTGGACGAATCGAAAGACGAAACCAAGGTCGGCGACCGCGTGCTGGTGGAAAATTTCAAAGCTGGCGAACTGGTTGACGTCAGTGGCGTCAGCAAGGGTAAGGGTTTTGCCGGCGGCGTGAAGCGCTGGCATTACGCCGGCGGCGACGCTACTCACGGTTCCATGTTTCACCGCGCTCCGGGCGGCATCGGTGGCAGCTCGTTTCCGTCGCGCGTGTGGAAGAACCAGCATTTTCCCGGTCACATGGGCCATGCCCGGGTCACCGCGAAAAATCTGAAAGTCGTGAAAGTGGACAACGACGAAAATCTCCTGCTGGTCAAGGGTTCGGTGCCCGGCCCCAGCGGAACGTACATCTTTATTCGCAAAGTTCGGAAAGCCAAGTAATCCAGGAAATAAGGAAAAGAAATTATGCCGGTGGTTGACGTAGTCAATTTGAAAGGCAGCAAGGTCGGGCAGCTCGATCTCCTCGACGCCGTGTTTGGCGTCAAGGTGAACCAGCACCTCTTGCACGAAGCTTCGCGCTGGTACCTGCGCGGGCTGCGCAGGGGTACGCACAAGACCAAGGACAAGAGCGAAGTCAGCGGCGCAGGCCGCAAGCTCTGGAAGCAGAAGGGCACCGGACGCGCGCGTGTCGGCTCCATTCGCTCGCCGCTCTGGCGCCATGGCGGCACCGTTCACGGACCTCGTCCGCGCGACTACAGCTACGCCCTGCCCAAGAAAATGTTGCTCGGCGCGCTGCGCTCGGCTCTTTCGGCGAAGCTTACCGAACAGCGTTTGACCGTGGTGGAAGACTGGGAACTCGAGAATCACAAGACCAAGGAGTTTCTCGGCGTGCTCGGCAAATTGAATCACAAGAAATCGGCGCTGATCGTCGCTCACGGTGACAACGCCAATCTCGAGCGTGCCAGCCGCAACATCGCGGGCGTCACGCTCGTCGCGCCCAACGGTCTGCAGCCCTATGACCTGTTGAATCACGATTTGCTGGTGCTGTCCAAGGACGCAGTCGCGCGGCTAAGCCAGTCGCTGGATCCGGAAAAAACTCCGGCGGCGGTTCCTGACGTGGAATCGATCGCTCCCGCGCCCAAGAGCGAAAAAAAAGCTGCGGCCAAGCCAGTCGCGGCCACCAAGGCCAAAGCCGGCGCTAAAAAGCCAGCGAAGGCCGCCAAGAAAAAGGGCAAGGAATAAACCATGTCCACTCCTCACTATCAGATTATTCGCCGCCCAATCATTACCGAAAAAGGTTTGGGCGTAAAAGAAACGCAGCATACCGTGGTCTTTGAAGTTTCCGCCAAAGCCACCAAGACGCAGATCAAGGAAGCGGTGCAGCAGATTTTTAGCGTGAAGGTCGTCGGCGTCCGCACCGCCAATTATTTCGGCAAGATGCGCCGCCGCGGCCAGAATGAAGGTTATCGCCGCGACTGGAAGAAAGCCTACGTGAAGCTTGCGGAAGGCGAAAAGATGATCGAGTAAGCGGAGAATCTGTAATCGAAAAGAGTTTGCAGCATCGGGCCAAGTTAAAGAGCATTTGCAAGGCACGCAAAAAAGGTAAGAGGCAGCGATGGGACTGAAAAGCTTTAATCCATACACGGCGTCGCGACGGTTTATCACCGTCGTGGATAAAAGCCATATCACCAAGCAGGAGCCGGAAAAAGCGCTGCTCGAGCCGAAAAAGCGCACTGGCGGCCGCAACAATCACGGCGAAATCGTCGTCTGGCACCGCGGTGGCGGCCACAAGAAACAATATCGCCAGGTTGATTTCCGCCGCGACAAGCTCGGCGTGCCCGCCAAGGTGGCGGCCATTGAGTACGATCCCAATCGCAGCTCCAACCTCGCGCTGTTGCACTATGCCGATGGCGAGAAGCGCTACATCCTGCATCCCGTCGGGCTCGAAGTTGGCGCCACCGTTTCCACCGGCGAAGGCGCGGACATCCTTCCCGGCAATGCGCTGCAGTTCAAGCACATTCCTCCGGGCACCATGGTGCATAA
>JBBRZT010000020.1:0-23371 GCA_038236395.1 Candidatus Acidiferrales bacterium
AAAACGCCAGCAAGCGCTTCGGGCGTAAAGTTCAGCTCCGCGTCGACGCCCGGAATGTTGTAGGTGGGTACATCGGCACCCATGACTGTCGGGAAGTGAAGAATGGGGAAGCCGTGCTTATCCTGGAAGGCTTTTAGTTGCTCGTCGTTCATGGGGCCGTCAGAGGCTCCGAAATCGACAGTGCCTTCGGTGACCTGCTTGATGCCGCCGCCGGACCCGATGGACTGATAGTTGATCTGCAGGTTGGCGTCCTTCTTGTGGTACTCGTCAAACCATTTCGAATACATCGGATAAGGGAAAGTCGCGCCGGCACCGTTGATAGACAGCGTGCCTTCGGCCACGGCGATGGCGGCTAGTGAAAATACAGCCAATAGCAAATATGCACTTCGCTTCATGCGTTTTTTCTCCATACAACAAGCTCGGTGAGATATAGGAGCGCGTCAGTTTGTCTGGCTTGTGTTACGGGATTGTTACAACCGGAAGTTAATCTATTAAAATCCGGAGCTCGCTTAAGTCATTGTGATGGGGCTAGTTGCCCATTGGGGGGACCTGTCCACACCGGCCAGAGAGTCTCTATGCTCTCTATGCTAACGACTACAGTGCGGGCGAGAGGCGCTGCCCGAAAGCATCGGAAAACGTTGCATCCCGCCCCCGAGTTCAACCCGAACTTTCGCTGACGCGACAAGAAATCACCGAAGTTGCTGATTTCTTGCAGCATTTGAAGGTATTCTGATTCAAGTCTTCTGCAAAAGTCTAAATTGTCCCGATTGCGTGATGTGAATTGAATCCTGAACATCTAACCAAAATTGACGCTGTTCCCCTGAGTGACCGGCGCTCCATGGGTGATGTTTGCGAATCCTGGGCCGGGAAATACTACCGAGTAGCCGTTTTTCTGTTCGTCATAAATGCCATATCGGCACTGTTCTTCATTCTCTTTGTGAATCGTATTGCTTATGACGATCACTACAACATAACTGACGTCCATCGCTATGCCAGAGACGGGGTGTCGGCCGACACTATTCGAGCTCACATGAATGCGGCAGGCCCGACAAGTTTTGTCTGGATGGCTGGGGCAGCTCGCATGTTTCCGGCTAATGAGCTGCGAAGTGCGCGTATCGCCGTATTGATCAGCTGGCTTCTCTTGGGTGCAGGAATTCTGATCGGCGCCCGCTATACGCGCTTTCCTTCGCTTTGGTACGCCGCCTTTTTTGTCACGTTGGCCTTTCCCCACGCGGTCAGCGCGGAGGCACTGGTCTTGACTGAAGGCCCTTTATGTCCGGTTTGCTGCAGCCGGGCCCTTTCAGCTCATTGATTGGAACTTTGGCGGGAGCACCTCGAAGTCAGTCCCTGTTCTTCGGATTAGTCGCCTGCGCAATCGTCTACAATTTCGTCGCGCTGTGTTTGCTGCTGTGGGAGCAACGGTCAATATTGCTTTCATGTCCATTGGTTGTCTTTTCAATTCTAGTGATTGTATTCTTCGTCGCCGAACAACTCGGGATTCAGGGCAATATTTATTTCTATGACCGATACGTAATTCAAGTGGCGCCATTTCTGGGAATCATCGCTTTCGGACTCATGCCGGAGCTCAATTTGGCACGCCTTGTGGCTCTCGGAGCGATGTCGGTATTGGGTCAAGGTATGCTGTGGCGCTTTGCTCTCGGTAGATGATGTTCTCCGCTCAGGATGGGCTTCCGGGAACGGCAATATCGCTTGACCCAAATCGTGCTCGCCTTTACCATGTCGGCACCGAAGTAAGCTATTCCGTGCGGAAGGTGAGAGGCCACCTGGAGAGAACGAACATGGCTTATCGGCTCCAGCAACAGTCCATCATTCCGGCACGCCGTCAAATTTTTATCTCCTTTTGTATTGCCTGCTGTTGAAGCCGACAACGCTTTCGTAACTCCCATTCCAACTACGGTTTAGTGCCAATCTACGTCGGTGTGTTACACGATATTCATATTGGATTGACGCCACCGTAAGACGGATCCCTTAACGTTCTGCTCCACGCGACAAAACATACTCCGGTACATTTTGAACTTTAGACTTAAAAGAGAGAGGCAATGAAAAAACTAGCGGCACTCACACTATCTCTATTCCTCACGTCCGGAATAGCACTCGCTGATTCGCCCAAGGATGCTGACGCTCAACCGGCCAAAAGCACGCCGGGGAAAGCGAAGGAAGCCAAGAACACCGACAAGGCGGATTCCGCGATTGCTGCCGAGATTGAGGAGTTGCGCCAGACTCTGCAATCTCAGCAGGAGCAACTGCAGTTGCTGAAAGAAGAGTTGCACAAGCGCGACAGGCAGATAGACGAGGCTCGCGACGCGGCGGCGGCAGCTAATTCTCGCGCGGCCGAAGCGAACGTGAAAGCTACTGAAGCGGTTACCGCAAGTGTCGCGGCCAAACCCAACACAGAAGTGATCAGCAACACTGCGATAGCGGATATGGGCAATGGCATTGCGACAACAGCCCAGGCGGAGGCGAAGGCGAAGGCCTCGGAAGATGGGCCGTCATCCATCAAGTTCAAAGGTATCAGTCTGACACCCGGTGGGTTCATCGCCGCGGAGACAATTTTCCGCACGCACGCCCTCAGCGCCGACGTCAACACTCCGTTCACCAGCATTCCCTTCCCCGGAAACGCGTTGAGCAGAGTGTCGGAGATCAACTTTACGGCCCGACAGAGCCGCGCGACCTTGCTGGCGGAGACGCACATTGGCGGCGCGAAAGTGAGCGCCTACTACGAAGCCGATTTCCTGGGCGCCGGAACGACGTCCAACAATCGCCAGAGCAACAGCTACGTACTTCGGCAACGGCAACTGTTCGCGTCGGTAGAATTTCCGACCGGCCTCACCGTAACCGGCGGGCAGATGTGGGGCCTGGCGACGGAAAACAAGAAGGGCATTCTGAACCGGCAGGAAAACTTCCCGCTGCAGATCGATCCGCAATACATCGTAGGATACACGTGGCAGCGCGCCTACGGTTTCCGCGTAGCGCAGAGCCTGCTTGACAACAAACTGGCGCTGGCGATTGCCATCGAGTCTCCTCAAACAACGCTGGGCGGCCGGGGATTCAGCACCTATACCAACGCCGCGGCGGCGACTTCGCAAAACTTTTTTATCAACGCTCCCGGAAATGGCGGGGGGCTCTACAACGGATTTGACGCGACCGGCTACACGACCAACAAGGCGCCCGATGTGATCGCAAAAGTCGCAGTTGATCCGGGATTCGGTCACTACGAATTGTTCGGCATCCTCAGCACCTTCCGCTCGCGAGTTTATCCTTGCGCGGTGGTCAGCATCGCTGCGAGTACCCCTACTACAACACTGATTGGCGACCCGATCAGTTGCGCTGCGAATCCCGCGGCCACTACACCTTCCGCGGCAGGTGCATTTAATGACTCACGCGTCGGCGGCGGCGTAGGAGCCAGCCTATTCGTGCCCATCATCCCCAAAAAGTTTGAGTTTGGCCTGAAGGGCGTAATCGGCGACGGGACCGGCCGTTTTGGATCGGCGCAATTGGCCGATGTGACAGCACGTCCGGACGGCACGTTAGCGCCGATTCGCACTTACCATGCGCTGGCTCGGTTCGAGTTCCATCCTACTTCTAAGTTGGACCTCTACGCGTACTTTGGAGATGAATACGCGGCTCGCACAGACTATGTCGGCTACCAATCGGTGAAACTCACCACCACCACCCTCACCGCTGCGGCACCCGGAGATCCAGTCACAACCACCACCAATGTGACTACATCCAGCAGCGGCATCGGAGGCTACGGCTCGCCGTTTGCCAACAACTCCGGTTGCAGCACGGAAACGGCCCCGACCAACCAGAACACTCCCGGCGTCGGCGGCACGTGCGCGGGAGATATCCGCAACATCATCGAGGCAAGCGCGGGCTTCTGGCACAGGTTCTACAGCGGACCGAAGGGGCGTATTCAGTGGGGCATTCAGTACGCTTACTTCACCAAGAGCGCTTGGTCTGGGAACAACAACGTGCTGGCTAATCCGGGCATCGCTCCGAAAGCCGTCAACAACATGGTGTGGACTTCGTTCCGGTACTACCTGCCTTAATTTCGGCGGGGCGTCTCCCCTTAACAAGGGACGCGGAAGGGCAGCTCCCCCTGGGCTGCCCTTTCTTTTTTTGTGTTTGAGTGTTGCGACTGTAGCTTTCTAGTCTTGCTGCCTGTGCGTTGTTTAGAAGCGGTAATTCACTTCAGTGAATCCCAGGACGCCCTTGGTGTTGCCGGGATAAATCTTTTCGATCACATCGCGGCCCTGCGCGTAACCAAAGTACAAACCGAGCGTGACTCCGCGGGTGAACTGGTAGTCGGCGCTCATATCGTAGAGATTTGCGAAATTTGTGGAACCGTTGGACGGCCTTCCGGAAAAACCAAAAGTCCAGGGCTGGAACGCTCCACCGCCGGTATACCAGAGGTCGTGGCTGTCGCCGAGCCAGAGACCGTGAACGTCGGTGCGCAAAACCAGGTTCTTGCCCGGCCGCAAAATCAACTCGGCGAAGAGATCGCGGTTGTTCATTTCGTTGAAAAATGGGAAGCGCGCGTACACGCGCGGAGTTGGCAGAACGGCAAAGAAGGTTCCGTGCGTGCCATCCGCGGGATTGCCATCGCCGCTGGAATAAAAATAGCCGCCACGAATCCAAGGACGTACCTTGGGCGCAAAATGCGGCTGGAAGCCCGCTTCCACCGAGCCTGCCCCGCTTCGCTGCGTGAGGGTGCCCCAGCGTCCGGATTGCAGAACTCCCCATCCCAACAGATCTACGGTGCCCGCCGCCACCGGAAGCGCAGCGATGAAATGGCCGCCGTACGTTCCGATGTCGATAGGCTTCAAATCCAGACTGCGCACCGGTGCGGGGCGGTTGTCGGCTTTTACCAGTCCACGATCATCATGATAGAAAAGTCCGAAGGCGCGCCATTCGGCGTGCAAGTCGCCCCTATTCAACTGGCGCGTGACCGAGACATAGCTGATGGGCGTGGCTACCCAACCCCAGCCGTCGACCTGAAAAACTCCACGAGTGGGTACCGCGCCCACCGCGGTGAAATTCCACGGGCCATTGGAATAAGCATACTGCGCGCCATCAAAGCTGCGCATTACATCCGTGAAGCCGAAAATGCCAATCAATCGCTGAGCGATGCGATCGTTTTTTACGGAAGCGAGCGTGGCATCCTTTGGCTTTACTTCGCTTCCATCCGTAAATTCGAAGCGCCCCAATCGCAAGCTGGAATGTTCGCCTTTCAATCGGACGAAGGCCTGCTTGGGGAAAACGAATGCCGCATATTGCTGCTTGTCGTTGGCAGCAAAATAGGCTGCTCCGAGGCCAAGCTGGCCTTGAGGGGCGGGATCGACGGCCCGATCTGGCAGGCCCAGCAGGACGGGAACGGCAAACTCCACAGTCCAATCAAAAATTTTTCGTTTTTGGGAAAGTGCGAAACGCATGATCGTTCCGGAGTAGCTGTAAAAATCCTGTCCGTTAGCGGGAAACCAGTCCCATACCTCGTAGCGTTCGCGGATGCTGCCGGAGAAGTTGACCGATCCAATTTTGGTGGCCGGCGGATCGGATTGCGCCTGCGCGGAAAGACAGCATCCCAGAAAACACGTGAGCGCCAGGGAAATTCTTGTTATTTGCTTCGACATTTTTATCAAGGGCATGGTCTCCGGGCAAAATTTGATGTAGCGCCATCGCGAACGTGACCGTCGCGACAGCACGCTGCAGATCCAGATTTCAGTCAAAGTGGTGCAATATCCCGAACAAAACGGAACGCTAAAACCGAAATTTGAAAGGGATTGTTATGTCGATTCAGGGGAAGAGCAATAATTCGAAACTACTAGTCCGTTGCCAAGTTGCTACCTGCGGTTTGCTGCGCGGCAAATTCGTTTGCAGGAAAAAGGGTGCAGGCAAAGAGGAGATAGGGACCAGAGCCAGGGGTGCTCCGGTCCCCAGGTAGGACTTGAGTAGAAGGTCGTACGGCCTAATCTTGCACTTCTGCCGCGGATTCCGGATGAAAACGGAATGAATTTTCGGTGACACGCGAAGCCGTGGTGGACCCGCCGTCGTCACTCTGATTGCCCTGGTCGCGGCTGACCAGCAGGCCGCGCCCGTGGCGCACATCCAAGCCACGCACCCAGAAAATGATGTCCTCGGAAATATTAGTGGCGTGGTCGGCGATACGTTCCAGGTGGCGGGTGGCCAGCACGTATTGCAGGCTGGGCCCGGCGAGTGTGGGTTCCTGCATCATGCCGCGAAGCAGTTCTTCGAAGATGCGATCGCGATACTGGTCCACGACGTCGTCGCTCTCCAAAACCTGGAGGGCCATTTCAACATTTTTGAATATCAATGCGCCCAAACTCTTGCTCACCATTGAGCGGACGGCCGATGTCATGGGCGCCAGTTCAGGTATCGCGGCGATTTTGGGCATTTCCCGCAAGGAAATAACGCATTCCGCCAGGTTCACCGCCAGGTCTCCGATGCGCTCGAGATCGTTGGTGATTTTCAGCGCCGCGACGATCAGGCGCATCTCGTCGTCGTTGAAAGACGAGCGGCGCAGCAGGCGGATGGCGTGTTCATCGATGACCAGTTCCATTTCGTTGATGCGCGGCTCCAGCAGGAAAACTTCTCCGGGCAGATTTGCGGTTCTTTCCTCTTCGATATTTACCAGCGCGTCCAGAGCGCGATTCATCGCGCCTTCCACCGTGCGCGACATGGAAACCAGATAGTTCACCAGCGTGTCGTAGAGCACCACTCCGGTCATTTTTGCGGCGCCTGCCATCTTTGCCTCCTTCTGCGGCGTTATGATCAATTTTTCAACTCCCGCAAAGTTTGACGCCGGGTGTGTTACAGCGCGTTCACATCTGGATGAATGCTGTGATTATTTTGGGATCCGAATTTCGCGGCGCGAAGATCCTGTACGGGGAAGAAGAGGAACTAAACGTGTGGGATACGACCGCCGTTGGTGCGCGTCGTTCCGTTCGAAGAGGTGCGGTGGGTGACTTTTTGCGGGTCGAAAATGGGGACCGAAAAGTGAAAATGGGAGCCTTGCCCAACTTCACTTTCTACCCAGATGCGTCCCCCCTGGGCCTCGACGAGATGTTTGGCGATGGCCAGGCCCAGACCGGTTCCGCCGGCTTCGCGCGAACGCGCCGCGTCCACACGATAGAAGCGTTCGAAGATGCGCGACTGATCGGTCTGCGGAATGCCGATGCCGGTGTCGGACACGGTGAAGACTACGTCGAGTCCGCGCACTTCAGCGCCGAGCTCGATCTCGCCGCCTCGCGGCGTGTATTGCCGCGCGTTGTCGAGCAGATTTTGCAGAACTTCGGCAAGCCTCCGGCGATCGCCGGCGACCTCGGGCAATTTTGCAGGTATGTTCACTTTCAGGCGCAGGCCGTTTTCCGCGGCGCGATGTTGGGCGGTCTCCAGGCAGATATCTACAATCTGCGCCACGCTGACCTGGTCAATCTCCATCTCCAAGCGGTCCGAATCCATCTGTGAAAGCCGCAGCAGGTCGTCCGTTAGACGGGACAGCCGCCGGGCGTGCTCCAAAATAATTGCCAGGAAACGCTCGCGGTTTTGTTCGTCATCGAGGGCGCCGGCGAGCAAAGTTTCCGCAAAACCCTGGATGGCGGTAAGTGGAGTCTTGAACTCGTGGGACACGTTAGCTACAAAATCGCGGCGCACGCGTTCCAGCCGGCGCAACTCGCTGATGTCGTGCAACACGACAACGGCGCCGAGGGTATCGCCCGCGCGCACGGAAGCCACCGTAGCGGCGAAAAAATGCTGGCGCAGAGTGCCGGTGACAATCTCCGACTCGACCCGCGCTTCACCGCGCAACACGTGCCGTACCGCCTCGATCAATTCCGTCTGGCGCACAATTTCCACGAAGGCGCTGCCAGATTTCAGGGGCGGCTGCAGGCCCAGAATTTCAGCGAAGCCCTGGTTGGCGAAGAGCAACCGTTCGGAACCGTTTACCACCGCTACGCCTTCGACCATGCTGCCAAGAATCGCGGTAGAGAGATTGCGTTCCTGGGTGAGCGTGCGAATTGTTTCATCCAGGCGCGCGGCCGTTTGATTCATGGAGGCGCCCAAGGCTTCCAGGTCGTCGCCGGAGCTGTCCGCAGGAATGGGCCGAAAATCGCCGGCGGCGACGCGCCTTGAAAATTCTTTCAGGTGTTCTACGCGCAGCGTAAAGACATGGGAGATCTGCAGCGCGACCGCGCCGGCCAGCAGCAAAATGAGAAACGAGGAGAACCACAGGCTGCGGCGGAACGATTGGAGCTCCTCGTCGACGGTTTGAATGGGCAGAGCAAAGCGAAGTATCACGTTCGTCCCCGCCGGCGGCTGGTAACGAATGGCGTAGTACAGCAAATCGCGATTTATTGTGACGCTGTGGCGCGTGGCGCGGCCGGCGCCTTTGGCCAGCGCTTCGCGAACCTCCGGCCTGCCGCCGTGATTTTCCATGGTGGTCGAATCGGATTGGGAGTCGGCCAGCACCTGGCCGTCGGTGGTGATTATGGTGACGCGAGAACCGCTGGCCGCGATTTGAGAAACCCAGTCTTTTAATCGCGCGTCGTCTTCGGGAGTGGATGGGGGAAAAGCGGGAAGGGCGGATGCGCGGGCCTTGGCAATTCCGGCCACAGCGGTTAGTTGCGAGTAAGCGGTAGCTTCGTAGTCGCGGCGTAAAGTGTGTTCCGCGAAGTAAGCGACAGCCAGTAACGCGCCGGCCAGCAGCGCGAGGAAAGTGAGCCCAAGTTTTGCGAAAAGATTACGCCGCACGGGTTTCGAACAGGTACCCGGCTCCGCGAACGGTCTTCAGGTGCATCGGGTGCTCAGGGTCTGGTTCGATCTTTTCGCGCAGGCGGCGGACGTAAACATCGACGCTACGGGGAGTGACGAAACGATCGGTTCCCCAGACAGCATCGAGCAGCTGGTCGCGGGTGAACACGCGGTTCGGGCGCGAAGCCAGATAGTACAACAGACGGAATTCCAGCGTACTGAGCGGCACAGCTTTTCCAGAATGGCTGACGCGATAAGAAGCCGGGTCAATGGCCAGCTTGCCGATTTCGATGATGCGCGGCGCGTCGCTGGGCGGCTCGGCGCGGCGCAGCAGAGCTTTGACGCGGGCGATCAATTCTCGCGGGCTGAACGGCTTGGTTACGTAATCGTCGGCGCCCATTTCGAGGCCGACCACGCGATCCGCTTCGTCGCCGCGGGCGGTGAGCATCAGAATGGGCAGGCGGTTCAGAGAATCGTCGCGGCGGATCTCCCGGCAGATGTCCAGTCCGGACAACTTGGGCAGCATGAGATCGAGAAGCAGCAGGTCGGGTGGAGATTTCTTGAGGGCGCTCAAGCCGGCGCTGCCGTCGGAGGCGGCGGTTACTTGAAAACCTTCGTTCGCCAGGTTGTAACGCACTAATTCAACGATGTCGCGGTCGTCTTCGATAATCAGGATGCGTTTCATGCTGGGCGAGGGTGCCGCGCCGCGGCTGGGCGAAAGTGTATCGTACAGCGGCGAGTTGCGATAGGCATTCGCAGGGCTCTTATCATTCGGGATCTGGACGGTCATAATTCATTATCGTCGGGCCGCTGTGAATTATGGATGACATCGAGGTGAATACCAGATGAATGCCGGGCGTTTCCTGGCGTGAGGAACTGCCGCTTATTTCAGGAATGGGTGAAGGCCAGAGCCAGCAGCGTTTTTTGCTCCAGCTCGTGGGCTTTCGCGGAGCCGGTCGCGGGACTCGCGCTGGTCGAGCGTTTGACGGAGCGCAGCCTCAATCCCAGGTCTTTAACCAGACGCTCCAGACGCGGCACCACATAAAAGAAACCGCCCATATTCCGCGGCTCTTCCTGCACCCAGATAACCTCTCGCGCGTTGGGGTGCGCGGCGATCGCAGCTGTAATGTCCAACCGCGGCAATGGATAAAACTGGTCCAGAAAAAAGATGGCGGTTTCGGTGTCGTTGCGGCGCTTGCGTTCGGCGCGCAACTCGTGGCCCACTTTGCCGCTGGCAATCAGGATGCGTTTGGCGTCCAGCACTTCGCGGTCCGGAACGAGCGGCAGAAAGCGCGGCGCGGCGAAATCTTCAATCGGTGAACTGGCGTCCGGATGGCGCAGCATGCTTTTGGGAGTGAAAACGATAAGCGGCTTGCGCCACGGTCGGCGCACTTGCCTGCGCAGCATATGGAAATATTGCGCGGCCGTGGAAGGCTGGCAGATCTGAATATTGTCTTCTCCCGCGAGTTGCAGAAAACGCTCGACGCGCGCGCTGGAATGTTCCGGGCCTTGGCCTTCGTAGCCGTGCGGAAGCAGCATGACTAGTCCTGACGGGAGGTCCCACTTGTCTTCGCCGGCGCTGATGAATTGATCGATGATGACCTGCGCGCCATTCACGAAATCGCCGAATTGCGCTTCCCAAGCCACCAGCGCTTCCGGATAGTCGCGGCTGAAGCCGTATTCGAAACCGACGCAGGCCGCTTCGGAGAGTGGAGAATTGGCGACCTCGCAAAAAGTGTTTTCCGGCGCGAGATGCGCGAGCGAAAGATATTCCGCTTCGTTTTGGGTGTCGACCAACACTGCGTGGCGCTGGTTGAAGGTTCCGCGCTGAGTGTCCTGACCGGTCAGTCGAACGGGATTGCCTTCGAGAAGAAGCGAGCCGAACGCCAGCGATTCCGCGAAGCCGTAGTCGACCGCGCGCTTCCCGTGACCCATCTCGACGCGCTGCTCGAGTAATTTCACGATTTTGGGATGGACGTGAAATCCTTCGGGCGTGCGGCAGAGCGCATCGGCGATTCCCGCAAGTTTTTCCAGCGGCACGCCGGTATCGACTTCCAGAGCAGCGTCGTAACGCCCGCGCTTGTAGGGCGACCAGTAGTCCGGCAGCTTGCGCAGATGCGGAGTTTTTTTCAGGTCCCGGGCTTTGGTCTGCTCGCCCTCGTATTCCGCGCGAATTTCTTCCGCCATTTCCGCGGGATCGATATTAATTTGCTTGGCATACAGTTTCCAGAGCTGTGGATGGGCTTTGATTTTTTCGTAAAGCAGCGGCTGGGTGATTGTGGGGTCGTCCACTTCGCTGTGGCCGTGGCGGCGGTATCCGATGAGGTCGACCACCACGTCGCTGCCGAATTTTGCACGATATTCCGCGGCGATCTTTCCGATGCGCACGACGGCGTCGGGATCCTCGGCGTTCACGTGAAACACCGGAACGGACTGGCGCTTGGCGATGTCGGAAGCGAAACGCGAAGACTGCGCCTGCACTGGGCGAGTGGTGAAGCCGATCAAATTGTTTACGATGATGTGAATGGTGCCGCCGACGGTGTAGGCCTTGAGATCGGCAAGATTTAGAGTTTCCGCCCAGATGCCTTGCCCCGCGAACGCCGCATCGCCGTGCATCACGATGGGGACTACCATCTTGGCGCTGTCCGCGCCTGCGCGGGTTTGTTTCGCGCGTGCGCGCCCCATGGCCACGGGATCGACGGCTTCCAGGTGGCTGGGATTGGAAACCAGGTGGATGCGAATATTTTCCCCCGACGCGGTTTCGAAAACTCCTGTCGCGCCGACGTGATATTTCACGTCGCCAGCTCCAAGAACGCTGCGAGGATCCACGTCTTCAAAACCGGAGACGACCTGATGCACCGGTTTGCACGCGATGTGCGCCATCACGTTCAGGCGCCCGCGATGGCTCATGCCGATCACCGATTCCTCGGCGCCGTTTTCGCCGGCGACTTCCAGGAGGGAATCGAGCAGAGGGATGAGTGAGGTGACGCCTTCCAATGAAAAACGCTTGGCGCCAAGATAGCGCGCCTGCAGGACCTGCTCGAAAAGGTCGGCGCGAATCAGGCGTTCGAGTATGTGGCGCTGGTCCACGGGAGCGGCGGCGCTTTCCATTTGTTCGGCGATCCATTGCCGACGGTCGGCTTCGGGCAGGTGCATGAACTCGGCGCCGATGGTTCCGCAATAAATCGCGCGGGCCGCTTCGGCGGGAGCACCGGTGAGATTTAGCTCCGGGTGCGGTTGCGGCTTGAGAAAACCGAGCGGGTCGAGGTTCGCTTCGTAGTAACCCAAGCGGCGGAAGGCGTCAAAGACACGTTCCCTATCGGCCGCGCCGCTGTTTTTCCCGGAGCCTGGAGCACCGGCTTTCTTCGGGGCCGTCGGCGCTTTCACGGGGCGTGCTTCTTCGAGAGTGGTTCTGTTTGCCATGGGTCAATCTTCATTTTGCCACAGATCAATCAGGTCTGCCGGAACGTGACACGGCGGTGTTTTCTATGTTTAAAGCGATTGAACGAGCTTTTGCAGCGTTTTGGCGATGTGTTCGGGATCAGTACCGGGAGAAAAACTGATGGGCGCCCCGATGCGGACGGTGATTTCTACGTGGTGGGCCAGGCGGCGATGCTCGCGTTTCATCTGCCACACGCCGTCCATGCGCATGGGAACGCACGGCAGGCCCAGATTTTCTGACAACAGCCCGATTCCGGCCTGGAATGCGGCCATGCTGCCGTCGCTGGTGACTTCACCTTCTGGAAATACCAGGATGCTGTAGCCGCGATCCACGGATTCGCCGGCAAATCGAAAACTTTCGCGGAATCCGGAACGCTGCGGCAGCGGAAAAACGTTGAAGAGCGCCGTCACCAGCCAGTAGCCAAGCTGGTAAGCCCATCGTTTGAAGAAAAACCAGTTGGGCGGCGGGTGGCGCATGTTCTGCAGAGTTTCTCCGCCCATCGCGGTCGCAAGATTGTGGCGATAACGCCGGGGCAGCGCTTTCAGGATCAAGCCGATGTCAGAGCGCCGCGTCACGTGATTGGAAACCACGAGAATCGGGCCACGCGATGACCGCAGGTTTTCGCGGCCGATGATTTTCGGGTGCGCGAGAAGAACTGTGGCAGGCCAAACGAGTAAGTAGTAAATGATGAGGCGGACCGCGTGAATCGGCAAGGTCTGCGCCCAAGCCGGGTAGCTGTACTGGGTGCGCAGTGCGGATGGTTGCTTCAGCAGCGTCTGAATGTCGGCGACAGTTTTGGCGTTCGAGAACGCCGTTTCGTCGAGTTCCACTTGGAATTTTTGTTCCAGCGCGCTCATCAACTCAACGCGATCGAGTGAGGTAAGGCGCAGATCGCGGTCCAGGGCGTTCGGGCTCACAGCCAGATCCGAAGATGGAACAGCAGAATGTGGTGTGAAACGATGGACCAGTTGGTCCAGACTCTCGCGGGAATGTGCGGGGCCAGATGAATTTCTTGAGCCGTCATCCGCACCGGCATTGCCGGATAAGAGTTGCGAGGCGCGAGCGGAAATTTGAGACAGCCGCGGTTTTCCAGTGGAGGTGCGCGGAAAATCCGGTTCGGGCCAAAGAACCCAAGTGTGAATGCGCTGATACTCCGCGAGCGTATCGTTGGCGCCAGCTACCGCGGCCCTGGCGATACTTTCGAGACCTGATTGGGACGAGTCGCTGCCGTTGGGCAGCAGGACGGCGCAGGGCTGAGCGTTGCCGTCGCGTTCGATCGGCAAAACCACGCAATCGCGAATGGCCGGCTGTTTGCGCAGCGCTCCCTCCAAGTCTTCGGGATAAATGTTGAGTCCAGCGGGCGTGACCAAAACATTTTTCTTGCGGCCGCGAAAGCGGAGATTGCCTTCAGCGTCCAGTTCGCCAACATCGCCAGTGTGCAGCCAGTCGCTTGCTTTCTTTTGACGCAGGGCGCCCGCTTCCCAATATCCGGCGGAGACATTTTCTCCGCGCACCAGGATTTCGCCGTCTTCCGCCAGCCGAAATTCGCGGCCGGGCAAGACTTTGCCGATGGAGCCTTCGGTGGCGCGAAATGGGTGGTTGAGGCTGATCAGCGAGGCCGTTTCGGTCATTCCGTAGCCCTGTATCACCGCGTAACCGAGGCGCTTGAAAAATTCCTCGTCCCTGGTGGCCAACGCCGCGCCGCCGGAGATGAAGGCCCAGAATTTCCAGCCCAGGCGGCGATGAATCCGGCGAAACATCCAGGCGCGACGCAGAAATTTCTGGCCGACGGCGGCTTTGAAAGTGCGCGCCAGCCAGTCTGCGCGGCCCCGTGCCGCCATCTCTCGCTCGATTCCGGTGCGCAGCGATTCGATCATGCGCGGCACGGCAATTAGTGCGGTGGCACGTTCGCGTTTGATCGCTCGCATGATTTCGGCCGGATTGGCCGACGATTCGAACACTACTCCGGCGCCCAGCAGCGGCGGCACCAGCAGTGCCATGAACTGGCCAAATACGTGGCTCAACGGGACGAGCGTCACAAACCGCAGAGGATGAACCCAGCGCTCGTATTTTCGATATGAAGCAATTCCCGTTTCCAGCGGCTCGAGATTCGCCAAAAAATTGCCGTGGGTCAGCACCACTCCCCGCGGTTCGGAGGTGGTGCCCGAAGTGAATAAAATTTGGGCCACGTGACTGCGCGTCAGGGGAACGTCCGAGAACGATTCGCAATCTTCGTGGCCGGTGGAACGCTCCGGCGAACCCACGAATGCGTCAAGGTCGATGACCCGCGTTGCAGCGTCGAATATCGGCGGATCGACCAGCGACCGCTCGCGTGTGGTCAAAACTAATCTCGTTCCGGCGTCGCGGACCACGCGCGAAACAAAATCCGGGCTTCCGCCGTCGTCCATGGGCACGACAACCGCCCCACGCAACAGGCAGCCCCAAAAAACCGCCAGCCATTCGGCGCTGTTGGGAGCCCATAGCAAGACGCGGTCGCCGGTTTTCACTCCGAGTTGTTTTAAGCCGACGGCGCAAGCTTTTGCGGCGGAGGCAAGCGACCCGTAGGTCCAGGTTTCGCGGCGGTAGCCTCGTTTTTGAATTACGGCGATATCGCTGTGATAGGTTTCGAACTCGCGGAACAGCGAGAGGAGGTTTTCTCGAGGCATGTCGGGCATATCGGGCGCGCGCGGTGACTCTGCCACGCGTCAATTGTACGCCCTGCCCAGTCATGGACCTGGAAAACGGGCATGGCTCCGGTGGAAAGCCATGTCCAGAAATTGCGGCATCTCGGGTACAATAGAGGTTGCGCAGAACCGTGCAATCGCGCTTATCCAGAAGCTATAAGGTGTAAGTACAACGATGCCAGTACCGATATCCCAGATGTGGACGGTAGCCTCTTACGTCCTGAAACAGAAGATTCAGGGACGCAAGCGCTATCCCTTTGTGCTCATGCTGGAGCCGCTTTTCCGCTGCAATCTGGCGTGCGCGGGGTGTGGAAAGATCCAGTACCCGGCCCATATTTTGAAGAAGGAATTGACCCCCGAAGAGTGTTTCAAGGCCGTGGACGAGTGCGGCACGCCGATGGTGTCCATCCCCGGCGGCGAACCGCTGATGCATTCGCAGATCGACAAGATCGTCGAAGGGCTGGTAGCGCGCAAGAAATACATTTACCTGTGCACCAACGCGCTACTGCTGAAAGAAAAACTGCACCTCTTCAAGCCCAGCAAGTATCTGACGTTTTCTGTGCACGTGGACGGGCAGCGCGAGCACCACGATTTTTCCGTTTGTCGCGAAGGCGGCTACGATCTGGCCATCGAAGGTGTGCGCGAAGCGGTGAAGCAGGGCTTCCGCGTGACCACGAACACTACGCTTTTTGACGGTGCCGACCCCAACAGCGTTCGCGGCTTTTTTGATGAAATGATGGAGCTAGGCGTAGAAGGCATGATGCTTTCGCCGGGATATTCTTACGACAAAGCCCCGGATCAGCGGCATTTCCTGGGTCGCGCGCGCACGCGCCGGCTGTTCCGGGCCATTTTGTCGAATCGCAAATCCAGCTGGCAGTTCAACCAGTCACCGCTCTTTCTGGAATTTCTGATGGGCAAGCGCACTTACACGTGCACTCCCTGGGGCATGCCGACCTACAACGTTTTTGGCTGGCAGAAACCGTGCTACTTGCTGCAGGACGGTTACGCCGATACCTTTCAGGAATTGCTGGAAACCACTGCCTGGCAGAATTACGGAACCGAATCCGGCAACCCGAAATGCGCCAACTGCATGGTGCACAGTGGTTACGAAGCTTCTGCAGTGGATCACACGTTCAGCGGCTTGCGTGGCTTGTGGGCCACCGCGAAAGCTACTCTTTCCGGAAAATATGAAGATGCGGACGCGCTGGCCATGTTGAATGAGACGACCAAGCCGGTGCATGCTTACAATCCGCTGGTGCAGATTGATTCGAGCAAGGGCCAGTTGACGGAGACGCGGGCTTGAGTTTTTCAGGCGAATCCGCTGCTCGAGAAACAGATAAGTTGGCAGCCACTTCGACCGGCACCACGGATACAAACCCAGACAAATTAGAAGTCGCTCCCGGCACAGTGCACGAAGGCATTGAGGGCTGGGTACCGGAACTGGCCAGCGACGATGATATCCGCGTCGCTCTGGAAAAAGCGTTCGACTATCGCGGCGACGTCACGCTGACGCTGAAAGACGGCAAGAAGATCGAGGGGTATATCTTCGATCGCGTGACCGGGCCATCGCTTTCCACCAGTTTCGTCCGAGTACTTCCCAAGGATTCCAACAACCGCATTAAGGCCTGTTATGCCGATATTTCGGCGCTTGCTTTCACCGGGCGGGATACAGCTGCAGGCAAGAGCTGGGAGGCCTGGATCCGCAAATATTGGGAAAAAAAGGTCGCCGGCGAAGGCGATTTGAATCTCCGCCCGGAAGCATTGGAATAGCGTTTCGACAGCTCAAGTTGCTCCGCCTGCATAAACGACGCATTATCAATAACTTAGTACGCTTCGTAGCGCTGGCCATGTGCGCCGGCTCTGGACAAACTACGGCTCTTATAGTAATATGACTGAGTATTCGAATTCGTCCCTCGGCCGATGTCTTAGTACTAGGCTTTGAGGCGACAGTCGTCAGCCTACCTGGTTCAGGCATCCGAACCAAGCCACTCGAACCGACCCCCAAGGAGGGCATTGTGCAATCGATGCAGGAAGGTCAGACCATCAAGCATGACGTTTACGGCCTAGGCATTGTGACCGCCTCGGATATGGACCGCACTTCGGTCGACTTCGACGATCATGGACCCAAGTTGTTCGTAACCAGCATCATGACGGCGGAACTGATCGGCGAAGCTCCTGCAACTCCTCCCAAGACCAAGCGCCGCCGTAAAGCATCGACCGCAGCAAAAGCCGCGAAGAAGGCCGCAGCGGCCGCTGCAGCAAGCCACGCCTAAATTTTCCTTTTTAATTGAGTTCTATGACGCGCTCCCCGTTCGGGGGCGTGTGTGTCCGGACGAAATCCAGCTAATCAATAGGAAGTTTTGTCGCTGGGTTACTTGTGGGCGGCTTCCGTTTGTTCGAAGGCGTGATACGAAGAACGAACCAGCGGACCGGCCTCGACGTGGCTAAAGCCCATGGCCTCGCCGCGCACTTTGAACTCCGCAAACTCATCGGGATGAACGTAGCGGACGATGGGAAGATGCTCGCGAGTGGGCTGTAAGTATTGGCCCAGAGTCAGAATATTCGTGCCCGGGGCGGCTAGATCCTGCATGGTCGCCAGCACTTCTTCTTTTTCCTCGCCGAGTCCCAGCATCAATCCCGTCTTGGTCGGCACCTCTGGGTGGGCGGTCTTGGCGCGCTTCAAAAGCTCCAGCGAACGCTCGTACAGCGCGCCTTTGCGCACCTGGCGATAGAGCCGCGGGACTGTTTCCGTATTGTGATTGAGCACGTCGGGCCGGGTAGCCAGCACAACGTTGAGCGCATCCCAATTGCCGCGAAAATCGGGGATGAGTACTTCCACTTTGCAACCGGGGACACGGCGTCGAATCTCTTCGATGGTGCGGGCGAAAATCTGCGCGCCGCCGTCGGGCTGGTCGTCCCGATTGACGGAAGTAACCACCGCATACCGCAAACCCATTTTCGCTACCGCTTCCGCAACGCGCAGCGGTTCATTTTCGTCAGGCGGGCCGGCCGGTTTGCCGGAAGGCACGGCGCAGAAGCCGCATGCTCGCGTGCAGATATCTCCCAGGATCATGAACGTTGCGGTGCCGTGTTCCCAGCATTCGCCCATGTTCGGGCAGCGGGCACTTTCGCATACGGTGTGCAGTTCTAGGCTGCGCATGATGCGCTTGAGGTCCTGATAGCGCTCGCCGCCGAAAAACTTGACGCGCAGCCAGTCGGGGCGGGGGTGGGTCCCCACCGGGAAAGCCGGAGGCGCGGGCGTATTCGAGAGGATGTTAAAGGGAGCAGCCATCAGGGTGATCCAGGCACTTATTTTACGCACCTGTGCGGCAAAGCGCCAATGGCGCGTGACCCGCTGGCGAGTTGAAGTAACCTGCTAGAGCGAAGGTTGAATCGTGATGTGAGAATTGACGACCGGTTAAAGCGGTTGCCGCGAGGAGCGAACGAAATCCCGCAGAGTCGTTACGTTTGGTCCGTAAGCTCCGATGCGCCCGGCATCCACAGGCAAGCCCAGGCTTTCGGCCAGATCCAGGTCGAGGCCAGCATCGTCCAGTTCAGACAAGCTGAATCCCGCCGCGGGCAGAACACGATTAATCCCCGTCGGATAGATCGGCCGGGGAGGACGGTGACGCTGCCAGGGCCGGCGCGCCAGCTCGTAAAACTGTTTCCAATCGCGTTTGTGCCAGGTCGTCATTTTGCTTCTGCTCAGCTAAACTGCCGTGCCGTTCGTTACCACTGATGATAAATACGCGGTGCTCGAAACATTGGATGCGTCTCTCGGGGTTAAGGTTCACTGGTTCTCACCAGAGCGCCCGGAACTCCGCGAGCTACTGATATACTTCACAATCCCTGTGGCGCAAGACACTTTCTTCCACTTTGTTGCCTACATTGTTTCAAACACGTCATTAGTCTTTTTGTTTCGCACAGGTACCGGGTACCCTGGAGGACGCTCTAACGTTAGTGTTAGCGCTATTAGACGGCTTGCTTACGGCAGCCGTAAGCGAGGAATACCGGGAGATCGGCAATTCGATTTTCGAAGAAAATCATTCAGGGTGGACAAGCGTGGAGCGCAAGACTGCCGCGATACTACGAAGAAAAACTGCTTGAGGACTAAAGCAGAAAACCGTCGCGTGAACTGAACCTAAACTACCAGCGATTACCGCGGTCGCCGCGATCTCCACCGCGGTCGCCACCACGACCGCCACCTCCTCCGCCGCGCCCACCGCCACCTCCATGGCCGCCGCGCCCACCGCCATATCCCCCACCACCGCCGCCACCGGGTCGGCCTCCGCCACCACCGCCGCCGCGCTCCGCTTGAGGCCGCGCTTCGTTTACCACCAGGTTGCGCCCGCCAAAATTCTGGCCGTTGAGCGAGTTCACCGCGCGGTCGGCGTCTTCATCGTTGGTGACTTCCACGAACGCGAATCCGCGGGATTGGCCGGTGAAGCGGTCACGAATCAGATTCACGCCTGAGGGAGTTACGCCGACTTGAGCAAACCACTCGTTAAGTTGTTCTTCAGTTGCGGAAAACGGGAGATTACCGATATAGAGCTTCTTCACCTGCGCACCTCTTCTGTCCGGAACCCCACTACGAGTCGCGGAGCGAGCGCACTGAAGAAACATCTGTAGAGTACGGGCAGTCGAGGGGCCGAGCCACCGCGGACGCAGACCGTGACTTCAGCGGTCAGTGGAATCCTCTCGAATAATAAGTTGTTTTGCAACCGGAAATGATTTGGGCGCGGCTGAGGCGATTCCCAAGTTCAAGTCTGGTAGCTGGCCTATGTTCGATAACCGACTAAGTTCGGTAACTGGCCTATGTTCTATAACTGGCGTTGATGCGCACATACTCCGCGGTGAAATCACAGGTCCAGTAGCGGGCTATCGCGCCGCCCGCGTGCATGTTCACGATGATGGGGACGTGCTTGGCGAGCAGCCGGTTACTCGCGGCGCGCTCGTTGAAATCGAGCGGCCTGCCGCGGCGCAACACCGGAACACCCGCCATCGTGATTTCGACCAGCGTCGGATCGAATTTCACTCCTGAGCGTCCCGCGGCCGCGAAAATCCGGCCCCAATTCGGATCGCCGCCGGCGAAGGCCGTTTTTACCAGCGGAGAAGTGGCGATGGTTTCGGCGATGCGCCGTGCTGCAAATTCGCTCTTCGCTCCGCGAACCTCAATTTCGATCACGCGCTGCGCTCCTTCGCCGTCGGCGACGATTTGCAGCGCCAGAGAACGGCAAACTTCTTCGAGCGCATGAGTAAAGGCGCGATGCGCGGCGGAGCCGGATTTAATGCTGTGAGCACCCGCGGCACCGTTGGCCAGCACGAGCAAAGTGTCGTTGGTGGAAGTGTCGCCATCTATCGAGATGGCGTTGAAGGTTCGCGAGGTCACTTCGCGCAGCGTCTTTTGCAAAAGCACCGGCGCGATGGTCGCATCGGTGATCACGAAAGCCAGCATGGTGGCCATGTTGGGATGAATCATTCCCGCACCTTTGGCGCAGCCCACAAAATGAATGCGCTTGCCCGCCATTTTGAAGGAAGACGACGACGTTTTCGGGCGCGTGTCGGTGGTGCAGATTGCCAGAGAGAGTTCCGCGAAGGAACGAGCCGATGGACGGCGGTGACGCGCAATCACCGGTAGGGCGCGCAGGATTTTGTCCACCGGCAACGTTACGCCGATGACTCCGGTAGAGCAGACGAACAGTTCTTCGGCGCGGCAGCCCAGGCGTTTGGCGGCTTCCGCTACAGTGCGTTGCGCCGCGGCATAGCCTGCCGGTCCGGTGGCGCAATTGGCGTTGCCGGCGTTCACCACCACACCGCGCATGCGTCCTTTGGAACTGCGCAGATGATCCTTGGAGATGACGACAGGAGCGGCAACCACCAGGTTTTGCGTGAATACCGCTGCAGCCGCCGCCGGAAAATCACTGCACAGCACCGCGAGATCCAGCGCACCGGTTTTTTTCAGGCCGCAAGCAGTCGCGGCGAAGCGAAATCCATGCGGCAGCGAGGCTTCGGAGAGGGCGTGCTTCATGGCGGGGACATCCGCTGCGTGAGCGCGTGACTCACGGAAGAGGCCTCCGATCCTCCGCTGCGACGGCAGTTGTTTGCTGGACGGTGCTGGATGTGACTTTCATGATTGGCTCCCATTTCCTTAGAGTTTGGTCAATTTCTTTTCGAGATACTCGCATGCTTGCTGCACGGATTCGCGCGACGTGCCACCGGGAACGGCTTTGGCGGCCAGTGCGGATTCCACATTTAATCCGTTTGAAAAATCATGTTCCAAAATCGGTGAAAGTTTTTTTAGCTCTTCAAGCGGCATCTGCGTCCACTTTTTATTTTGACGTTCCGCTTCGCGAAGAAGCTTTCCGACGATGTCGTGGGCCTGGCGAAATGGCATGCCTTTGCGCACCAGGTAATCCGCGGCTTCGGTGGCCAACAACGCGTCGTTCGCGGCCGCGCCCTTCAATTTTTCTTCGTTAAACCTGGTGGCCGCCAAAGCGCCCGTTGCGATTGCCAGCATCGCTGCGATTTGATCGTGCGCGGTAAACAGCGATTCCTTGTCTTCCTGAAGATCGCGTTGATAACCGCTCGGCAGGCCCTTCAACGTGGTCAAAAGGCCGATTAGCGCTCCAGTGATTCTCCCGGTTTTGCCGCGCAGGAGCTCCCAAGCATCGGGATTTTTTTTCTGGGGCATCAGGCTGCTGCCGGTGGAATATTCATCGGGGAGCAGTACGTAGCCGAATTCCTGGGAGGCGAAGAGCACGAAGTCTTCGGAGAGCCGCGAAAGATGCGTGCCGATTCCGGAAAGCGCGAAAAGATAATCCAGTGCGAAATCGCGGTCGCTGACGGCGTCAAGACTGTTGGCAGTGATGCGCGCAAAGCCGAGCTCGCGGGCGATGGCTTCGCGATCGACAGCAAACGAACAGCCGGCTAAAGCTCCGGAACCCATGGGGCAGGCGTCGGCGCTGGAAGCGGCGCTATCGAGGCGCACAACGTCTCGTAGAAACGCTTCCGCGTGCGCCAGCAGGAAATGGGAAAGCAAGATTGGCTGGGCGTGCTGCATGTGGGTCATGCCCGCCATGGGCAAATGCAAATTGGATTTTGCCAGGCGGACAAACACGGCGATCAGATCGGCGAGAGTCGCCTTAGTTTGCGCGGCGGCTTCCTTGACGAACATGCGGAAATCGGTGGCCACCAATTCATTGCGGCTCCGGCCGGTATGCAATTTCCATCCGAGCGCGCCCAGTTCTTCAACCAGGGCCTTTTCGACGAAGTGGTGTACATCCTCGGCATCGGATGCGTCGAGCGACGCTTTTTCCTTTTTAGCGCGCTGCTCGACGCGATCCAGCGCCGCGAGCGTTTTCTGCACTTCGTCCACGTCCAAGATGCCCGGGCCTTGCAGGGCTTTGGCCCACGCGCGGTCCACGGCCAGCTCATACGGAAGCAAACGGCGGTCGAACGCAAATGATCGCTGGAACGCGTCGAATTCCACGTTCGGCGCGCGTTCGAAGCGGCCTCCCCACAAGCGATCGTTTTTGCGTTCGGTCATTTCCGTTATTTCCATCGCCATCAAGATTTGCGCTGCTTAGTTCCCGCCTTCTGCCTTGGCTTTTGGCCTTACGGTAACGGGCAGAGCGAACAGGTTGATGAAACCTTCGGCGTCTTTCGGGTTATAGCGCCCCATGGTGAAGCTGGCCAGGTCGGTGCGGTACAGCGAGAATGGCGAAACTCTTTTGGTCACATTTAGATTGCCTTTCCAAAGTTTCAATCCCACCACACCGGTTACACGCTGCTGCGATACGTTGAAAAATCCATCCAGCGCGGCGCGCAAGGGAGAAAACCACAACCCGTAATACACCAGCTCCGCATAACGCAGTGACAAAGCCTGCTGAAGGTGCGCCGTCTCGCGATCCACCGTTAAGGTTTCCAGCTCGCGGTGCGCGGTGACGAGCAATGTTCCTCCAGGCGTTTCATATGCTCCGCGAGACTTCATGCCCACCAGACGATTCTCGACAATGTCGGCGCGGCCAATTCCGTGCTTGGCGGCGATCTCATTCAGAGTATTCAACAAATCCACCGGGCCGAGTTTCGTACCATTCACCGAAACGGGCGAGCCCGCTTCAAAACCGATCTCCACTTCTTCGGCTTTGTCTGGCGCATTCTGCGGAGAAGCAATCCATTGCCACATGGCTTCATTTGGCGAGTTGGCAGGGTCTTCCAGCTCGCCGCCTTCGTGGCTGAGGTGCCAGATATTACGGTCGCGGCTGTAAATATTTTTCTTGCTCTGCTCCACCGCGACATTGTGTTTCTGCGCGTAGGCGATGGCGTCTTCGCGCGAATCGATGTCCCACTCGCGCCATGGCGCGATGATCTGCACGTCGGGCGCAATCGCTTTGTATGCCAGTTCGAAACGCACCTGGTCGTTGCCCTTGCCCGTGCAACCGTGCGAAAGCCCGTCCGC